>NZ_CANLFB010000007.1 GCF_947489755.1 uncultured Psychromonas sp.
CAGACAGAGATAAAAAAAGAGGTAGATTGCAATATGGTTTGCACGCGGTTACCTCTTAATGTCCAACCTATGAATAGATCTTACTTTTTAAAGATACTTTTACTGGATTAATTAGTGAGAACAATTTAATAAACATCATTCTTAACTCAAACTTCACAAGGACGTTTAATGACAAACCAAACCACCGAGTCTACCGTTAGCTCTTCTTCGCGTGCTCTTTTTAAATTTACTGGTAACGGTTCAGAGTATTTTAAAATATGGATAGTTAATGTGTTATTTACTATCTTAACTTTAGGTATTTATTCTGCGTGGGCAACGGTTAGAAACAATAAGTATTTTTATTCAAACATGTATCTTGATGGTAGCAACTTTAGATATTTAGCAGATCCTATGACTATTCTAAAAGGGCGTATTATTGCAATTGTTGTCTTAATTATTTACAGCTTGGCGGCAAATTATTCACCAGTGTATTCAATGATCATTCTTATCCCATTATTGATTTCAATGCCTTATTTTTATAATCAATCATTGGCTTTTCATATGAGAATGTCAGCTTACAAAAATATCCAATTCCGTTTTAAAGGATCTTATCTTGGTGCTGTCATGGCATTATTTGTATGGCCTATTTTAGGTGTGCTTACTTTAGGGATATTATTACCTACATCATTACAAAAAATAAATGAGTATGTTGTTAACAATAGCTCTTACGGTACTTCGTCTTTTAAATTTAGCGCTACTTATAAAGATTATGGAATGATTTTACTCATGATGATTGGTGCGACAGTGTTGTTTGCTATTTTTGGGGCCATTATAGGCGCAATCTTTGCTTTCTTTATACCTGTTCTGCTTCCTGTATTTATAGGCTTCTTTTATTTAATTATGCTTGTATTTTTTATCGCGTCGACAACGAACCTATTTTATCGTCGTCTATCTTTAGTTGATCATGAGTTTGATTGTACTTTAACTGTTAGTGGTTATATTAAAGTTATATTAATTAATACCTTTTTAATTATTATTACGCTTGGTTTGTATGCGCCAGCAGCTAAAGTACGTATGGTTAAATACTTGAGTGACAATATCGTTATGAAGGTTAATGGTAGCCTTGAAGGTTTTTCTGCTGCAGAGAAAGAAAATGTTAATGCTTTAGGTGAAGAGATGGGACAAGTTGTTTTTGATTTCGCATAAGCAATAACCATGAATCAATTAATTATTCATGGTTATTTCCTTGATGGGTTGAGTGCTAAACGTATTAATGCAAGCTTGCAATTAATCAATAACACCAGCCTATCATTGGTGATAGATAATAATGACATTACCCCTATCATTGTAGATTGTGGCGATATTCGTATCGAAGCACCTTTAGGTGATACACCCAGAGAAATTGAATTAGGTGATGAACGTTTATTTGTTAGTGATGATCATGAGGGGGTAGAACAACTTAATAAACTGACACAACAAAGTTCGCTTCCTTTTTCTTTAGTACATCGGTTAGAAAAAAGTCTTACTGCTGTCATATTGTTTAGTTGTTTGATGATTGGGTTTGTATGGGCGATAACCGTACATGGTATACCTGCCGCCGCTAAAACCATTGCATTCGAAATGCCGGAATATATTGAAGAACAGTTATCTACTAGCTTGGATCTATTAGATCAAACTGTATTTGAACCTTCAAATTTACCCATTAAAAAACAAGTTCAAATACGTACTCTATTTGCTAAGCACTTAGCACATCATAAAGCTCTTAATCCGCATATTTATTTTAGATCTGGTATGGGGGCCAATGCCTTAGCTTTACCTAATGGCGATATAGTTTTTACTGATGATCTCGTTAATTTAGTGGAAAATGAGCAAGAATTAGTTGCTGTTCTTTTTCATGAATTAGGGCATTTACATCATAAACATATTACACGACGTATTTTACAAGGTTCGATGGTTACATTAGTCGTTATATTATTAACGGGAGATCTGGATGCTGTTGATATTGTAACCGGACTTCCTACACTGGTGATTGATTTAGCTTATTCAAGAGAGTTTGAACTTGAAGCTGATAGATACGCTCTAAGTATGTTAAAAGCATCAAATATTTCTGTTAATGTATTTTCTTCTTTAATGACTCGCTTGAGCAATCATGCCAATGTTGATGGAGAAGC
Organism: uncultured Psychromonas sp.; assembly: GCF_947489755.1. Taxonomy (GTDB): domain Bacteria; phylum Pseudomonadota; class Gammaproteobacteria; order Enterobacterales; family Psychromonadaceae; genus Psychromonas. Next base: position 2,151 of record NZ_CANLFB010000007.1, read on the forward strand.
TCGCATAAAAATGAATGACTTTTTATCTACTCACCCGCATTTACAAGATCGTATCAAATTAACTGAAGAGTATAAATAACCTCCTGTGTGAAACATTATTATGAGAATCTAGGAATGGATTTTTACATCAAATTACCCAGTAATGGTATTATCATAAAAATCCTTCTTTCTCTCCAAAGTTAACCACAACGTCTTTTTTAAAGTAAGTTCTATTCACATGAATCGGAGTCAAATTTAGCGACTACAATATTGATCTAAATATTTTATTTATTTCGCTTTAATGATTAATTGCTTTAGACGTCTAGATGTCTTAGTATGCACGGGTAATTACGGTATAGATCACTAATAACAGTGGTGTTTGAGACGTAAGCTGTATTTAATTTCAGGAAATCTGATGATAGAAATAAAAAATGTAAACAAAGTGTTTTATCAGGGCGATAAAGTGATTAATGCACTTTCTGATATTAACCTGAATATAGCGCAAGGTAGTATTTTTGGCGTAATAGGCTCTTCTGGTGCAGGTAAAAGTACGTTAATACGTTGTGTTAACTTATTAGAGCGTCCAACCAGTGGTAAAGTGATTGTTGATAATATCGATTTAACGCAATTATCTGAACAAGAGTTAACACAAACACGCCGTAAAATAGGCATGATTTTTCAACACTTTAACTTATTATCATCTCGTACTGTTTTTAATAATATTGCATTGCCATTAGAGCTAGCGGGCGAGTCAAAAAGTAAGATTAAAAGCAAGGTAGAAGGGTTATTAGAGTTAGTTGGATTAGCTGATAAACGCGATGTATACCCTGCAAATTTAAGTGGTGGTCAAAAGCAACGTGTTGCCATTGCACGCGCACTTGCGTCAGACCCTAAAGTATTGTTATGTGATGAAGCAACTAGTGCATTAGATCCTGCAACCACTATTTCTATCTTAGAGCTTTTACGTAAAATTAATAAAGAGTTAAATTTAACTATCTTATTGATCACTCATGAAATGGCTGTGGTAAAAGGTATTTGTCAAGAAGTGGCTATTATTGGTGATGGTAAATTAGTTGAGAATGGTTCTGTTGGTGACATATTTGCACATCCAAAAACAGAACTTGCACGTGAATTTATTCGTTCGACTTTAGATCTTTCTATTCCTGGTGATTATAAAGAACGTTTACAAGCCACACGAATTGAAAATAGTTTTCCATTGATACGTCTAGAATTTACAGGGGCTTCTGTTGATGCGCCGGTAATAAGCCATGTTGCACGAGAATTTAATATTGATATCAGTATATTAAGCTCAAATATGGACTATGTTGGCGGCGTTAAGTTTGGTCTTATGCTAGCAGAGTTTATTGGTTCAGAAGATTGTGCTAATAAAGCTATCCAATACTTGAAAGAACAAAAAATTGAATTAGAGGTACTAGGTTATGTCAGTTAATGCAGTAACTATGTGGTGGGCTGAAAATACACGTTTAATTGAACTATTAGTCGACTCTTTATGGGAAACATTAGTAATGGTATTTACCTCCGGTTTTATTGGTTTTGCGGTGGGTATTCCCCTAGGTGTTTTATTACATCTGAGTAAAAAGAACGGTTTATTAGAAAATACGACTTTAAATAAAGCGTTAGGCATCGTAGTCAATATCGGTCGCTCTATTCCGTTTATTATTTTATTGGTGGCATTGATTCCCGTGACACGTTTTATTGTTGGGTCATCAATCGGTACGGCAGCTGCTATTGTGCCATTAACCATCGGTGCTATTCCTTTTATTGCTCGTCTTGTTGAAGGTGCATTATTAGAGGTGCCAAGTGGTTTAGTAGAAGCGGCTCAAGCAATGGGGGCAAAACCCATTCAAATTATTAACAAGGTACTTCTACCAGAAGCATTGCCTGGCATTATTAATGCGGTAACGATCACTTTAGTGACTTTAGTTGGTTATTCAGCAATGGCGGGTACAGTTGGTGGTGGCGGTCTTGGTGATGTTGGTATTCGTTATGGTTACCAACGTTTTGATGCAACGGTAATGATGATAACCATCGTTATTCTAGTCATCATGGTGCAAATGATTCAATCACTGGGTGATTACCTTGTTAAACGTGTTGATCATCGTTAAATTTTTAATGGTTAATTTGAACCATTAAATACTGTTAATTGAGAAACATTAAATGTTAACGTTATATTTAAAGTGACATTTAATCATTACATTAAAAAAGGAAAGTTTATGAGTTTTAATATCAAAAAAGTATTAGCCGTTTTAGGTCTTGCATCAACATTCGCATTAGCAGGCTGTGGTGAAAAAGAAGCTGTTGCAGTTGATAATACTAAAGTGACTATCGGTGTTATCGCCGGTGCTGAAGCACAAGTAGCAGAGATTGCAGCAAAAGTTGCAAAAGAAAAGTATGGTTTAGACGTTTCTTTAGAAATTTTTTCTGATTACATTACGCCTAATGCAGCACTAGATGAAGGTTCAATTGATGCGAATGCATTCCAACATAAACCTTATTTAGATCAACAAATTACTGACCGTGGTTACAAATTTTCTGTTGCTGGTAATACATTAGTTTATCCAATTGCTGGTTACTCAAACAAAATTAAAACACTAGATGAATTGAAAGATGGCGATCAAATTGCCGTGCCAAGTGACCCAACTAACTTAGGTCGTTCTTTAATCTTATTAGAGAAACAAGGTTTATTAACACTTAAAGAAGGTGTTGGTCTACAAGCAACGGTATTGGATATTGTAAGCAGTGATAAAAACTTGAAAATAATTGAGTTAGAAGCTGCTCAATTACCTCGTTCATTAGATGACGTTAGCCTAGCTATCATCAACACTACTTATGCAAGTTCTATCGATCTTTCGCCTGAGCATGATGGTTTATTTGTTGAAGATAAAGAGTCTCCATACGTTAACTTAATCGTTGCTCGTGAAGATAACGTTAAGTCTGAAAACGTGCAAAACTTTGTTAAAGCATATCAATCAGATGAAGTATACCAAGCTGCACTTGAAATCTTTAAAGGTGGCGCTGTTAAAGGTTGGTAATCACTTTCTGATAGCTCAATGTTAAATTAGTTAAAAAGGTATGAAGCTTAGCTTGATACCTTTTTTTATACCTGCGAAAAGACAATCCTTGTGAATAAACCATCAGTATAAATAGTGAGATGATTTTAGTATTATCTTCAGTTATCTCTATCATCTTAATCAATTCTATTTATGTAGTTTTTTGAAATTAATAGCGTCTTTAAAGGAATTTACGAAATGGAAAGAATCATTCCCCTTATCTGTCTAATAGTGGTTTCAATATCGGCTCAAGCTGATTGGAAGGAATCATTGTCAACAGGTTGGAGTTCAGTTAAAAATAGTAGTTCAGAACTTTACTCTGACCTCACTGGAGAAGGGGACGAAGTCGCACAAGGTTTATCAACACTGTCAGCCGCTAGACAAAAGTCGATATCGTCATGGGATAACATGGAAGACCGATTCGCCGATATTATCAAAGTAAAAGGGGATAAAAACCAAGCGCCAGAAAGTGCTTTTTTCAAAAAGGATAAAGCGAGTTACCAAGAAGATATTGATGCATTGTTAGGTGATGTTTACGGCATTTTAAATGATGATATTGTAAAAGAGGCGAGTGATAGCATTGCACACATTGACTCAACTATTTTAGGGCTTCAAGAGAAGGCATCTCAACAAAAATCAAAGTCGGTTATTTTGATTGGTGAAGATAAAAAAGAGGCGTTAAAGAAACAACAACAATACGAAGATGATATCGCTGAATACCAAAAAAATCGTGAAAAGATGATTGAAGTAGTACAAATAAGACTCGATGAGTTTGGTACTGAACTTTCATTTGAACAAGTTGAAGCATTATTAGTACGTGTTAATGCTGATGATATTCTAGCCATGACGACTATTTTCCCGGTGATTGGTGAAATAGCTTCTTCATTTGCTAAGATCACAGCAACTTCGGGCGAAGACCTTAATAACGCTAAAAAATATTACAGCATGTATGTGGTGTTATTGGAATTACAGCTTTATATTCAAGAACGCTATATGGCTGATTTAAAAAACAAATATATCCCTCGCATTGATACGCTACAGAATAAACAAAATAATCTAATCAAAACAACTAAAAGCGAGATGGATAAAGCTTCTTCAAAGCACAAAAAATCTTATTCTTTAAATTTAAAGAGCCAGAATACAACCTTACAAGCAATTAAATTATATAAAGTGAGTATGCAACAAGACTTAAATAATATGTCTAAGGCTCACCGCCTGTTAATGGAAGATTATACATTAGCTGTTAATACCTTAAATACAGTGACTATGTCTTCTCAAGTCAGTAATCTGATAACGGATAGCAGTCAATTATTCGATAAAATAATGGCATTACAAGCGCCTGAGTTAGTACCATTCAATAACCTTCAAATGCAAAAAGAGTTTTCAGCTTTGACGGATAAAATTAAATAAGACTTAATCGTTAATGAGTAGCAATCGATCATCTTACTCATTAATTTACTGATAAAATATGTAATCTTATGTGAGTGCTCAATGAATAGTGTTGATTATTGTTTAATTGGACTATTTAAGTGTTAAATGTAAATGATTTAGGAGAAACATCGATGAAAACCGCACGTCCACCTTTACCACCTTTTAATTTTGCTACTGCAACGTTAAAAGTAAGAGCTGCTGAAAATGGTTGGAATAATAAAAATCCTGAAGCTGTTTCTCTCGCTTATAGTCCTGATAGTGAATGGCGAAATCGTTCTAATTTCATCAATGGTCGTGCTGAGATCGTTTATTTCTTGGCGAACAAGTGGCAAAACGAATTAGATTATAAATTAGTGAAAGAGCTTTGGGCTTTTACTGATAATCGTATTGCAGTGAGGTTTGCTTATGAATATCGAAATGCTGAAAATCAATGGTTTCGTGCTTATGGTAATGAAAACTGGGAATTTGATGAACTAGGGTTAATGCAAAAACGTTTTGCCTGTATTAATGATTTAGCCATCGATGAAAAAGATAGATTATTTACGTGGGAAGGGAGCAGTAGACCTGATGATTTTCCAAGTTTATCTGATTTAGGATTATAGGCTTAGGTTTTAGACCTAATAGTGCTTTATATCGTTAGTTAAACTTTGCTTTAGTTATACCGTTATTCATTATTGTCACTGATACTCACTGCTTAAAAAGTAGATGAATCACGGTATTATTTTTTATTGCTTCTATCGCTTTTATGTCGATGCCTAAAAATAAGCTGCACCGACGAAGTTAATTACACTTTTATACGGCGGTACTCTAAACGTCTAATCACAGCAACAATCTACTACCCATATTTAACTTTAATGTAGGCACTCTAGCCATATCTACCACTATTAATAACTGGTCTATTTTACTGGCTAAAATACCCCATTGCTTCGTTATACAATGTCGAATGTGAATAAAGACAATATTAATTCATGCTTAAATTGAGTTGTTATACGTGAAATCTAGATTAAACGCTTATTGATATCAGTTTTTTTGTTGGAAAATAGTACAGTTTTTTAGAATAAAAGTGATCTTGCCCGAGAAAAAGCTTATCTAAATAGGTACTTATTTTTAGCCCTTATATAATACAAATAATGGTATGTGCCATTATTTGATCATTATAAAAGGAAGTTAAATGAGTGCTTTAGATGTCTCGACGACACAGCTCGAAAAATTATCAACAAAAGCGTATGAATTAGGAATTGAATACGCTCCTAAATTAGCATTAGCGATAGTGACACTATTAATTGGTTTATGGATCATTAGCATGATTTGTAAAGTGATTCGATTATCAATGGAACATTCCAAAGTAGATCCTACTTTAATTCCATTTATGACTAGCTTAGCTTCATGGATATTAAAAGTATTACTATTTATTTCAGTTGCTTCAATGATAGGGATCGCTACGACATCATTTGTGGCTGTATTAGGTGCTGCAGGTTTAGCGATAGGTTTAGCACTTCAAGGTAGCTTGGCTAACTTTGCTGGTGGTGTGCTGATCATGGTATTTAAACCTTATAAAGTAGGTGACTTGATTGAATCTCAAGGACACTTGGGTGTTGTTAAAGAAGTACAAATTTTTAATACTATTTTAATCGCTCCACAATCTAAACGCGTTATTATTCCAAATGGTGCAACATCTAATGACTCAATTATTAATTATACGGTTGAAGGTAAGATTCGTGTTGATTTGACCATTGGTGTTTCATACGATGCAGATATTGATAAAACTAAAGCGGTGTTAATGGATGTGTTACTTGCAAACGATAAAGTAATGCAAACACCTGCTCCGTTTGTTGGTGTCTTAGAAATGGGTGACAGTTCAGTTAATTTCGCCGTTAGACCACATTGTGATCCAAAAGATTATTGGGATGTGTTCTTTAGTGTTAATGAAGAACTGAAGAAAGCACTTGATAGAAATGCGATTAGCATTCCGTTCCCGCAACGTGATATCCATTTAATTCAAGCTTAAGGATAATATAAGCTTAAAAATAATAATGATTGCAAGTTATTGGTAATGTTTTCATCTATGATTTTTTGAGCTGGCGATTATGCTATAAAAAAGGCGTTAATACCTAGGTATTAACGCCTTTTTTATGACTTCGTTTTTATTGCTTAGCCCTTATTACTTTTTATTAAATACGCTTTTAATAAAGCGGTCTAAAGCAAGGAAACCACCACTGAAGAGAACAACTTGTGCTAATAGAATCCCCCATAGAACATGCTCCGCATAAGCTACGGGCGCAATATCTTCTAAACTAATCACTGCAACAATATTAACAAAAAACAATCCTAAAGCGGCAAAACGAGTCGTTAATCCGAGTATTAATAAGACGGGTAGTACGAGCTCACCGATAGTCCCTAGATAAGCTGCTAACTCAAAAGGCAATACTGGTACTTGGTATTCGTATTCAAATAAAAGAAGCGTGCTTTCCCAGTCTCGTAACTTGGTGAGACCTGATGCAAAAAATGCCCAACCAACATAAACACGAGCTGCTAATAGAGCGAGCGGTTGTAATAGGTTTATTTTCTCAGCAATATTTAAATATAGATCGCCAATTGATGAAAATAATGATTTTTTTGATTCAGAAGTATAAGTATTCATAGTGAGTTCTCTTTAAAGTGTAAAATTAAATTTTGTTCTATTGCTTTTACCAACCATTTATCAAATGAAAAATCATCATAATGGCTGACGGCATCCAGTGATTCTGCTAATGACTTCCTTGCCTTTAAACAAAACATAAACTCAGCTTCGCTATCTGTTAATGTTGTTACTTTAGGTTGGAATTCTGGCCTGAATATCATGACGACATGTTTTTTGGGTTCAATATTTAATGCTATTTTAGCTTGCTCCATTGCCTGTTCTCGTTGTTTTTCTTCAGGGTGATGGTGTGCATCAAAAATCTCACTAATAGGTGATGTTGTTCTTATTAGTGCAACATTGTTATTTAATACAATGCTAATATCTTCTGGTTCAGCACTAGCAAGTAATGCTAATGACGTATAATCGAGTGTTTGGTCTTGCCCATTTAATGCTTTATGTATGTGCCAATCTAACTCTGCGCAATCAGGTAAGTAAGCATATTCATGTGCAATCTGATTTGTTGCAATAAAACGTGAAAATTCATCTCCCCATTGCGCCCAGTCACCCTTGTTTGGTGGATATTTTTTTAAAAATTCTTGTACTAATATCTCATTAACATCACTATCTAATAACTGTGAAATAGTGGGGAAAGTGATACTTAAAGCACGCTGTGCATTCGCTAATAAATTACGTCGGTAAATATTAATACCACGAACATCAAAGCCGCTTTCTTCTCGCTCTTTAATGAATGATGTTGGATCATCATTCCAAATAAGAGCTAACAATTGCTGCTGATTCATTACAGTTCCTTGGTCAATACTGACTTATTGATCATGGTTTGATTTAACAGGTTTTTATTAAAAACAGTACGAGCTATATGACGTGCTTTATCTGCTTCACTTATTAAAACTGACCATTCTGGTAAGTCATTGTCCCATTCTATTAATGTAGGGATTTTTCCAAAGCGTTGAAGTGCTTGCTCATAACCTTGCCAAACGTGATCTGAAACTGGTCGAGCATGGTCATCGACCACTAATTCGCCTGGTAACGCTGTTGTACAACCTGCAAGGTGAATTTGAGCAACACTATTAATTGGCAGAATATTAATATAATCATTAACTGATTGCTTAATATTACCGTCCTCAAAATTAATGCTATTAACCGCTATATTATTAATATCTAATAATATTTTTGAATCTGTTCGTCGGCTAAGTTCTGCTAAGAATTCAGCTTCAGATAAATAACTTTGATCAAATTTTATATAAGCAGACACATTTTCAATAATTAATTGTCGACCCAAAATTTCTTGCACTTTATCAACTTGTTCACACATACGATCTAAGCTTGTATTAGTATGAATAATAGGTAATAAATCGCCGCTATGGATTAACTGTCCTTGTTGTTGCCCCCACGTAAAACAGGCATGCTCAGACATTAAAAATGGATCGATACTTTGTGCTAATTTGCTTAATCGGTTTAAATAGTGAAGAGGTATATCTTGTTCAGATCCCAGTCCCATTGACGTTGAGTGCAAACTGATAGGGTATTTTTCACGAACCTGGTTAAGCACAGATAATGCCGCACCGCCTTCACCAAAAAAATTCTCAGAGTGCACTTCTACAAAATCAACTTGTTGAGGTTGAGTTAATACATCAGTAAAATGCACGTGTCGTAAGCCAACACCAATTAAAATATCTTTACTTTCTACTGACATATTATTTCTCACCTATTAGCTAGCTTTGTATGCTGCTTTAGCTTCTGATTTTGATAAACCACCTAATGTTGAACAAGTTCCTTTTTCAACTAGTTTCCATTCGCCTTTATCGTTATCAAGTGTTGATTGGCCTGCACATGAATGTGTTCCTGCTAAGTTTGCACAGTCATTTTGACCTGCTGCTGCAATGCCGTAACATTTTTCTTTACTTGCTGCTTGTGCTGGCGCTGAAACACCTGCTGCGATAACGGCTGCTAATGCTGCACTTGCTAATAATTTATTGCTCATAAAAAGATCCTTTTATTGATAAAAACTAAATATATTATGTTAACTATTTCATGTGTTTAGCCGATGAGTATCATCAACTTATTGAGTAATAGCTGAGTATTATTTACTAAAACAGTGTCAATACACCGTCTATACCATCATTAATTAAAAGATTTATTTTCAATTAAATATGTATGCCTAAAAGACATAACAATAGGATTAAAAATTTCAGAATAATTGTTTATAGAGTCAATTTTTGTTTGTTTTAGATAGTAATGTGAACTTGATCTACAAGTAACAATCATAATTAAACGGTTACTCGTAGGCATAAATTACGATTCTTATGAGTTTGCTTTGTAAGCTGCTTTAGCTTCTGATTTTGATAGCCCACCCAATGTTGAACAAGTACCTTTTTCAACTAATTTCCATTCACCTTTATCGTTATCAAGTGTGGATTGACCGGCACAAGAATGCGTGCCTGCTAAGTTTGCACAGTCATTTTGACCCGCAGCTGCGATTCCGTAGCATTTTTCTTTACTCGCTGCTTGTGCTGGCGCTGAAACACCTGCTGCGATAACGGCTGCTAATGCTGCACTTGCTAATAGTTTATTGCTCATAAAAAATCCTCTTATTGATAAATATAAAAATAAATTAAAAAACTAAATGTACTGTTCTATCCATTGCATCAATTGAATCGCGGGCATACCACCTATTTGTTGCGCAACAATTTCATTATTTTTTACTAAAAGTAATGTCGGAACACTACGAATGCCATAATCGATAGCATCATTCTGCGATGTATCAACATCAACCTTAATAATGTTAAGGCGCTCATTCATTGCGTTGGATACATTTTCAATAACAGGTGTCATTGATTGGCAAGGTCCGCACCATGAAGCACTAAAAAACAATAATGAGTGTTCGTGTTCTGATAATAAATTATCTAAGTTATCGGTAGAGGTTAGTTTCTTCATGGTTAAAATCTCGCTTATTTATTATTAACACTAAAGAGGTATTTGGCAATGTTTGTGCTTTTAAATTAAGAGGCTTATTACATATCAACCAAATACTCTCTTTAAAATAGGTCTTAATCGTTTATTTCTTCTATTTGCTCCGTTGTAAGACCTTTAATCGTTGTCCAGTTACCTTGTGACTGTGCAAGGTATCCAGGTACATCTGTTAACCATTTCTTTTGAACGTCTTTATTAAGGTTTAAATATAATTTGTCACCTTTGATATGCCATGCTGTTGGGTCTGTATCAAATTTTTGGTTTAAAGCCACACCAAATGCACAGAAACCACCGTATTGTGGTGCATATTTAGTTGGATCTTCCTTAAATAAGTCACGGTTATCTGCGCTAGCAAAATGATAAATAGCGCCGTTGTAAGCTGCGGTATATTTATCTGAACCTTTTGTTGGTGTTCCTTCAGTAAAATATGAAACAGTATCGTAACCTTTAATTGCTAGGTCATTATCGTTTGCATTAACTTCAATATTAGCGGCAAATGCAAAGCTACTTGCTAATAGTGCAGTGCTGACTAGTGTTGATTTGATTAATGATGAAAGTTTCATTGTGTATCTCCATATAGAATAAATTATTAATGTTTAATTTAAGTTAAGTAAGGGCTCACCCTTGGCTTGGTTGATAATATAAGGCTTTCAATATTTAAAAAGGGATGACATAGTCCCTATATTGAACCCAATCGTCCAAATTAGTCATAAAGAGAGTCAAAATGGATCAACTTTCAATTATATTGAAGCGATTTTCGATGAATACGGAAGTCTTTTTTAGTGGTAACTTATGCGGTATTAGCCATTTCGATAAACAACCTAATCAGGGGCATTTACACCTTTTACAAAGTGGTGAACTCACATTAATTGATGGGCAGGGGGTATCGCAGGTATTTAACGAGCCGACTGTGTTATTTGTGCCTTTACCGCATACTCATCGTATTATTGGTAATGACGATAATCCTCCACAATTAGTCTGTGCTAATGTGATGTATGATGAAACGACCTCGAATCCTATCGCTGAAGCCCTACCGGCGTTACTATCTTTTAACTTCAATGATTGTCCTAAAATAAAACAAACCTCGTTATTATTATTTGAAGAAGCTTTTAACGACCGATGTGGGCGAACGCCAATGATTAACTCATTAACCGATATCTTTATTATTTATATTTTAAGGCATGTTTTAAGCAATAAAATAATGGAGCATGGTTTATTGGCTGGATTGGCTCACCCACAATTATCTAAAGTAATATTAGCGATTCAAGATGCCCCCGAGCAAGCATGGGGATTAGAAGAAATGGCAGAGCTAGCATTGATGTCTCGCTCTAAGTTTTCAGCGTTATTTAAACGCATTGTCGGCCAAAGCCCTGGTGACTATGTCATTGATTGGCGAATTGTGGTTGCTAAAAGTTTATTAAAACAGAATAAATCAGTTGCGTTAGTAGCGAATGCTGTTGGATATGAAAATGGTTCTGCTCTGGCAAGGGTATTTAGAAAGAAACTAGGTATTTCACCTAAAGAATGGTTGGAATTAAATAATTAATGGTTTTAATTATCTATAGACATTAAAGTACTTAGTGTCAGTATTGTTATTTATTACGTTTGAGATTATCTACAGTAAATTAAATATAATCGTTATTTTTGGTTAACCAAACTTTACAGGCGCTTTTTTAAATATTCTACTTTGAATATAGGCCTACTTTGAGTATAGTTTTACTCTTATATAATGTAATATATTACAAAATAAGTGTTGTAGTATAGACACCCTTTTTTATAGCGCGTTAAAGTTCATATGGACATTAATTTAGAATACTTCTGCTTAATTATTTAACCCTATTAGGCAGCTCATTTATAATGGAGAAAAAGTGAGATACTGTAAGCTTACAATTGGTTTGTTATTCTCATTTGCAACTAACCTATCTGCTTTAGAGTTGGTTACGCCGTCTGAAGAGTCTGCCATAGAGCAAATAAATCAAGAATATGACATTAATAGTCTATTGATATCTTCTAACAATAAGCTAGGCCGCTATAACAAAAATGAATTTGAATATAGAGCGTTAGGTTTAGAGATTGAACATAGTAAAAATAATTATCAGAAAAGCCTTAACGTGCTAAGTGAAAAAGTGGTTGCAAAGGATAATGTACAACAATTCTTTAAAGACTTAGAAGCGCTTGTTTTAAAAATAGATACGCTGGAAAAAGATTATGAAAATAAAGGTCTTGAGTTAAAAGAAGAACATAAATCTATTTTAAATGATGGCCAAAAACTGAAAGATACACGTATAAAAAGAAGTACTGAATTAGCTGCGTTAAAACAAAAAGTGGTAGGACGTTTAACGTCTGAACTAGCCGATCCAAAAAGTGTGAAAAATGTTTCACTAAGTGGCACTGCGGTTTGTACTAAATTTCAATCTATTAATGAATGTTTGAATGAAAATGAAAGTCAGATCATCAAAACTGCTAAACAATCAGATGACTTTTTAAATGAACGAAGTGTTTTACTGTCATATAAAATAGTTGATGCGAGTCAAAATTTGGACGGTGAATTGTCTTATCGTGCTGCTATTTCATTTAAACCATCTTACAATTCTAAAATAGAATCTATTTTAAATGAAAAATTTGGACTTAAGTCTGCTGTCTTAACGTTAAAAAGTAATGTCAAAGTCGATTGGTACATTGATGGTAATAAAGTCGGTAGTGGCAAAGAAATTACACATGAAGTCTCACTGGGGCGACATGGTATATTGGCTTCTTATAACTCTATTGGTCAATCAACTATTGAGGTGATTGAAAGTAATGGTGAGTTTTTCTATACTTTTTCAGAAAAAACTAAAAAAAATCAAGCCCATAAAGCAGTCTCGACACAAAATAAATTAGCTAAAACTAACTATCCTAATGTGTCAATGACAGCGCCTCATAGTCAAACTAATAAACCTGTTATCAAATTGAAACCAAGTGATAGTGTAAATAAAAAAGAGAAAGGTTATTTATATTACATTGGTCTTGAGCCAAAAGATGAATTACAAGAAACTTTTTAATCGACTTGTCTCATTTAAAAAGAAGTAATTATTAAAAAGTAACGTCAATGTGATGTTACTTTTTTTTTATCAATTGGTAGCTAAATAATAAATGACTTACTTTCACTTTGAACCCATTGAAAGATCTCAACAGATATCTTTATGTAATGATGGTGAGTATATAGAAACATATACACAAAGTAGTTATGATATCTGGAAATAGTCGTTTTTTGTTTTTTGTAGATGAGTATTAGTGCCAAAGTAAATTATAAAATGATCATTATATTTATAATCGATTAAGTTATTAAAACTTGGCCATTATTCTTAAATCGCTTCCACAAGTAGAAGTGTATTAATCACCTTTTTGATTACTGCTATGGCGATGACCAAGTTGTTTAATAACTTATTCCGTTGGCTCCACAATATTCTTAATACCAAAAGGAATGTGTACGGAAGGAGCAACTTTGCTGGTTGAGTTTAAATGTCCAGATTGATCGTCGAAAAATATATGTGGCTTTAATACACCTAATACCAATCCCTTATCAACACCGCCTAAGAAGAAGGCATCATTTGCCATCACTCCCCATTTTTTTAATGTGTTTAATGCACGCTCATGAGAGGGAGCATTTCTCGCCGTCACAATAGACACGCGTAATCTATTTTTATACTGAATATCTATTTTCTTTTTATTTTCTTCTCTTAGCTGAATCGCTGATATTTTCACTAAAAATTCTTTTAACGGCCCAGGCGTATGCGGTTGCAGAATGTTCTTCGTTTCATGATTGTGAAATTGTTTTAAGTCATTAGTGGTGTGCATGACCGTTTCAGATTCGTCATCTGCTAATACGCCATCAAAGTCAAAGGCAAGCCTTAAATCATCATCGTCTTCTTCATCAATAATGGTTGAACTTAAAACATGTCCTGCAGGGTAGCCACGTTTAATTGCTTCTCTTACATCTGATAAGTTACCTGAAAGAAAAAGTGAAATACTCAATGCAGGGATATATTCATAAGGTGATTTACCTTGCATGAAAATCGCTCTAGAGATTTGTAAATGATGATGCTCTATTGATTTCATTACTCGAAGCCCAGTATCAGGATCATTACGAGACAATAAGACCACTTCAACTAAAGGATCTTCACTTGGGTCATCACTTAAATCATTTAACGACAGTAATCGTTTAATAAAAGAGAAAGCAACGCCTTTGCTAAGCGGCTTTTTAATGTTTTTAGCTTGGTATTTTCTATACTCTGCTTCGCCTTTACTTTTAAATACTTGATCTGATTCTGTTAGGTCAAATACCGCACTCGAGGCAACACCAATGACTAAACGTTTTCCTAATTCATAGGACATATTTTTACCTCTTGTATTGTAGGGTTAAGTGAGTTCACTCAAACTTTTGATGATGCGTATATTATCAGGCGCTATTTGAACACTATTTGGCGTAAACCAGATAGGCGTAATACCGACAGAAATAGCGGGTTCAATGTCTTTTACAAAGGAATCGCCGACCATGGTGATATCCAAGACAGGAACCGGAAAGGTTGAAATAATCGCATTAAGAAATGCTGCCGTTCCTTTATCTATCCCTATATTTTCTTTGCAAAAATAACCTAAAATATATTGGCTTAGCTGAGCACGCTCAAAGGCTGCTTTTATTTCCTGTTCAGTTGAGTCAGCGGCGCCTGTGGCTATATAAATTTTAGCTGTTTGGGATAAAACAGCCAATGTTTCTCTTGCGCCTTCGATCGCTTCCACTGTTTCCCATTCACACATCTTTCCTGTGTTTTGAGGGAAATCAACCATTAACGTATCACCCCAATCAAACAGGTAGACATTCATCGTAACCGTTCCTTTTATGTGTTTAATGCCAAGTATTTAAAGTTAGTATATGAAACTACTTTTTTATAGTTAACGTTAATAGACAGTATCAAATTTAATCGTTTAATCAATGGCTTAAATAGTGGTTAGCATTACAAATACAGTTAGGGTAAAAAACTCCATTGGTTAGCCTTCTCAATCACAGTTTAACTTAAGATAAAGCCTGTAAAAATAACCGCATAAAAGAGGCTTTATATTGACTGTTTAGCCCGTAACACGCTATTGTTCAGCTTCCTTTGGATATAGCATTAAAGCTATGCATTTTTGTCTTATAGAAAGTTAAGATATAAGTGTTTGGGAACTTGGTTAAAAGCCAAGGCTGCCCCCGCAACGGTAAAGCAATTAAAATATTATTTTGCTAAGCCCGGATACCAAACCACAGGATGATACTTGCTCTTGAAGTAAGTACCGTGGTGTTGCGGAGGGCTTCACCGGCTGGTCTGCTTTTATTGATAATGAGTATGTAAATATTATTAAATAAAAGTAACCATCTCCTCCACAACTTCGCCTGTTCATTACTCAGACGGAGATTTTCCTTTTGCTAAACGTAAAAAGTACTAAACCAACTTCCTATTTAAAGCCATTGTTGACTGCAATATCTATTGCTACAGCCAGTATGCTTTCATTTTCAGCGAATGCACATTTTCAAATGCTTTATACCCCGAATTTATTGCATGAAAAAGGCGGCGCAATAACCTTAAAAATGCCTTTTACTCATCCTGCCTCGAGTGGTCATGTGATGGCGGTGGATAAACCCGAAGCTTTTTATATGATTAAAAAAGGTAAAAAAACTGATTTAATCGATACTATTTCTGATATCGAATGGGAAAGCTCGGTCGATAAAGGTCATGCTTACCAAGCAGATGTTAAATTGCGCGGATTAGGTGACTACGTCTTTATTGCACAACCTTCTCCTTATTTTGAAGCAGAAGAAGATAGTTACATTCAACAAATCACTAAAACGATTGTTAATGTTGGCAACCTACCTACCGACTGGAATACAGATTTCGGATTGAGTGCTGAAATTGTGCCATTAACTAAGCCTTATGCTATTTATGAAGGTGGTATTTTTAGTGCTGTGGTTAAATCAAGAGGCAAGTCCGTCCCTTTTGCTGCCATTGAAGTTGAATTCATGAACTACGCACCAGATATGCAAAAAAATCATTTTGCTAAAGAGCCTATCATGACACCGCCTTCGGACGTATTCGTGACACAAACTATCTACGCTGATGCGAACGGTACTTTCCACTTTTCATTATTGAAAGCCGGTCAGTGGGGATTTGCTGCGTTAGGCGTAGGGGAAGAGAAAACCTACAAAGGCAAAGAACTTTCACAGGATGCGGTTATTTGGGTGCAAGCAACTAAGCTACCATAGCTTTTAAGTTGTTTTATTTGGCTTGATAACTATATATATCAAGCCACATCATTTTTTTTAATAAAAGTTTGCTCTAGTCAGGCTTTGTAAATTATTGAACTATTTAGTTTTTGAAATATGTAAATGTTGAAATGTTAACTAAACAGTAAAAAGGTAAATTATGCATATTGTTGATGGAGCATTATCATCTCCCGTGTTGATAACTGGCGCCGTGCTAACCGTTATTGGGGTTTTTATTGGTCTTAAGAAAATGGATTATGATCATTTACCATTAGTGGGTGTATTAGCATCGGTATTTTTTATTGCTTCTTATATTCACTTACCACTGGGGTTTTCGAGCGTACATCTGATCATGAATGGTTTATTGGGCATTCTATTGGGTTGGGTTGCGTTTCCTGCCTTATTAGTTGCGCTGTTATTACAGGTTATTTTCTTTGGGTTCGGTGGTTTATTGGTGCTCGGCGTGAATACACTGAATATTGCCTTGCCTGCCGTGATTATTTATTACCTTTGTTACAGAGGTATTCGCCATGAAAGTGCTAAAGTCGCTGCTATTTGGGGAGCAATGGGTGGTGCAGGTGCAATTATTATTACCTCATTGATGGTGGCATTTTCCTTAGCATTATCTGGTGAGTCATTTGTATTAGCTGCGAAAGCGGTATTACCGGCACATATTCCGATTATGATCATCGAAGGGTTTGTTTCTTATGCGGCTGTTTATTTAATTCATACCGTTAAACCTGAATTTATTACTAAGGATGCTCATTAATGAAACAACGGATTAAACTAATGAAAGCAAATGCTTTATATACTGCTCTGCTATCTCTTTTCTTATCTATTTCATTAGGGTTTAGTTCACTTGCTAGTGCACATAATGTAGTAGGTGGCGTTTACGCTGAAGGTTTTACTATTGAAGGTGAAGCTGGATTTTCAAATGGGTCTATGGCCAATGCGGGTACTGTCGTTAAAGTTTCGGATACCTCTGGAACACCGCTTGGTGAAGCGATGACTGATGATGAAGGTTACTTTGTTTTTATCGCTAAGAAACGCATTACCCATGTTTTTGAAATTAACATGGGAGCAGGGCATATCTTAAAAATGCAATTACCTGCGGAAGAACTGCCTGATAATTTAGATGATAAATCAGCTTCTCTGCCAAGCTCTAATGCTTTAGCTTCTACAAGCGACATAACACAAACCTCTGTTAGTGATGGGCAAGTTGTAAAGACTAATCAAGCGACGAATAATCAAACTGTCACTCAAAAACAAATTCAAAACCAAATTACACCGCTGATGTTAGAAAAAGCGATAGCTAAACAAATAAAACCATTACGCAGAGAAATTAGTGCGTTAAAAGAAAAATCAGGACTGCGCGATATTATCGGTGGTATTGGTTATATCTTTGGTTTATTAGGGTTAGTTGCCTTTTTACGTGAGCGTAAATTAAAGGCAAAACAATAATGTCCCAAGGTCTAGAGCATAGCCTGACATCTTGGTCTGGTCAGGCATTAAAACATCAAGCATCATGGATTGATGATATTGATGCACGCGTACGCGTTGTTTGTTCTGGACTCTTTGCGTTAGTGGTTGTGTCGAGTCAGTATTTTGTACCGGCATTATTAGGTTTGTTATGTGCTTTTTTATTAGTTAAATCTAGTAAGCTTAATATTAAGCGTACTTTACGTCGTGTTGTCGCGATGGATTTATTTATGCTGATGCTGATTTGTGTACTCCCTTTTACCACACCAGGCGATGCTATTTTTACCGTGTTTGGATTGACCGCAAGTTGGCAAGGGTTGTTCCATGCATTATTGATTACCGTTAAAGCGAATGCTGTATTATTGGTGTTATTTTCATTAGTTGCGACCATGAGTGCTTCAACCTTAGGTCATGCACTTGCACATCTTAAAGTACCTGATAAATTGGTTCACTTGATGTTGTTTATGGTGCGTTATTTAGATGTGATCAGCCAAGAATATAAGAAGATGCGACGTGCTATGCAAGCACGTGCTTTTGTATTACGTACTAACAGACATACTTGGAAAAGCATTGGTTATCTATTTGGTATGTTACTCATTCGCTCAGTAGAACGAGCGGAACGTATTTCAGATGCAATGAAGTGCCGTGGTTTTTGTGGTCGCTATTATCTTAATGATGAGATGAAAATAGGGCGCGTAGATGTTGTTTTTAGTGTCACTTTTTTGTGTTTTTTAGGGCTGTTGATAGGGCTCAATGTTAATGACTTATTCAGGTAAACCTATGATTAAAATTGCGCCCCCATTGATTGAAATTAATAATCTTAGTTATGCTTACCCGAGACGTGGCAGTGTATTGAAGGATGTTAACTTTGCTTTATTTGAAAGCGAACGTGTAGTGATAAACGGTGATAATGGCGCCGGAAAAACAACCTTATTACACCTGATTGTAGGTTTGAAAAAAGCGAAGCAAGGTGACATTGTTGGTTTTGGTGAAATCTGTAAAACAGAAAAACAGTTTAATCAATTACGCGCTAAAGCTGGATTATTATTTCAAGACCCTGATGATCAATTATTTTGTCCTACTGTGTTAGAAGATGTCATGTTTGGACCGCTTAATTTAGGTTTTACTAAACAACAAGCTATTGAAAAATCATTACAGACATTGAACGATTTAGGTATGCAGGGCTTTGAATCACGTATTACGCATCAACTGTCTGGTGGTGAAAAACGCATGATCACACTAGCAAGTGTACTTGTGATGGAACCAAAAGTATTAATTCTAGACGAACCCACTAATGCGCTAGATGAAAAAGCAAAAACACGTTTAGTCAATGTGTTGCAAGCTTTACCACAGGCGATGATTATTATCTCTCACGATAAGTTGTTTTCAGATAAATTAGCAACAAGACAACTTAATCTTAAAGATGGTTTGTTAACGGAACAGTTAGCCGCAACGGTAGCAGTAGCGTAGGTTACTGTAATAGATAATTATGATGAATAAATACGATGAGCAAAAGACGATGAATCAAGAGCAACAAGAAGTCATTTTTCCTTTTAGTGCTGTACAAGGTCAACCCTTGTTTAAGCTCGCATTATTGCTTGCGACGGTTAATCCTTTGATTGGCGGTGTGTTGATATCTGGACCTCGTGGTAGTGCTAAATCAACCTTAGCCCGTGCAGTTGCTGAGTTATTACCGGTTACAGAAAACATAACGCCAGAGTTTGTAACATTGCCTTTAGGTGCAAGCGAAGAGATGCTCATTGGCACCTTGGATTTAGACCACGTATTAAAAGATAAAAAAATTAAGTTTTCTCCTGGTCTATTGAAAAAAGCACATACTGGCGTGCTATACGTCGATGAAGTTAATTTGTTGCCGGATCACCTTGTGGATCAGTTACTCGATGTTGCTAGTAGTGGCGTTAACCTTGTTGAACGAGATGGCGTGAGCCATCGTCATGATGCGCGTTTTACGCTAATTGGCACCATGAATCCCGATGAAGGTGAACTACGCCCACAATTGAAAGATCGTTTTGGTTTGATGGTTGAATTAAATAATATTTATAGCATCGAAGAACGTATTAGCATTGTTAAAGCACGCCAATCCTTTGAGAAAGATAAAGTCGCTTTTTGTGATAATTACCAAGCGAAGCAAATACTATTACAACAACAAATAAGTGATGCGCAAGAGTTACTCCCAAGTGTGAACTGTGACGATGCTTGTTTAATTGAAATCGCAACGCGTTGTCAGCAAGCTAATGTAGATGGGTTACGTGCCGATATTATGATGCACCGAGCGAGTTTAACGCATGCTGCCTGGTGTGGTAGAAAAGCAGTGACCTTTGAAGATATTGAACAAGTTGCGCCATTAGTGTTAGTGCACCGTCAGCAACATCTTGGTTCAACGCCACCTCCATCATCTCCACCACAGTCGCCATCACCTTCAGATAAACCATCAGAAAAAAATAATAGCGGTGGTTTTTCACGACCTCAAGCACCTCAAAAAAATGATTCACAAACACCCTTGGGATCTAAGCCCGAGCAACAAAATATAGAGCAGGATCGTCAATCAACTGATGATCCTTCTAATGAGACTGATAATGTTGGAGAATGGGGGGCAATGCCACCTCAAGCTGGCGAAAAACAAAAAACTGATGAAGCTGTAAAACTAGAGCTGCCGAGTTTACAACCTCATTCTTTAAAAGAAGCGTTAAACTCAACATTATTAACTGAAGCATTTAATAAAAATAAGCAGGGTAATACGAGTAAAGGTGAGAAAAAATCAACTTTAGTGAGTAATAAACCAGATTGGTTTAATACCTTAACCAAAAGTCTGGGGCAGTGGCCTCCAGCGCAGTTTTCCTTCAAAAAAGTAAATACAGGTGAACACAAATTACATCTTATTTTATTAGACACTTCTGCGTCTACGTTAAGTGATAGTTTGTCAGCAATTGCTAAATCAGTGGTGATGAATATTACTGATAATGCCTATATTAATCGCGATAAAATTAGCTTGTTAGGATTTGGTAATAATAATGTCGATACTATTATTAAAGCAGGGCGCGCACCCAAAAAAGTGACTAGTTTATTAGATGACATTAGCGCATTAGGTGGCACTCCTTTACGGCTTATTTTAGAAAAAGCTGGCCAAAGTATTAAGCAACTTAGCCAACAGTATCCTGGCGTCTCTCTTTTTTGTTATTTAATAACCGATGGTCGTAGTCGTGCTGACATCGATGATTTAAAATTAAATATTCCCACATTATTAATTGATATTGAATATGCGCCAATAAAGCGTGGACGTGGGCAAGTATTAGCGAATCAATTAGATGCACAATACTTTGCGATTTCATCTTAAGCAAAGCAAAAAGATACTTATGTACGACGAAATAAGCTGTTAATTATGAATAGTAGGAAATAGAGATGACAGAAAAAGCAAGTTGCCCCGCATTATTTTTAGCCGCTCCGGCGTCAGGGCAAGGTAAAACAACCATTACTTCGGCAATTGCTCGTTACTTTACTGAGCAAGGCAAAGTGGTACGTGTTTTTAAGACTGGACCTGATTATCTTGATCCGCAAATACTAGCGCAAGCATCACATGGCCATGTTGAACAGTTAGACATGTGGATGGCAGGCGAGAACTATTGCCAGCAAAAATTGTATGAAGCAGCACAAGAAGCCGACCTTATTTTAGTCGAAGGCGCGATGGGGTTATTTGATGGCGAACCTTCAAGTGCCGACCTAGCTGCTCGTTTTAATATCCCTGTTGCGATTGTGATGGATGTAAAGGGCATGGCACAAACCGCAGCGGCTGTTGCGATTGGTCTTGCTAACTTTCGTGATGATTATAGTTGCTATGGTTTAATCGCTAATAATTGTAGCAGTGAACGCCATGCTCAATTAATTAGAGATGCATTGGCTGAACAATTACCGTTATTAGCATGCCTTAAAAAAGACGCTGATATTGCCTTACCTGAGCGTCATCTAGGATTAGTACAAGCCAGTGAAGTCTTTGATGAGCTAGAAGAAAAATTTACATTGGGTTGTGAATGGTTAGCTGATGGTGTCGCCCGCGCTAATGGCAATGAAAGGTCTGAAAGCCCGTTACTCACATTACCGTCAAGTGTTGATTTCTATGCAGGAAAACCTGAAAAAGTAGGCAAGTTACTTGAAGGCAAAAAGATTGCTATTGCCCGTGACCTGGCTTTTAGTTTCATCTACCAAGCTAATACGCGATTATTAGAAGAGATGGGCGCTACACTGCATTATTTCTCTCCGCTAAAAGACACCCAATTACCAGAGTCTGATGCTTTATGGTTACCCGGCGGTTACCCTGAATTATATGCACAGCAACTTGCGGCTAATACCCAATTACAAACACAAATTTCTGATTTTTATGATGCAGGTAAACCGCTGCTCGCTGAGTGTGGTGGTTTTCTCTATTGTTTAAATGAGCTGGTGGATCTCGATAACAAACATCATAAAATGTGTGGTGTGTTAAATGGTCAAGGCAGTATGTCAGGTAAGCGCGGTTGTCAGGGCATGCAAAAAGCCATGTTACCGGAAGGTGAAATACATGGACATGCACATCATCGATCTCGTGCAATAATGGAAGTAGATGCAATGGGTTACGGGCAACGTCAACGTCACCCTGCACCCGGTGAAGCTATTTATCGCGATAAGAAGTTAACGGCGAGTTACCTACATCTATTTTTCCCGTCTAATCCAACCTTGATTGCTGATTTGTTTACGGGAAAATTACAAGCAGTAGATCAGCAAAAATTAACGGATTGGCAAAACTACGCGACGTTAGACACTAATAAAAAGTCTGAAAGTTCAGCCTCTCCTCTCAATGCGTCAAGCGCTGCTGATCAAAAGCAAGTTGCTCATGCCGCTATGCAAGCACAACAGTAGGAAACGTTTATGTGGCCTGAATCGAGCGAAACAGAACAACCATTACGTAATGGTTTAACAACAGGAAGTTGTGCGACAGCTTGTTGTGTTGCTGCTGTACGCTCGTTATTGGCAAAAAAACAACCCAACAGTGTTGAAATTACCTTACCGCGCGGAGAACAAGTTGATCTGGATATCATCAGTTATCAACCTATTGATAATGGTATTCGTACTAGCACCATTAAAGATGCTGGCGACGATCCTGATGCGACTCATGGTGCGACCTTGTTTGTTGAATTACGGTTAACTGCTGAACAAGGTATTAAATTTAAAGCCGCAGAAGGTGTGGGGACAGTGACTCGAGAAGGCTTAGTACTGGCCATCGGTGAGCCTGCTATCAATCCTGTGCCCCGTAAAATGATGGTCGAGCATCTTGAACATTATGCGCTAGCTTATCAATATAACGGTGGTTTTGAAGTGTCAGTGGGCATTGAAAATGGCGAACAGATTTCTCTGAATACCATGAACAGTCGTTTGGGTATTCTTGGTGGTTTATCTATTTTAGGCACAACTGGTATTGTGCGTCCTTATTCTTGTGCTGCTTATATTGCTTCCATTCATCAAGGTATCGATGTTGCTCGTGCCAATAACTTTACTCATTTGGCTGCTTCGACAGGTGTTGCTAGTGAGCATGCCATTAAAGCATTTTATCAAATGAATGAAGTGAGCTTAATTGAAATGGGTGACTTTGTTGGGGCAATGTTAAAATATTTACGCCGTGAAAAAGTCGATCCAAAAACAGGTAACCGCATTCAAAAACTCAGTATCAGTGCAGGTTTTGGGAAGTTAACTAAACTTGCAAATGGCCATTTAGACTTAAATAGTCGTCAATCGAGTATCGATTTTCAGCAATTAGCTAATATTGCAAAATCCTTAGGTGCGTCGCAAATACTTCAACAGCAAATACTAGATGCGAACACCACTATTGAAGTGTTAAATAAAACCAAAGAAGCTGGATTAGATATTGCCACTGTCGTGTGTGTTGAAGCCTTAAAATTTGCTAAAAGTATTGTTCATGAATCTATTGAAGTAGAGGTTTGGGCCGTTGATAGAAAAGGCTTATTTGTAGCGAATAGTTACAATGATCGCTTTGATAAAAATGGACATCAGATTAAAATATTAGACGAACAATTAAAGAGTGAAGCAAAACAATGAAAGTGTTAGTCATTGGTGGCACCGCAGACGGGCGAAAACTGGCGACTCAATTATATGAGTTAGGTTTTGATGTAGTTTACAGTATTGCTGGGATCGTGCGTAAAGCAACGGTACCAGGGCCAGTTATTAGCGGTGGCTTTACACAATTTGGCGGCTTAGAAAAATACATAACCGACAACCAAATAACTCACCTAGTTGATGCAACACATCCCTTTGCTGAAAAAATGAGTCATACCATTGCACAAGTCACTGATCATTTATCTATTCCTGCAATACGCTTTCATCGTAAGCAGTGGCTTAAAACCGAAAATGATCATTGGATTGAAGTGTTAGCGTGGCCAGAATTAATTGAAAAAGTAGCGCAACATCAGTCTTTGTTTATGACTGCAGGGCAAATCTCCCAAGATATTATCGATCAGCTAGCCAAACAAGCCAACCATCTATTACTGCGCACAGCGATGCCAGCAAGAGCAATTTTACCAAGCAATGTTACTTGGCTAAAAGCGATCGGGCCTTTTTTGTTAGAAGATGAGCAACAGTTACTTCAAACATATAAAATAGATGCCATTATTAGTAAAAATAGCGGTGGTGAAGCTACCTACGCAAAAATACAAGCGGCTGCACAAGCGGGTATTCCCGTTTATCAATTTAAACGCCCATCGCTGCCACCATTACAATATGAATTTGATAATGCCGCTGATTGTATCGACTTATTGCAATCATGCTTAGCTGCGTCTAAATTGCCTAAATCTGCTTTCGCGACTTCTGCCGCATCAACTGAGTTAAAAAATGAAATTTGATTATATCCACGATCCGAGCTTGATCGAGAATGAAAGCTTTCGCCAAATTAGAACCTTAACAGACCTTGACCATCTATCAATAGAAGCCCAACAAGTGGTGATGCGTGTCGTACATAGCGTTGGTATTCCTGCAGTTGCTTCACAGGTTAGGTTGAGTGAACACGCTTGCCAATCAGGTATTGATGCGTTGAAAAAAGGGGCAGCAATCTTGTGTGATGTGGAGATGGTTAAACAAGGCATCACTAAACGAATGATTAAAACAGACCCGTTGTGTTTTTTAAACGCAGAAGGAGTGCCTGAGCGCGCAAAAGCAACGGGCGAAACTAGAACCATGGCTGCATTAACGTCGTGGTTACCTTATTTAGAAGGGAGTGTCGTGGTGATTGGTAATGCGCCCACTGCCTTATTCCGTTTATTAGAAATGATTGACCAAGGTGCGCCTAAACCTGCTTTGATCATCGGTATGCCTGTCGGATTTGTCGGTGCCGCTGAATCTAAGCAAGCATTATGGGATGTTCACCAAGAGTTAGGTATTGAATGTATTACTTTATTGGGGCGAGAAGGTGGCAGTGCGGTATCTAGCGCAAGCTGTAATGCCTTATTACGTTGTATCAAAGGAGAGTTGTATTAATGAATATCGTTAAAAAATTAATGGGAATGTTTGGGGTGAAGCTTGATAGCAGAGCTAAATCATCGTCTAAATCAGTGCGTGAAATCGCAGTGATTGGTTTAGGCGTAGCTGAAAATGCCATGCTAAGCGATCAAGCTTTATTAGCATTACAATCAGCAGACTTAGTGATTGGATCTGAGCGTCAATTAAAAACCTTAGAAAAGCATTTAGCGATTCAACCTCAAATAGAAACGTTAGGAGAGGGAGATCAGCAACAAGTTGAGCCTCAATTAATCAGCTTGCCTCCAAGAACTGAAATAATCCCCAAACTAAAAGAACTAAAAGCGTTAATAGAAACAGAGAAAAAAGTGGTTGTGTTGGGGTCTGGCGACCCGCTTTACTATGGTATTGGCACCTGGATTAGTAAACATTTTAATGACGCAACGGTACGTTTCTTTCCTGCTGTTTCTAGCATTACTCAAGCATGTCATAGCTTATCAATTGCGCAACAAGATGTGCATGTAGTGAGTTTACATGGTCGTCCGTTGGCTAAGTTAAAAGTAGCTTTGAAAGCACAGCAAACGTTATTGTTATTAACTGACAAAGATAGCTTACCGCATCACCTTGCAGCGGTTTGTAAAGAAACGGGATTTACCGAAGCAGAAATCATTGTATGTGAACGCCTTGGTTACACTGAGCAAAAAATATCTCGTTTCACTGTTCAAGCATTATTAGAGGCTGAAGCCGAAGAGAGCCTGCAGGAGTTTGATGCATTACATGTGTCTTTTGTTATCTGCGGCGCAAACAAAGGTTATTTACCTGAATTTCCGGGGATTAAAGATGCTGATTTTGAAACCGGTGAATTAGGCTCAAAAGGGATGATCAGCAAGCGTGAAGTACGTTTAGCGATTTTGTCATTATTACAACCAAGTAAAAGAGACGTTATTTGGGATATCGGTGCTGGTTGTGGTGGTGTGTCAGTTGAGATGGCTTATTGGCAACCTAAAGCTAAGATTTATGCGATTGAACATAACCAAGAACGATTCGATTGTCTGTTAGCAAATAAGCAGAAATTTGGTGTGGTCAATAATTTAAAAAGTACTTTTGGTCGCGCACCAGAAGCGCTAACTGGTTTACCGACACCTAATAAAATCTTTATTGGTGGCAGTGATGGCGAATTAACCGAACTATTGGAGACACTGTGGACAAAACTACCTGAAGATGGGCAAATCGTTGTTTCCGCTGTGATGGAAAAAACGAAGTCTCAACTACTTAGTTTCTATACCAAACGAAGTGTTGCTGAAGACAGTCAATCAGAGACATTACAAGTTGCTGTTAATAAAAGTAGAACCTTAGGCGGGCAGCTTGCTTACAATCCTGCTTTATCTGTTAGCTTATTTAGCTTTATCAAAAATACAACACAGAAATAGTAAAGGAATAGAAAATGAATGATCTTGCTTCAACAGTCCCAAACGGCCTCTTTATTGGTGTAGGCGTTGGCCCTGGTGATCCAGAATTACTGACCTTAAAAGCATATCGTGCGATTCAACATGCAGATGTTATTTGTTATTTAGAGAATGAATCAGGGCAATCGCAATCACTGGATATCGCTGTAGAAGCATTAAAAGATCCGATTAAACAACAACTGCATTTAGGCGTGCGCTTTGCGATGTCACGTGAACGTGTGGCTGCGAATGCTGCTTATGATAAAGCGATTGGTCAGATACATGCGCAGCTTAAACAAGGAAAAACAGTGGTGTTTCTTTGCGAAGGTGACCCATTGTTTTTTGGCTCTTTTACGTATCTGTTAGAGCGTTTAGACAGTCAATACGCATCAAAAGTTATTCCTGGTATTCCAGCCTTTGCAGCGGCAACGGCTGAATTGCAATTACCGTTAACTGTATTAAAACAATCTTTTGCAGTGATCACGGGGCGCCACAGTGATGCAAAAATCAAAGCGGCCTTGTTAGAACATGATGCAGTGGTGATCATGAAAGCGGGTATTGAACGACCTCGTTTGCTTACGCTACTAAAAGAGACTAAACGATTTGATGATGCTAATTACTTAGAATACATCAGTCGCGATAAACAAAAAATAATTCGCGATTTAAATGATTTGGAAATGTCAGCAGGCCCTTATTTTTCATTGTTTGTTATTACTCGACAGGAAATACCTAAAGAAGCTAATCAGGATGTGAAGGCATGATTAGAATTATCTGTTTAACAGAAGTTGGATTACAACTAGCAAGACGTTTGCAGTACCTTTTAAAAGTTGAGCAATCAACGCTGAAAAACAGTGAAATTTACTTCAAACCTGCTCCTTTTAAAGAGTCAGTGCAAGATTACTTTCAACAAGGTGATTCTTTGATTTTCATTTGTGCCACCGGCATCGTAATGCGCACGTTAGCCTCTGTGATTAATGACAAATACAAAGATCCTGCTGTTTTGGTGTTAGATGAACAAGGGCAGTTTGTGATCCCGCTGTTATCAGGTCACGAAGGTGGGGCGAATGAGTTAGCAAGGCAAGTGTCTGTTTTATTAGAAAACCAATTAGTACTAACGACTGCAAATAGTTATCTAAAGCCAGTTTATGTAGTCGGAATGGGATGTGAACGACATTGCCCTGAAATGGTTTTAAAAGGTTTGTTAGATGAATGCTTAATTAAAGCGGGTTTAACGATTAATGATATCAGCGCGATTACTAGCATCGATATTAAAAGTGACGAAGTGGGCTTAATCGCACTAGCGGATACCTTACAAAAGCCTTATTTAACGTTTGATGCGAAAAACTTAAGTACCATGGAAGAACGACTTTCTACAAAGTCTGATTATATTTTAAAAACGGTTGGCGTGTATGGCGTAGCGGAATCTGCTGCTTTATACCAAGCTGAACAGCTAACCAATAACGGTAGTGAACTATTACTGAAAAAACATAAAAATAAACAAGTAACCTGTGCCATTGCCAGAAGTTATAGCTTGTAGTGAATGGCTATGTTTCATTGAAATAGCTAATAGACACAGCGAATAGTCGCTAAAAAGAATTAAACTTAAAACGTGTAATATTAAAAGAGAGAGTCATGAATAATAAGAAACAACTTTTTGTTGTCGGTATGGGACCGGGCAATGCGGATTTAGTCGCACCAAAAGCATTAAAAGCCGTTGAGCAAAGTACTGATTTAGTCGCTTATGGACTCTATTTAGATTTGTTAGGTGCACCCTGTAATAATAAAGTACACCATGATTTACCGTTAGGTGAAGAGATTGGACGCGCTCGTTTAGCATTAGATTTAGCCGCAAGTGGTAAAACGACTTCATTGATTTCTAGTGGCGATATCGGTATCTACGCAATGGCAACCTTAGTATTTGAATTGTTAGATAGACAATTACAAGGCCTTGAAAATCATCCAGAATGGTTAGAGGTTGAAATTGATGTGGTACCCGGTATTTCTGCAATGCAAGCTGGCGCAAGCCGCATAGGCGCTATGTTAGGCCATGACTTCTGTACTGTTAGCTTATCTGACCTTCTGACACCTTGGGAAACTATCAATAAGCGTATTCACAGTGCAGGCGAAGGTGATTTTGTTATCTCTTTTTATAACCCTGTTTCTAAAAAACGTGACTGGCAACTTAACCATGCGCGTGACGTGTTATTGAAATATCGTCCTGCTTCAACACCGGTTTTATTAGGTCGTCAATTGACCCGTGAAGATGAATCTATCCGTATTATTCGTTTAGATGAACTCGATGCTAAAGATGTAGATATGTTTACCTTAGTCAGCGTAGGTAACAGCGAGTCTCGTCATATCATCAACGGCGATAAACATTGGGTTTATACACCCCGCGGCTATAAAAAGAAATTATAGAAAGGAATTATTATGAAAGTTTATTTTATTGGCGCAGGGCCGGGTGATCCTGAATTAATGACGATTAAAGGGGCGCGTTTATTAAAGCAGTGTCCAGTCGTGTTGTATGCAGGATCGTTGATCCCACGTCAAACATTGCAAGATGTTGAAGACTCAGCTGAGCTGATTGTTGATACTGCGAAGATCAATCTTGATGAAATGGAAACGTATTTTTTTGAGGCGTCAAAAGCAGGTAAAGATGTCGCGCGTTTACAATGTGGTGACCCTGCATTATATGGCGCGATTGCTGAGCAAATTCGACGTTTAGATAAACATGGCATTGATTATGAAGTGATTCCTGGCGTGAGTGCAACGGCTGCTTCTGCGGCATATTTAGGTAAAGAGTTAACATTGTCAGGTGTATCGCAAACGGTGATCATGACGCGTTACGAAGGTAAAACACCTTTCCCTGAGCGTGAGCGTTTACCGCAACTTGCGCAAAGTGGTGCAACGTTAGCGATTCATTTAGGTATTACTAAAATCCGTAAAATCGTGGCTGAGTTAATTCCACATTACGGTGAAGATTGTCCTGTGGCTGTTTGCTATCGTAGTTCTTGGCCTGACCAAGATAAAGTCACGGGCACATTAGCAGATATTGCGGAAAAAGTAGAAGCGAAAGGCTTCAAATTAACGGCATTGATCCTGGTTGGTCATGTATTAGACACCACCAATTTTGAAGATTCATACCTGTATAAAAAAGATAAACCGAATATTTTCCGTCGTCGTAAAAACACACTTTCCATTGAAGAATTAGAGGCTCAAGATGTCAACAGCAAATAACATGTCGTTTAAAAAAATCCCCACTACCGTTGTGACTGGTTTTCTTGGAAGCGGTAAAACAACATTACTGGCTAACTTGCTTAAAAAAGCCAAAGGCAAACGTATTGCCGTGATCATGAATGAATTTGGTGAGTTAGATATCGATTCAGAACTACTGCGAAGCTGTCCACTTGAATGTGATGATGAAGATGAAGCCGCGGTATTAGTCGGTGGAGATGACGGTATTTACGAACTCGCTAATGGTTGTATTTGTTGTACGGTAGAAGAAGAATTTTTACCGGTAATGAAAAAATTGGTTGAACGTCGTGATCAAATTGACCATATCTTAATTGAAACATCTGGCCTTGCGTTACCTAAGCCGTTAGTACAAGCGTTTAACTGGCCGGGCATCAAAGAATACTGCACCGTAGATGCTGTTATTACTTTAGTTGATGGCCCTGCAATTGCAGCGGGTCGTTTTGCCGCTGATGAAGATAAAGTAAAAGAGCAACGTGCCCTAGATGAAAGTTTAGATCATGACCCAAGCTTACAAGAGTTGTTAGACGATCAACTTAACTCTGCTGACTTAGTGGTCGTGAGTAAAAGTGATTTATTAAACGAAGAAGAGCAAGCGCGCGTTAAAGCGGTAATAGAAAAACGTGTACCAAGTTCAGTTAAAACAGCTTATATCAATAATGGTGATGTACCACTTGAAGTGTTAATCGGCATTAATGCGGGCACTGAAAAAACCATTGATAAAGTGCATAACCACCATGATCATCATCATGCTCATGGTGCACATCATGACCACGCACATGACCATTTTGATTCAATGGTGATCAGCTTAGGTACTGTTGATGCAGATAAGCTTAAACAAAGTGTTGAAAAACTATTAAACGAGTTTAACTTATTCCGTATTAAAGGTTTTGCTGCTGTTGAAAACAAGCCAATGCGTCAAGTATTACAAGCCGTTGGTAAACGTTTAGAAGTACATTTTGACCGTTTATGGGAAGCAACTGAAACGCCAAAAACAGAATTAGTGTTGATCGGTAAAGGCTTAGATGAAGCCGCAGTGAAAGCTATTCTAAAAAGCGCTGAGGTTTAATCGTTAATGCACCTTTTAGCAGCACAACCAGGCGGATTTGTTGAACAGGAGGGGATTGTAGATTTAGCACAATCTCCCGCTCCTTTAGTCGTGTTCAGCGCAGCCGATAGTCAATTGACTGCACTTTCTGCAGGATACGAAGCAGCGGGGTTGCAGCAAGCAAGTGAAACACACACTTTAGCTGAAACGCGCTTAGTGAATTGGACTAACTTACTAAAGCCTGCTGCTTTTGACCTTTATGAAGATAAAGTGCTAGGGCAAGCGCAAGTCGTGGTGGTGTCGTTATTAGGTGGCAAAGCTTATTGGCAATATGGTGTGGAAGGGCTAATACGTTGGTCAAAAGAAGCACCTAATCGCCATCTTATTTTAGTACCCGGTGATGATAATATTGACCCTGAGTTGATTGAGTTATCTACCGTATCAGAACAAGTTCAACATCAAGTATGGCGTTATTGTCGTGCTGGTGGCATTGATAATAGTGCTCAGTTATTTATATTTTTGAATCAGCAATTTTTTGACCTTCGTACTGATTGCGCTGACCCTGCTTTTTTACCTGTTGCGCAGTTTTATCATCAGGACAGTATTCAATGGCAAACAGGTCAGCAAGTCGTCGCGCTGCTGTTTTATCGTAGCCATTTACAATCGGCTAACTGCCAGATGTTTGATCAGTTTATTCAACTTATGTCAGACAATGGTTTGAATCCATTGCCAATAGTGATCAGTTCATTAAAAGATCCACAAGCAATGAAAGTGGTGAATACGTTATTAGTCGAGCATGATTGTCGTTTAATTTTAAACAGCACCGGCTTTGCCTCTAATACTGTCAGTACACCGGGGTTAAGCTCTCAGCCAAATAGTTTTACGCGTTTATTTGATGTGGATATTCCCATCCTACAACTAGTGCTTTCTAGCAGTACACTAGAAGACTGGAATGATTATAAACAGGGTTTAAGAAGCCGAGATATCGCGATGCAAGTGGTCTTGCCTGAAATGGATGGCAAAGTATTAACCCGCGCGATTAGCTTTAAAAGCGAAGCATTTTTTGACGAAAAAACACAAATCTCATTAGTACAGTATCAATTACATACGGAACGTGCACAATTTGTTATTGAACTGGCTAAAAAATATATTCAACTTTCTCAAACGGCTAACCAAGATAAACGCATTGCCTTAATCTTAGCGAACTATCCCACTAAAGATGGACGAATAGGTAATGGCGTTGGGTTAGACACGCCAAATTCGACGGTGAATATACTACATAAATTAAAAACTGCAGGTTACCCAATTGGTGACGTGCCAGAGAACGGTAATCAACTGATTGAGCAACTATTACAATCAGTAACCAATAACCCCAATACGTTACACCATTTAGCCTGTTGGCAAAGCCTGTCGCTAACGGACTATAAAAAACACTTCGCAGCGCTACCGTTAGTAAGTCAGCAAGCGATCACCGAACGTTGGGGGCAACCCGAAGATGATATTAAATGCCGTGATGGTCGTTTAATGATTTCAGGTATTCGCTTAGGTGAAACCTTTGTCGGTATTCAGCCCGCGCGTGGTTTTAATATTGATTTATTAGCAAACTATCACGATCCTGATTTAGTGCCGCCGCACAATTATTTAGCGTTCTATTTTTGGTTACGATTTACTTATCAAGTGAATGCGGTGATTCATGTCGGTAAGCACGGTAATTTAGAATGGTTACCGGGCAAAGGCCTCGCGCTTTCTAATGAATGTTGGCCTGATGCGGTACTCGGTCCAATGCCGCATTTTTATCCGTTTATTGTTAATGACCCCGGTGAAGGTGCGCAAGCTAAACGCCGTACACAAGCTGTGATTATTGATCATTTAATGCCGCCAATGGCACGCGCTGAAACTTACGGCGACATGGCTGAACTAGAAGGGCTGGTGGACGAGTATTATCAAGCACAAGGCTTAGATACTCGCCGTGAAGTCTGGTTAAGAGAGCAAATTTTAGAAAAAGTACAAAGCACCAATATCTTAGATGAATTAAATGAAGCGGCCCGTGGCGATGATAATCAAGTACTAGAAGAGTTAGACACGTACTTGTGTGATATTAAAGAAGCACAAATACGCCATGGCTTGCATATTTTAGGTGAATTGCCAGAATCGCATAAAGTCGCGAACACCTTAATTGCTTTATTACGTTTACCGCGTGGGGAAGGGCAGATTAACCAAGGTATTTTACATTGTTTAGTGAATGACTTTTCACTGCAAATTGACGGTGAACCGTTTGAGCCGTTAAGTGCAGGTCGTGAACCTTGGTCTGGCGTGAAACCTGATTTACTAGCGAATATTGATGGATCACTTTGGCGTAGCACTGCTGATACTCGTGAACGTTTAGAGTTATTGGCGTTACAGTGGGTACAACAGTATTTATTGGCAGACAACGACTTAACCGAATTGATCGCGTTTCCTGCTACTTATGCATTATTAGTGTATGCACAAAGTACTATTCATAAGGCATTACAACAAAGTGTCGAAAACGAGTTAAATGCCATTATTGATGGGCTTGATGGTAAGTTTATTGAAGCAGGACCAAGCGGTGCACCAACACGTGGTCGTTTAGATACCTTACCAACAGGTAGAAATTTCTACTCCGTTGATAATCGTGCTATCCCGTCAAAAGCCGCTTGGGTATTAGGGCAACAATCGGCTCAAGCCTTGATTCATCGTCATTTGCAAGAACATGGCGATTACCCTAAACAACTTGGTTTATCGGTGTGGGGCACCGCAACCATGCGCACTGGCGGTGATGATATTGCACAAGCTTTTGCATTGATGGGGGTGAAACCTATTTGGGCGCAGGGTAGTAATCGTGTGGTGGATTTTGAAATTATTCCATTCCAATTATTGAATCGTCCAAGAGTCGATGTGACCTTAAGAGTCTCCGGTTTTTTCCGTGATGCCTTTGCGAATGTCATGGCACTTTTTGATGCAGCGGTCGTTGCGATTAGTGAACTCAATGAACCGGGTAATGGTAATTTAATCCAACAAAATATTAAACAACGTGAAGCACAATTGATTGCCGATGGCATGACGATCGGTGAAGCTAAACGAGAAGCAAGCTATCGTGTATTTGGTTCTAAACCGGGTGCTTATGGTGCAGGGTTACAAGGTTTAATTGATGAACGTTGTTGGGAGCAAAAAAGTGATTTAGCAGAAGCCTATTTAAATTGGGGCGGTTACGCCTACGGCAATAGTGATAAAGATGGTGTACAGGCCAAAGAAGCCTTTTTGCATCAACTAAGTAATATTGAAGTCGTGGTGCAAAATCAAGATAACCGTGAACATGATTTATTAGATTCTGATGACTATTATCAATTTCAAGGTGGCATGAGTAATGCGGCACAAGTGTACTCAGGCAAAGCGCCAAGCATTTATCATAGTGACCATAGTAATCCAAGTAAGCCGGTGATCCGTACATTAAAAGAAGAATTAAACCGAGTGATTCGTTCGCGTGTTTTAAATCCAAAATGGATTGAAGGAATGCGTGAACATGGTTATAAAGGCGCCTTTGAAATGGGAGCAACAGTTGATTATCTGTTTGCTTATGATGCGACCACTGATTTGATTGCAGATTATCAATATGAACAAGTGACTGACACGCTACTGTTTGATGAGGTTAATCAGCAATTTTTAAAAGATAATAATCCACACATTATGGAAGAGATGGCAGAACGTTTAATGGAAGCGGCGCAACGTGGTTTATGGCAAGCACCTGATGAATATCAAGAAAAGCTACAAGACTTGTTGTTACAGTGTGATGAGATGCAGGAAGCTAAATCATGATAAGTGAACATAGTTATAGCCAACCTGAAAAAGAAGCAGTTTATCGTGTGATAAAAGAGCGGCGTGATATGCGCCATTTTAGTCAACAGCCACTTGAAGATGGGTTGTTATTACGCTTATTAACCGTGGCGAATCAAGCGCCGAGTGTCGGATTAATGCAACCTTGGCGCTTTATTCGAGTGACGAATGCGCCATTAAAAAATGACATTAAAAAACTCGTAGAAGCAGAGCGTGTCGCAACAGCTAATTTATTGGATGAACGTAAAGGTGAATTCTTAAAGTTAAAAGTAGAAGGCATTTCTGAATGTGCAGAACTGATAGTGGTGGCATTGCCTGACGGTCGTGAAAAGCATGTCTTTGGTCGTCGTACTATGCCTGATATGGACTTAGCCTCAGTTTCCTGTGCTATCCAAAACATGTGGTTAGCCGCGCGAGCAGAAGGGATTGGATTGGGATGGGTTTCATTATTTGAACCTATTCAACTAGCAAATTTATTGAATATGCCAGAAGACAGTCGACCGATTGCTATTTTGTGTATCGGACATGTTGAAAAATTTTACGAGAAACCAATGTTAATTGAACAGAAATGGGGTGAAGCCGCTCCAATTGAAGATTTTTTGTTTGAGAATAGTTGGCCAGAAAAAGTATAAAGTTAACGTTGCTGTTTTCATTGCTATTGGTACCATGGCAGCCAAATCAGCTCAGCATACAACCAGATAAGAAAAGAGATTTAAAATGAATGAACAAGTAGTTAAGAAAGGCATTATGGTGTGTGGTCACGGTAGCCGTGATAAAGACGCTGAAATGGAATTCTCATTAGTGGCTGAAGGGTTAAAAAAACGTTTTCCTGACCTGCCTGTTGAATATGGATTCTTAGAGTATTCAGCGCCGAACATTCACATGGGTTTAAACAGCTTGATCAACCAAGGTGTTGAGCATATTTATGCTGTGCCAGGTATGTTATTTGCTGCAACTCATGCTAAAAATGATATTCCTTCAGTATTAACTACTTTTGAAGAAAAAAATGAAGGCTTAGAGGTCAGTTACGGTAAAGAGTTGGGCCTACAAGACCCAATGATCAATGCATTCCAAGCTCGTATCTATGAATCATTAGGTTTAGACGCTGATAACCCACCCGCTGAATTATACGATACGATGTTGGTTGTTGTTGGTCGTGGCACTTCTGATACACAAGCGAATGCTGAAGCGGCTAAATTAACGCGTATTGTAAGTGAAAATATGGGGTTTGGTTGGGCTGATACGGTTTACTCAGGTGTGACTTATCCTTCAGTGGGAGTGGGCCTTGAAAAACTAATTAAACTTGATTACAAACGTATTGTGGTTGCGCCTTATTTTCTATTTACAGGTCGTTTAATCAAACGTATTTCTGGCTATGTTGATAAAGTTGCAAAAGAAAATCCTGAGATTGAGTTTATTAATACACCTTATTTACGTGACCATGACAAAGTAATCGATGCATTTGAAGTACGTGTTCGTGACATCATGGATAATACACCCTCGAGTGAAGAAGATTTAATGGCGATATTCAAGCGTCGATTAGCTGCTGGCGAAATTGATGTGCATCATCACCATGCGGAATACCAAGATCCTGAAGCGTCGCATAGTCACGATCATGGCGACACTAAAGAACACAGTCACGATACTCATTCACATGACCATAGCCATTCACATGACCATAGCCATTCACATGATTACGCGCACAAACATGAAGATCATTCTCATGATCACTCACACAGCCACTCGCATGACCATTCACATAGTCATAACGAACCTGAGCCGCATAGTCATGGTGTTTACAAACATATCGCTCACCCATTAGGGCCAAGAACGATGATTGGTGAAGGGATCTGTTGTTGTTTCATGGGGCAATTCCCACAATGGTTATTGGACGAAGAAAAAGAGCGTATTGATAATGGCGTTCAAGGTGAAGCGTTAGCACACAGAAAATAATGGTGTACTAATCAACTAGTGAATCTAATAAACAGTTAACAACAATGCTTGATAACTATTTACTAGAAATTAAGCACCGTATATCATTATTTTATACGGTGATTTTTTACTATGGTTTAAATGACATTTGATAACTTATTCTATACGCTCAATAGCTTATATAATTTATATAGCTTAAGCAGCTTAAATATCTAGCATAGCGCTATCAAACTTCATCACGATCACTTTCCGCAATGCTTCATCAATATAAGAGTTCACATTGAATAACAAAACTACTTTTTATCTTGCCCGTCATGGACAAACTGAATGGAATGTTGCACACCGTATTCAAGGTCAACTGGATAGTTTGCTTACACCACAAGGTAAAACTCAAGCTGCTTTATTGGCAGAACAGTGCCGCACACTAAACATTACTCAAATTCTAACGTCCCCATTAGGGCGAGCTGTACAAACAGCTGATATTTGTAGCCAAATATTGCAAATTAAACCCATATTAGTGAAAGGTTTTGAAGAGCGTCATTTCGGTGAGTGGCAAGGTAAGTTTACTTATGAAGTGCAGCCTTTAGCGGATTATGATGAAATAACCTCTGAAATTACTGACAGTAAACCAGCACAAGGTGAAAGTGCAAAACAGCTGATAACGCGTTTTGAAACGACGTTAAGAAAAGAGTTAAAAAATGCTTCAGAAGAGGTCTCTTTAATTATTATTCATGGCGATATTTTACGTTGTTTTATGGCGCAATTTGTTCCAGACTTAATACCTACTCCTCACTCATCACCCAAAGAAAATGCAAGTACAGGGTACGATTATAAAAATGCTGAGTTAATCGCACTCAGTTATGATCAAAGTACCGGTACCTTCTCAAGCTTATGATGGTCTTTTTTACCTTAGTTATGGCATTAATTATCGACCATTTCATTGGTGAGCCTAACCGTTATCATCCATTGATATTATTTGGTAATCTCGCCAATAAATTAGAAAAAAAACTCAATAAAGGGAACGAACCACAGCGTTTTATTAATGGGACGGTGGCATGGGTTTTATTAGTCTTACCTGTACCATTAATTTATCTCATCTTAATGTGGCTACTCCCCGGTTTTTTAGTGGTGTTAATCAATATTTATGTAGTTTATTGGGCAGTGGCATTAAACAGCCTTAACTTACATGGCATGCAAATATTTCACCCCTTGAATAATGATGACCTCTCGCAAGCACAACATTTCTGCTCTTATATTGTCAGTCGTGATACTAGCCAACTTGATGCCCAAGAAATTAGTCGAGCAACCACTGAATCAATGCTAGAGAACGGACATGACGGTGTCACTGCCACACTTATCTACTTTGTTATCGGCGGAGCTCCACTAGTGATAATACATCGTTTGAGCAACACCTTAGATGCAATGTGGGGCTATCGAACTGAGCAGTATCATTATTTTGGTAAGTTCAGTGCCAGAATGGATGACTTGTTAGGTTTTCTGAGTGGAAAAATCACAGCGTTATTATTTAGCATCATTGGTTTATTTAATGGTACAGGCAAACAAGCACTTATTAATGCCTATTCACAAAGCCTGTCTTATAAAAGCCATAATGGTGGATGGGTAATGGCGTCGGGCGCAACCGTCATGCATGTTTGTTTAGGCGGTAGTGCTGTTTATTTTGGGAAAACAGTTCACTCACCGTTATTAGGGCAAGGTGATATTGTTCAAAGTAAGCATATTAAAGCTAGTCTAACCCTAGTAAAACAAGCCGTTGTGTTATGGCTGTTTATGGTATTTATTTGGCAGATCTTTTAATGTTTGCATTGAAGCGCTTAAAAATGATTAAACAGCAAAGTAGAAGGTAATAAACAGAAAGCAGCATTATCGTCATTTCAATCAATTCAAGCACACGTATTTAATTATTTAAAAAGAGGTTTATCAGAACAATGGCAATCTTACATGGAGGTCAATTAAGTCGTGTTGCAAAGCAATACCAAATTGCAGAAAAAGACTGGTTAGACCTTTCTACTGGCATTGCGCCTTTTAGTTACCCGATCCCTGATATTCCCCAACAAGCTTGGCAAGATCTCCCGACGATTTCAGATAGCTTAATTGAAGTGGCAAAAGCTTATTATCAAACTCAATATTGTTGGCCAGTTGCCGGTAGCCAAGCGTTAATTGAAAAATTACCTGAGCTGTGGAATCAAAAAAATAAATATTGTCAGGCAAATGTTAATAACCAACTGACAGTAGAAAAACACGCTTACTTACCAAAGGTGGGTTATAAAGAACATCAACAAGCTTGGTATAAAGCAGGGTATCAATTGCATTTTTATCAGGACAGATTACCTACTGATATCGAAAAAAACAGTGTCGTGGTTGTTATTAACCCGAATAATCCGCTGACAGATACATTTACTATTGAGCAGCTAAAAACACTGCAAAATCTTTGTGAACAACAACAAGCCTTATTAATCATCGATGAAGCCTTTGCGGATATATTCACCTCTGAGTTTAGTTTTTCACCTCATCTTTCGACATTAAAGCAGACTGCTGATGTATTGGTGCTACGTTCATTTGGTAAGTTTTTTGGATTGGCTGGGTTACGAATTGGTTTTGTTTGTAGCAATAGAACTTGGTGCGAGAGTATCCAAGAAAGTAGTGGGCCTTGGGCTGTTAATGGTGCAGCGCTATTTATTAGTGAACAAGCTTTGCAAGATAAGACATGGCAAGTTGAACAATTGAAACGGTTACAACAACAAAGTGAAGCGATGCAAGTGTTGCTTAAAGCACATTTATCCAGATCGCGAATAGAAGCAAATGCCTTGTTTATTACGGTTTTTCTTCCCGATGCTCCCGCTATTTATCAACAGCTTTGTGAAAATGCAATTTACGTTCGGTTGACTGATGAGAAAAATGCATTGCGCTTTGGTTTGACAGAAGAGGCTAATATTGCACGTTTAAATAGTGTCTTAG
This sequence comes from uncultured Psychromonas sp., assembly GCF_947489755.1. GTDB lineage: Bacteria > Pseudomonadota > Gammaproteobacteria > Enterobacterales > Psychromonadaceae > Psychromonas. Next base: position 42,019 of record NZ_CANLFB010000007.1, read on the forward strand.
CATCAATCGTTTAATTCTTTTGTCTCAATATGCTAACAATAAGATTATTAGCATTATTTTTGGGATCTAAATACTAAATAAGTGATCGCTTTAAAATTGTTAATATTTATCGAGGTGCCTACCTATAAAGTAAAGTAGCCGCGTTATAAATTTGATGGTACTTTGAATTTATCTTTTCCCCTTACGTCATACTTACTTTAAATCGACACAAAGAGACATAATTATGAAAAAATTTATCACATTAGTATTTTTATCACTTTCTATCTCAAGTTACGTCAATGCAGCTGATGGACTAATCTCCGTCGAAAGTAAGCATTCAGTGAAAGAGACAGCAGACAAATTTGCCTCTATTGTCGAAAGTAAGGGGCTAACCTTATTTGCACGTATCGACCATCAAAAGAATGCTACAGGTGCTGATTTAACATTAAGAGAAACAGAAGTGCTTATTTTTGGTAATCCTAAAGTGGGTACCCCGCTAATGCAATGTGCGCAAACAATGGCGATAGACTTGCCGCAAAAAGTATTGGTGTGGAAAGATGCAGATAATAAAGTATGGCTTTCATATAACGATCCTGAATACCTAAAACAAAGACACAGTATTGAAGGCTGTGATGAGACAGTGAAAAAAGTAACTAACGTATTGAGCGGATTAACTGGTGCGGCTGCTAAATAAACTTTATATTAGTATTTAACCTCAGTTCCCGTTAAGTAAAGCGATACAGTACTAACTGCGCTGACTATTAAAAAATATAACTCATTTATTTTGCGTTAAATGACGCTTTCATTAACCAGAATTGATTTTTTCAAATAACTGAAAAAAGCACATTGCTTAAAGCGCTAATGTGCTTTTTTAAATTCAGCCATAATAAAAGCCTTTCTTAACGATTTCATTCTTTTGAAAATAGACTCAAATGGCTCGTACAAATTAATAAGGACATTCATGAAACTAACTCATATTGCTTTAATTTCCATTGCCTCTTTTAGCTTTAATGCTCAAGCTGACTTACTTGACGATATCCAAGAAAAAGGGGTTTTAACTGTCGGCACAACAGGTGACTACAAACCTTTCACCTATTTTGATGGTAGTCACTATTCTGGTTATGATGTTGATGTTGCCAAGCACGTTGCAGAGCAACTAGGCGTAGAAGTCCGCTTTGTAAATACAACTTGGAAGAACTTAGTTTCAAACCTTACAGACGGTAAGTACGATATTGCCATGGGCGGGATCACGCGTCGTATGTCTCGCCAATTAGCGGCTGAGCAATCCCAAGGTTACATGACTTTTGGTAAAGTGTTTTTAGTGGCTAACGGTAAAGAAGCACAGTATGACACCTTACAAGAAGTGAATGTGCCTAGCGTTAAAGTTGGTGTCAATATCGGTGGAACAAATGAGAAATTTGCTGAGCAGTTTTTAACAAAAGCAACCATTGTAAAATATGAGAATAACTTGGATGTCCCTAAAGCCGTTTCAGCAGGAACAGTCGATGTAATGGTCACTGAAACGCCAGAAGCGCTGTATTACCAAACAATAGATAAAACCCTACAAGCAGTAAGAGAAGAAAATCCGTTTACTAAAAGTCAGTTTGGTTACTTAATGCCAATAGGTGAGCAGCGTTTATTGAATACGGTGAACTTCATTATGGATGAAATGAAGCTAAAAGGGGTTGATCAAACGTTAATGAAGAAAAACTCTTTAATGTAAATTTTAAGGTTACCTTTAAAAATAGCCGATAAAATGGTGACTTTACCTTTTTAATATATTTTAAGCCTAGCTAATTTAGCTGGGCTTTTTTATGACTAAGCTTTTCCTGTTTTTAGCTTTGAAGCATTACTGTAATCCGATAAAGATTATTGTTGTAGAAGTTGTAGAAATCAATAAAGCGGCTATAAAATTATTTAAGAAAAACTATTTAAGAAAAGTTTTCTAAGAAAGCTGTCTAATAAAAAGCGCATAAGCCTACCTAATAAACATATCTAATCAATATGCCTATAAAGAATAAAGTGTAACCCTCATCATTTAGCTTGTTTTTTAAAAAAACCTTATTAATATAACAAGCAGTTAAGCGACTTTATTTATTGTTAATAACAATGACTAAAATCCTTTAACTAACTCGACTTCAGGGCGGGGTGTAATTCCCCACCGGTGGTATTTTTACAGAATATAATATGCTAGTAAAAGAGCCCACGAGCGCCTAATTTTATTAAAGTAAATTTTTTACAGTTAGGGTCAGCAGATTTGGTGAGACGCCAAAGCCGACGGTGATAGTCCGGATGGAAGAAGATCGATAATAAATAGATTTATCCTATATTAAAAACAGATCTGGTTAGGCGATGAATGATGTCTACGATTGTTTCTGTGATTTGTATTTTTTGCTTTAATCGCAGAGTATTTTCTGTGTCAATTAGCATGGTTTGAGCAGTTAAAGTAACTCGTCAATACGCTACAAGCTTACGGGTGTTTTTTTGTACTGTAAAATTTAAGTCTATTTATTGGATTCTTTAGTGATTAGGTTGATTTGATCCTATTGAATCATGTTCTTTCCAAGCTCTGTCCTTCTTCCTTTTTTGTTTAGGAAATGTAATGACAGGTATTATCTTTATTTTTTTCGCGTGCCTACTTTGGGCCGCAGATACATTAATTCGCTATCCTTTGCTGTTTGGTGGTTCCAGTGCGCAACAAATAGTGTTATTTGAACACTTAATTGTATTTGTTGTACTGATTGGTATTTTTGTATTTAAGCGTCGTAAACCAAGCTTTTTAAGTCGCGGAACCTTACTACCATTTATTGTGATTGGTGTATTTGGCTCTGCTCTTGGCACATTAGCTTTTACCGAAGCTTTCTATCTCGCTAATCCCACCGTGGTTATTTTATTGCAAAAGCTACAGCCTTTAGTGGCTGTGACCTTAGCTTGCGTCTTATTAAAAGAACAAATCAACCCTCGCTTCTTTTTCTGGTTAGGCCTTGCTTTATTAGGTAGCTTATTACTTATTTGGCCAGATTTACAAATACTCTCTGCTAGTTTTAAAGAAGGTAATATAGAGCATAATAACAATGCGATATTAGGTTACGGATTGGCTTTATTTGCTGTGGTTAGTTGGGGATGTGCAACAGTGTTCGGTAAAAAACTCAGCACCAAAGGATTAGATAGCATCGACTTAATGGCGGGGCGCTTTAGTTTCGGGTTATTGGGTATGTTGCCTTTTGCCTTTATGACACCAACATTAATCACCACAATTGAGATAAGTATATTACAAAAAATCGCGATACTGGCTTTGCTATCAGGTGTGTTAGGGATGTATTTTTATTATCAAGGCCTAAAACGCATTCCTGCTCATTGGGCGACATTAGCTGAAATGTTTTTCCCTGTCGCGGCTATTTTTATCAACTGGTTATTTTTAAGTGTAGAAATGACACAAATTCAATTGCTGGGAGCTGTTACGTTAATTGCTGCGAGTACCATGGTGCAACGAAAACCAATGGAGAAAACGATTAAAGCTGCTTAATAGTTAACTTCTGTTCGGGGTAAGCAAAGCGACACTGCACTGTAGGCTTTAAATGTAACTGATTCATTTTAAGTTAAATTACGCTTTTATTAACCAGAATCGAGTTAGCATGTCTATATTTAGGCTCTTTGAATAAAAAAGAGCCTAACACGTTATTTTAACTACCTTTCATCCTCAATACTGATTACGATTTCCTTATTTAAAAATCTATTTTTAGCTTACCACATCAAGTATTTCGACTTACTCAAGTCGATTATTGTACTTTGCACGGTGTTTGCACATTTAATCGTTATTATTGCTCAAATTTAATTAATTTGAGCTAAAAACATGCAAAATTATGATATTAAAGCAGGACAAATATTAAAAAAATCGTCTGGTATTCTTATTGCTTTTTCATTATTTGCATGCGATTCAGGCGTTGAAACTACCACTGAAACAACTACAACGATTGACTCTGTAACAGAATCTACAGAGGGGGTTTTATGTGACTACTCATACAGTGAATATAACGGCTCAGAGTCAGTGCAGGCAACAAGTACATCAAACTGGAGTTGCAGTAGCAATAGTCGTGATTTAGTGGCAAATGGTATCCCTGACCATGATGTCGGAGAGTTTCCAAACGAAGATAACCCTAACTCTATTTATGAACAATCAGTCAGTGAAAGCTTTACCTTGGAGCCTGTTGAAACAACCGGGTCGACGACATTAGGTGGTCCGCGTGGCAATATTGGTGTGGTGTTAAATGGCATTAAAATTGATGCTGGCACAGCCGGTAGTTGTGATGACTCAGGAGATAGCTGTAGCTTAGTTGATAACAGTGGCAACTGGAGTATTGAAGCATTAGGGCAAGATGCATTTGATTTTGGTACTGATGCTAATAATGCGCATGTTCAACCAGATGGGACTTATCATTATCACGGTATGCCTGAAGGCTTTATTACACTTCAAGGTGGCAATGGCTCAACTATGACATTAATAGGTTGGGCCGCTGACGGTTTCCCTGTTTATGCACGTTATGGTTATTCCGATACAGATGATGCAACATCAGAGATTAAACTGATCACTGGTAGTTACCAGCTTATTAGCGACATTAGCGATAGTCGACCATCTTCTGATATTTATTCACTTGGCTCGTTTTTACAGGACTGGGAATATGTAGAAGGTTCAGGCGATCTCGATGAGTGTAATGGACGCGTAGGTGTTACGCCGGAGTTTCCTGCTGGAATTTACCACTACTATGCTACGGACAGTTACCCATACTTTCAACGTTGCGTAAAAGGTCAGCTCTAACCTTATTAGTGAGCTTTAAATAGACAAGCATCACCTTAAAACTAATTGTAAACATCACCTGAAAAATGTGAGATAAAATGAAGTCCTTGAAAAAAATATTAATAAATGTCGCGAGCCTTAGCCTTTTAATTATTCCTATGATGGGGTCAGCTCACTTAATGGTTGCTGAAAATGGGACGTTAAACTTTGTTGATGAGAATGTTTATGTTGTTTTATCATTACCTATCTCAGCTTTTAAAGGGGTTGACGACGATAACGATGGGCATGTTTCACTGAAAGAGTTTAATGAACACAGAACAGAAATCAGTGCGAATATTATGCATAATATTTATTTATCTGACGTGAGCAATAAGTTTAATATTGATGGTTTATTACTTAATCCAACAGTATCACATGAAAATACTACTGAAATAGATGAATTGACTATTATGGGACGTTACTCCTTACCAACACCTGATACCAAGGTGAGCTTTAGTGTAAAACTGTTTAGTGGGCATAAAAAGCTGCAACATTACGACATTACAGCTACTAATAAAAAACAAGCGCTTCACAATAAGTTTCAACTTAATCCAACAACACCTACTACGATTGTATTTAAAAAATAGTAAAGCAGAACACGTTTGAGCTTATTATTTTATCGTCAGCTTATTACTTTAAGGGACGTGGCTTTTTATGTTTGGCAGATTCAACTTTGAAGTGGGTAACGACCAAGCAGCTAACGTTACCATATCTTCAGCTATTAATTTGGCTGGCGTTTTATAATTAAGTTTTTAGTCTGCTATTTAATTCCACCATCACTCTTTCAATTAATGATTCTGATTATTGTTCCAAGTTTCCAACAAAATAGGAATGTCTTGCGCTGCGACGGGTTTAGAAAATAGATAACCTTGCAGCTCTTCGCAATCTAGTTCCTTTAAAAAATCCCATTGCTCTTGTGTTTCTACTCCTTCTGCAATGACTTTTAATTTAAGTCCCTTAGACATCATAATAATTGCTGGAACAATACTCGCGTTCTCTTGGTTATTAGCGCAATCATGAATAAATGAACGGTCAATTTTTATAATATCTACCGGTATTTTATGAAGGCAACTTAAAGAGGCATAGCCTGTTCCAAAGTCATCAATGGCGATTGTAAAACCATAATCGGATAATTGTTGTAAGGTCGTTTGTGCTTTTTGATGATTATCAAACACTGCATTTTCTGTAATTTCTAATGTAATGGTGCTTGGATCTATTTGCCTTTCTTCAAGTATATTAATGAACTCAATCGCCAAATTTTTATTTTGAAATTGTTTGGCTGACACATTGATAGAGCATTTTAAGTGAATGCCTGAACTGATCCATTTTTGTTGTTGTATGCAGGCATTTTTAAAAACACGGAGTCCAATTTCTTCAATTAATCCAGCTTCTTCCGCTAATGGGATAAATTCTTGTGGATTAAGGCCATGATACTTTTCTGCGGGTAAACGGAGCAATGCTTCGACACCACATATTTCACCGGTACTGCTTTTAACTTGTGGTTGGTATACAAGAAAAAAATCATTTTCACGCAGTGCTGTATGTAAGGTATGACGGATCTTTGCCGTTCGATTAAGTGAATCTTCCAACCCTTGTTGATAAAAAGAAAATTGATTTTTACCACTGTGCTTCGACAGATACATTGCCTTATCAGCTCTCTGCAATAAGATATCTGATTGTTCACCATGCTCAGGGAATAGTGCGATACCAATACTGGCGCTAATAAAAGCAACTTGTTCTTTAATGGTCACTGGGACTGATAATGTTTTTACGATTTCTCTAGCAATGTCCGCTGTAAATTGGTCATGCTCAATATTCGGTAGTATCAGAATAAACTCATCGCCAGCAAAGCGAGCTAATATGTCCTCACTTCGTAAACATTTTTTTAATCGTTTACTTACTTCTATTAATAATAGATCACCACCATCATGCCCTAATGAATCATTCACTAATTTAAATCCATCAAGATCGATAAATAGCAAAGCAAATTCACATTGTTGCCGTGTTGATGTTGAGATCATTCTGTTCAAGTGTTCATTGAATAACACACGATTGGGTAAGTTGGTTAGAGGGTCTTGATACGCAAGCATTCTAATACGTGCTTGTTGTGCTTTAAGCTCTGAAATATCTTTATAAGCACCACGATAGCCAATGGTTTTTCCATGTTTAACAATAGGGTTACCTGTCGCTAGCAGTACTTTCTCACTGCCGTCTTTGTGCTGGTAACGTGTTTCAAGACCTGTTAATTGATCTTGATTTTGCATTGATTTTATTAGCTTTTGTAATTCATCTGTAGAGTGTTTAGCGATGAAATGTGTCATAGGCTGATCAATAATTTCTTCACGAGAATAACCTAATACTTGTTCGACCCCATCTGAGCTGTATTTAAAACGTGTTTCTGTATCAATTTCCCAGAGCCAGTCTGAAGCACTATGTGCAATATCACTAAACTTCTCTTCAGCTTCACTTAAGTGACTGACGTGAATTTGATTTTTTAAAGCAGATGAGAATAGAGTGAGTAGCCCCTCATATATAACACCTTTACGTACAGCAAGGTCTAATATACAAGTGCCAATAAAGTCTTTTTTAAAAGATAACGGCATAATAACTAAAGCAAATAATGGGTTATCGCTGTTAATATCGGGTGGAATTAATGCTGAGGCAGGGTAAGGTGTTTTAGATATCGCCAAGCGTTGCTTATCATGCATTGCAAACACACAATTCAATCGTGTTTTATTTTCACCTAAGTCTTCAAAAATACTGATATAACAATCATTAAAATTTAAGCCCTGTTGTAATTGCAGTGCTATTTCATCAAAATTGAGCTCTGAATTTAATTGAATGCCGATTTCTCTCATCGTGCCTAGCTGTTGCTCTGTTTCAAAGCTGCGATAGTGGCCTGCTTTTACATGGCATTGTTGTACTATTTTAAATAGATCACTCACAATATTGAGCGATTTACTTTTGTTTTCAATATTTTCAATTGATTGTATGAGTCGATGATGGATGACTTGCGTAAGTTGACCCCATAAGAATATTTGGTCTGTTTTTAACGTTGATTCTAATAGGTCACTAAAGTAATCAATTAACAGGTTACTTTTTTGATCTGCTAAGTCCGTTAGGAGCATAGTTGATAATGTAGAGGCAATATCATGGGGAACATATTCACGTTGGTCTGATGGAAGATGGTTAATGACTTGTGCTAACTCCATGTGAATATTTTCTATTGTTAGCATTTTTTCAGAATGTTCTGTGTTAACAGAGTTAGATGATTGAGATAACCCCATATCAGCTTGATGACACCCACAAGATTGTCTTACGATTAATGAGGTCGGCAGTACCGTATTGTCGGTGATGGCCTTTCCATCAATGATGTCGATTATTTTTTTAGCAGCATACCATCCAAGATCATAGGTAGGTTCAATAATACTGGTTAGTGGCGGATCTGCAAAAAGACTGGTCATATTACCCATACTACCTGTCACGATAATATCTTCTGGTACTTTTATACCTTTCTTTTTTAACAACGAGATGATTGAAATAGCTTGGCTATCAGTACTGACTACAATGGCTTGAGGCCATTCTTGCTTGGGTTTGTCTAGTAGTTCATCAAGTCCTGGTATTGGGGCATTAGTGGACATATCGCTGGTGATATACATGCCAGGGTCAAAACGTATTCCTTCATTTTCTAGCGTCGCTTCAAAAAGTTGTTTCTTGCGTTGGCTAGAAAGGTGTTCTCCTGTTGGGCCAGCGAAAGCAAAACGCTGAACATGATGCTGAGTGATCAAGTGAGTAACTAAATCTTCAATGCCTTGCTGAGGACTATAACCCACATCGAGGTAACCTGGGATAGAACTGGTCACGGTGATCACAGGAATATGAGAAAACTGCTTTAAAAATAGCAATTGTTGTTCCAATGAAATAAAGCGACTCAGCGCACCCATAGGAATAATTAAACCATCAATTGCATCTTTATCAAGCAGCTCAAATATTCGGTCTCGAGACATATTAGTTTTAGCTGGTTTAGCAAATTCAGCTCCGCTAAAACAGAGAATATTATATTGGTGTTGTTGGGCGTAATCTTTCGCACCAAAAATAATACCTTCAGAAAATGGGGTTGCCATCATATTGGTTAATATTGCGATGGTCGGGAAGTTATTCTTTAGAAGGCTCATATTCATTTAATCACCTGAAATGAATATCTGCTTACTTTCTGTTGATAGTTGTTAATACCCACCACAATAATCATATCTCTATCCTTGAGTTTTTGAATTTTTTAATGAATCCGTTCACTTCCTGTGAACGTTTAAACGGTTAGTGGCATAAAAGTATCGAGGTTATCTTTTAGGATCTTTAATTAACGTGAGTGCTTTATTAACTGACTAATCAATTAACCAGCTAACCAACCAATCAACTAACCAATTAACCAATTAACCAATTAACCAATTAATCAACTAACTAATAACTCATCTATCCATTAAACTGCTTTGGTTTATATTAACACGAGACTCTGAACGTGGTGCACATGACGATACAATTAATTCATTACAATTTTATATATATATTAATTGTTTAAACTTTACTAAACAATTCGTTATTAAGAGATTAAAGTATGAAGTGCATGTTTGAATGCTATAAATTTGAATACTAATAGAGGATAAAAATGTTTAGTCATGTCGTATTGGGTACAAATAATATTGAAAAATCAAAAAAATTCTATGATGCTACTATGGCTGTTTTAGGTTATTCCGAAGGTGTAATCGATGAAAAAGGGCGTTGTTTTTATTTCACTTCAGAGGGCGTTTTAGGGCTTACTTTGCCTATAAATGGTGAACCAGCAACCATTAGTAATGGCATGACAATAGGTTTTAAAGTAGCGAGTCCAGAAGTCGGTAACCAATGGCACGCTGTTGGAATTGCTCATGGTGGTGTTGCTTGCGAAGAACCGCCTGGTCTTCGCGTTGGCCCGACTAAAACATTATACCTTGCTTATTTACGCGATCCATCAGGTAATAAAATTTGTGTCGCTCATATTTTACCTAGTTAAAATAAATGAGTGCCAACTATCTTGAAAAACACCGCCTAACTAAAGTGGTGGGATTTTCCTGACTAAAATGAATGGGCGTTAATATTGAGTCATTTTTGTTTGAATCATTTTTGTACTTGTTTATTAATTCCCTTTTTAATGGGTTCACTGATTGAATCATCGACCTAATAAATAACTGATAACTTAATAAAAGGAGATTGTTTTTATGTCAGAGACTGCATTAAAAAAAATAGAAATATTAACTCAACACCGTTGGTTTGAAGATGCAATGGCGATATTAATCGGCACTAGTTTAGTCTCTTTTGGTGTGGTGTTTTTAAAGCATGCAGGGCTTTTAACGGGCGGTACAGCAGGGTTGTCACTTTTAATTCACTATAAACTTGAGATTCAATTTGGTTTAGTCTTTTTTCTCATTAATTTACCCTTTTATTACTTTGCGCTGCGTCGTATGGGCTGGGTGTTTACGCTTAAAACATTTGTGGCTGTATTCCTTGTGTCGACGTTCTCATCGTTACATGGCAAGTTTATTGATATCCAATCGCTTAATGCAGTTTATGCGGCTATCTTTGGTGGTTTTCTGTTTGGTGTCGGGTTTATTATTTTATTTCGTCATAAAGCCAGTTTAGGTGGATTCAATATTTTAGCCTTGTACCTACAAGATAAATATTCGATTAAAGCGGGGTGGTTGTTAATGGGAGCTGACCTGACGATTATGTTGATTTCATTGTCTGTCGTGTCGTTTTATCAGCTAGTGTTATCGATAGGGTGTGGGGTGGTATTGAATGTGATCATTGCATTAAATCATCGTCATGATCGTTATAACGTATGATTTTAGAATGTTGTTTTCAAGTGCTTTATTATTTTCCTTATGACTCTAATTATAAACCCACTTAGATTCCATTATGATCTAAGTGGATTTATAACCGTAATAACTCATATACCTACTTACTTTCTAATAAAAAAGAGACTCGATTGAAAAGATTATTAATAGTTATTGCACTCATTCCTGTCGCAGTTCTGGTTTTTGCATTCATAAGAGATAGTACGGGCACAGGACTTAATATACTCAATACGGCTGTTTCATTATCGTCAAACATGAAGGTAAATAAAGAGATTGTTTTTGATACTAATAAAGACTTAAAACTTGATATTTACAGTAACGCGGATTGGCAGGACAATACCAAACGCCCTGTCATTGTGTTTTTTTACGGAGGCGGTTGGAGTTGGGGAGATAAAGCTTACTTTACCTTTGTTGCCGATAGTTTTGTCAAAAAAGGTTACGTTGTTGTGCTACCGAATTACACACTTTATCCTGTAGAAAAATACCCCACGTTTGTAAAAGACGGTGCCAAAGCTGTCGCATGGGTAAATGACAATGTGTCAGAGTATGGTGGAGATGTTAACAATATATTGGTAGTCGGGCATTCGGCAGGCGCTTATATTGCGGCTATGGTGGCGTTTAATGACCAATATTTAGCGGCTGAAAATAAACAAACGTCAATCATAAAAGCCGTAGCAGGTATTGCAGGGCCGTATAATTTCACACCTAAAGCGCAAGAGTATATTGATATTTTTGGTGAAGAGAATTTTGATGATATGAAAATTCAACATCATGTTAATGGTAATGAGCCACCTTCGTTACTTATTCATTCTGAAGGTGATACAACGGTTGGTCTATTCAATCAAAAATTAATGGCAGAAGCGTTGACTGCAAATGGTGATACATTTGAGATGTTACTCTACGGGCAGGATATAACTCATACAAGTGTATTAATGAAGTTACACCCATGGTTTGCAGGTAAAGTGGATGTTGCATCTGATATAGATGCATTTTTTAAACGCATTAATATTCAATAGAAATATTAAATAGATGTACCTAATAGAAATACCAAATATAAAAGGCAAATAGTTGTTTTTTGTATTTGCCTTATATAATCGTATTTAATAAATAGCTTTTGGGTTAAGAATGTTTAGTTAATAATACTTTGTAATAAAACATTTAACTCATTTTATTCAGCTGTTTTTGTGGCTAACTCAATGTAAATTTCGCGTAATTTTTTCGCTACATTACCTGGTTTTCCATCACCTATGGTGTGACCGTCAATTTCAATAACAGGCCATACAAACGTAGTTGCAGAACTAACGAATGCTTCGCTTGATTGATACGCTTCTTCTGGAGTGAATAGACGTTCCTCAATTTTGATGCTTTCTTTTTCAGCAAGTTCAAGTAATGCCTTACGGGTAATACCGTGCAAAATATCATTACTTAATGGACGTGTTACTAACACTCCATCTTGTGTCACGATATAAGCATTGTTTGAACTACCTTCAGTGATATAACCATCTTCAACTAACCATGCGTCATCCACTTTTTTGTCGATAGCACCTTGTTTAGCCATACATGGCGCTAGCAATCCAACGGTTTTAATATCACGACGTTTCCAGCGGATATCTTCAGTAGTCATCACTTTCATGCCTTTAGTGGCTTTTGGGCTGTTTAGTAATTCACGCGCTTGAGTGAATAATACTAAAGTTGGCTTCACATTTTCAGGGTACCCAAAGTCACGATCACCAGCAGAACCTCGGCTGATTTGTAAGTAGATCCCACCTTCATTAAGTGCATTCTTTTTAATCAACTCTTTTTGAATATTAGTGATTTCAGCTAATGTCACTGGTAATTCGATTTGTAGTTCATTACATGAACGTTGTAAGCGAATCATATGGCCTTCGTTGTCGACCAATTTACTATTAATTACCGCTGTTACTTCATAAACGGCATCGCCAAAAAGAAATCCACGATCGAAAATAGAAATTTTAGCTTCATTTTCTGCAAGATATTGACCATCTAGGTAGACAATACGTCCCATCATTTAATCCTCGTAATATAGCGATAATCTGATTCTCGCTATTTATAAAATAGATAACCTAAATTCATTAACTTAAAATTTGGGTTCTTGTTAATGAATTAACCCCAAAGCTCTGCTTGGTAAACATTCATTAAACTTTCATCAAATTGAATGCCTGATTGACGATCTTCAGCTAGTAATAGTGGCCCATCAAGATCAACAATCTGAACATTTTGTGCGACAATAAAAGCAGGTGCCATTGCCAGTGACGTTGCAACCATACAACCGACCATAATCTGCAATCCCGCCTTTTCGGCCTCTTCTTTTAATGCGATGGCTTCTGTTAAGCCGCCCGTTTTGTCTAACTTAATATTAATCATGTCATAGCGACCAATAATATTTTTTAAGCTACTGCTATCATGGCAAGACTCATCGGCACAAAGCGTAATTGGGCGAGGTAAATGTGCAAGTGCTGCATCATCACTTGCCGGAAAAGGTTGCTCAATCATTTCAACACCCAATTTTACTAATTCAGGTACCATGGTTAAGTATTGTTGTTCATTCCAACCTTCGTTTGCATCAACAATGATACGAGCATTAGGTGAACCTTCTCGCACTGCGGCAACACGCTCAACATCACCTTCTCCAGCAAGTTTTAGCTTTAATAAAGGTCTATGCGCATTTTTAATTGCCGCTTCTTTCATGCGTTCAGGTGTATCTAAAGATAGCGTAAAGGCAGTCATTAAAGGTTTAGGCTGTGGGTCTTCAAGCTGTTGCCAAATGCGTTGACCTAACTTTTTACAGGCTAAATCCCAGTAGGCACAATCTAATGCGTTACGTGCTGCACCTGCTGGTAATAAAGATTGCATTTCTTGTCGGGTTAATCCTGCTGCTATTTGTTCTTTTAAAGCTGCAAGTTCAGCAATGACCGATTCAATAGATTCGTCATAGCGAGCATAAGGGACACATTCACCACGGCCAATATGTTCACCCTGTTGTAGTTCAACAACCACTACATTCGCGTGAGTTCGACTACCGCGAGAGATGGTAAAAGAACCTTCAATCAGCCAGCTTTCGTCTACTAGGTTAACCTGCATAATATCGCCTCTAAATTTTTGCTAGTGCTTCAACAATACGACTAACACCTTCACGGAATGGGTCAACAGCGGGTAGATTAAATTCAGCTTCAACTTCTGCTAAATATTTTGTCGCTTCAGCTTCAGAAAGTTGTGAAGTATTAACTGATATGCCAACAAACTTAACATCAGGGTTAGTGATGCGAGCCATCGTTAAGTTAAGTTCCATACAGGTTTTTAAGTCTGGAAGTGGGTAAGTTGGTAGACCACGCATATGAGCACGTGTTGGTTCATGACATAGTACTAACGCATCTGCTTGTGAACCGTGGATAAGACCTGCTGTTACACCTGAGAATGAAGCGTGGAATAACGAACCTTGCCCTTCAATCACATCCCAGTGATCTGCGTCGTTTGCAGGGGCAATTGTTTCAACTGCGCCAGCAATAAAGTCAGCAACCACTGCATCAATACTGACACCTGAGCCGCTAATTAAAATACCTGTTTGACCTGTTGCACGAAAACTTACTTTCATTTTTTGTGCTAGCATTTCTTTTTCAAGTGCTAATGCTGTGTACATTTTACCTACTGAGCAATCGGTGCCGACTTGTAGTACACGTTTACCTGAACGTTTAAGGCCGCTAGCAACTGGAAATGTTTGTGTAGGAAAACGTACGTCGAATAAATTACGACCTAAGCTATCAGCAAGTTCTTTTAATTCTTTAATATCGGTTAATTTGTTATGTAAACCTGATGCTAAGTCCATGCCTGCTTCAAGTGCTTCTTTTAATACAGTTAACCATGTGTCTGAAATGATGCCACCCCGGTTAGCAACACCAATCACTAATGTTTTTACACCCGCTGCTTTAGCTTCTGCAATATCCATGTCTGTTAAGCCACAATCAGCTTTACAGTCTTCCATGCGGTATTGGCCAGCACAGTATTCTGGATGCCATTGTTTAATACCTTGCGCAACTTTAGCGGCTAAAGGATCTTGAGCATCGCCTAAAAATAATAGGTAAGGTTTTTTAATTTCCATATTGATATTCCCATTGGTAGTAGAGTTTATTTTATTATTGCCTAAGCGTTAAGTTGCACTGTTTTAATCATGTACTGGATCAAAAATAATTAGGCTCGTTAGTTTGATAGAGCATGTTATATGCCAAAAATTAACGTTTTAATTAATTTATCTAAAGTACTTTTCATACTGGTTAATACTGTTTTTCTATTAATTACTCTAGCAGTTTTACTTTAGTCAATAATGCTTATTTAGATGGGATTTATAGTTTATTATTCTGTTGTTATTGATTTTAAATATATCGGGAAGTTTTTTATTTTGTTGTGTTTTTTTCGATGTTTTTTATTAAAAAAAATAAACAGCGAAAAATATTAATATGGCTTTTAAATTAATTTTTATTTTAAATTTGAAATTTATAATCTCTTTATACGTGCACTTTTATGGTGTTTTTTTATTTGTATTGTTTGTTTTTGGTGCAGTTTGAACAACGCTGTTTTTAATAATTTAAAATAAAGAGTAAATTAATCGTCAAATTATTAAGGGGTATTTAATGTTTTTATCTCTATTTTTTTTGTTTTATTTTATGCTAAAAGATAGGTGGTAAGTAATTTATTCCTCTATTTTAAAATCTGATAGGTGTGCTTTATTGTGCCTGTTAGTTTGAATGTTTTTAACGTTGATTTTGCTTTGTATGGCGTTACACGGTTTCTATTCAAACTATCCGAGTAAGCTTATGTATTTACGATCTGAACTTTAAGGTTATTTTACTTTTCTGCTTATGTTTTTAAGCTATATGATGAATATCACTCATCGACAGTGCGGTCATCTATTAGTAAAAACGAAATAATTACCGCAAGTGCTGATTAGTTCAGTTTCAATACTATTCATCAATCCCAAAACTGAACAAAAATCACAGTCGTCACATCAACACTAAAAAAAATCAAATTTCCTCTTGAAATCGCTCCAACTGTCTCCATCTATTAAGTATCTAAGTAAGACCAATAACCACTTGTTTAAGAGAGAAATAGAAATATGGAAAAGCAACAAAATCATACTTTCAGTGCTGATACAGGCAAACTGCTTAAATTAATGATCCACTCTTTATATTCAAATAAAGAAATTTTCCTACGTGAACTCGTTTCTAACGCGGCAGATGCTGCTGATAAACTACGTTTCAAAGCATTATCTGACGGTAGTTTATTTGAAAACGATGCCGACTTACGTGTACGTATTAGCTTTGATGAAGAAGCAAAAACAATCACTATTAGCGATAATGGTATTGGTATGACGCGTGACGAAGTGATCGAACATTTAGGGACGATTGCTAAGTCTGGTACAAGTGACTTCTTCGAACAGTTATCTGGCGACCAAGTTAAAGATTCACAATTAATCGGTCAATTCGGTGTTGGTTTCTACTCTGCATTCATTGTTGCTGATAAAGTAACGGTTAATACGCGTAAAGCAGGTGAAGATGCTTCTACTGGTACTTCTTGGGAATCTGCCGGTGAAGCTGATTACAGCGTTGCTGACATTGAAAAAGCGGACCGTGGTACAGAAATCATCTTGCACTTACGTGATGATGAAGCTGAGTTCTTAAATGACTACAAACTACGTAATGTTGTGTCTAAATACTCTGATCACATTAGTATCCCTGTACAAATGTTTAAAGATGCCGTACCTGAGTCTGATGGCCCTGATGGCGAAAAAGTACCTGCTGTTGAAGCAGCATGGGAAACCGTTAATAAAGCGACTGCTTTATGGAACTGCGCTAAAAGCGAAGTGAATGACGACCAATACAAAGAGTTCTACAAGCACATCGCGAATGACTTTGAAGATCCACTAACATGGTCTCATAATAAAGTTGAAGGTGAGCAAGAATACACAAGCTTACTTTACATCCCTAAACGTGCGCCATACGATTTATGGAACCGTGAAAAAGCACATGGTTTAAAACTATACGTTCAACGTGTCTTCATTATGGATGATGCTGAACAGTTTATGCCAACGTACTTACGTTTTGTTAAAGGTGTGTTGGATTCAAATGATTTACCACTTAACGTTTCGCGTGAAATTCTACAAGATACACGTGTAACGACTAAGTTACGTAGTGCTTGTACTAAACGTGCACTGTCTATGCTTACTAAGTTTGCTAAGAAAAATGAAACTGAATACAACGCGTTCTGGAAAGAGTTTGGCCAAGTATTAAAAGAAGGCCCAGCTGAAGATGCAAGCAACAAAGAACAAATTGCTAAGCTATTCCGTTTTGCTTCAACTGAAGCTGACGTGGCAGATCAAACTGTTTCTTTAGATGCTTACATTTCACGCATGAACGAAGAACAAGATAAAATTTACTACATTACTGCTGATAGCTTTAATGCGGCTAAAAACAGCCCGCACTTAGAAATCCTACGTAAGAAAGGTATCGAAGTGTTATTACTATCAGACCGTGTTGATGAATGGTTATTAAGCCATTTACCAGAGTACGATGGTAAAGCATTTATCAGCGTAACACAGGGTGATTTAGACCTAGGTAAACTAGATTCTGAAGAAGATAAAAAAGAGCAAGAGAAACAAGAAACTGAATTTGCTAGCTTCATTGAACGTGTTAAAACAGTACTAGGTGATAAAGTTAAAGATGTTCGTTTAACACAACGTCTAACGTCTACACCAACTTGTATTGTTGCTGATAACGATGATATGAGCACGCAAATGGCTAAGTTGATGGCTCAAATGGGACAACCTGTTCCAGATAGCAAGCCAATTTTTGAACTGAACCCTGAACATTCGATGATTACTAAATTAGCTGATATGGCTGACGAAGAGTTATTCGCAGAGTGGACTGAGCTGTTATTACAACAAGCTGTTCTTTCTGAAAAAGGTAGTTTAGATGACCCATCAGAATTTGTTGCTCGCATTAATAAGCTACTATTAGTTTAATTAATCGCTTAATATTTTAATAAATGTGTTGAAGGCCTGCTTATGCAGGCCTTTTTTGTTGATATTCTTGAGAATTTTCTCTCAACGGTGTAAATTTCGGTCTGGAATTTATTAATTATATAGGAAGCTATAATGCGCATTATTTTATTAGGTGCTCCAGGTGCTGGTAAAGGAACACAAGCCCAGTTCATGATGGACAAATATGGTATCCCACAAATCTCTACGGGTGACATGTTACGTGCCGCTGCAAAAGCAGGTACTGAACTTGGTTTGAAAGCAAAAGAATTAATGGATGCAGGCCAATTGGTATCTGATGAGTTAATTATTGGATTAGTGAAAGAACGTATTGCTCAAGAAGATTGTGCAAAAGGTTTTTTACTTGATGGTTTCCCACGTACAATCCCACAAGCTGATGCAATGAAAGAAGCGGGTGTTATTGTTGATTTCGTACTTGAATTTGATGTGCCAGACGAAGAAATCGTTAAACGTATGGCTGGTCGTCGTGTTCATTCAGGTTCAGGCCGTACTTACCACATCGTTTACAACCCACCAAAAGTGGAAGGTAAAGATGATGTAACAGGTGATGAACTTTCTATTCGTCCTGATGATGAAGAGTCTACAGTACGTAAACGTTTAGATATTTACCATTCACAAACTGCGCCGCTTATTGCTTATTATAAGAATGAAGCTGCACAAGGTAACGGTGCTCACCATAAGTTTGATGGTACTAAAGCAGTTGAAGTGATCAGTAAAGAACTTGCTGAGATCTTAGGTTAATTTTTTAACCTATTAAAAAATAATGGTAAGGGGCGAAAGCCCCTTTTTTAATTGTTATTAGTCTTATTTATTAAGATGACCGAATACCGTAAAAAAGTGTCTATAAATGGCATTTATTGATTACCTTTGTATACTGAATCTCATACTCAAACATTAGCAATGTGATTAATTAGTAGTGCAACTCATTATGACGCTGAAGAATGTAGCTAAAGAGAGTAAAAACTGTTTATAAACAGTGAGGGTAATCCTCATTGCTTTTTTGAAAAAATAACAATGATGCACAAATCGCATTATTTACAAACTTGGTAGAATAATTAGATGGCCAGTGTAATCAAAATTTACTTTAGACATATTAGCTTATTGACTGTGGTTTTATTATTAGCTGCGTGTAGTTCTGCGCCAAAACAAGCTGATATCAATATGGTGACTAATACAGGCAATAAAACACTGAGCGCAAGTGAGTCTAAGGATGCTAAAGGTCATCACTCAGATAGCGCAAAAAGCTCAGAACCAGAGATGGAACCTGAGGATTTGTTGTATGTGTTATTACGCAGTGAGTATGCTTATTGGGTGGGAAGTCCTTATAAATATGGGGGCAATACATTAAATGGGATTGATTGCTCTAGCTTAGTCCAACAAGTGTTTGAAAATAGTTTTAATATTGATTTGCCTCGTACCACTGAATATCAAGTTAAAAAAGGGATTTCGATTAAAAAGAGTGAGTTGGAAGTGGGTGATTTAGTGTTCTTTAAAACAGGGCGTAGAACTCGCCATGTTGGCATTTATATGGGAGATGATGAGTTTTTCCATGTATCAACAAGCCAAGGTACCAAGATATCTTCACTGTCTAATGTGTACTGGAAAAAACATTACTGGCAGTCTCGTCGAATCATCGATTAACTAAATAGCTAAATAGCTAAATAGCTAAATAATCACATAACCTCATAACCACATAACCAACTAGCTAGGCTAAGTTTAAACCTGAAAGGTAAGAGTAATGATGACGTTGGTTTATAATGAAATCTAATTATTCCCTTGATGACTTACGTAGTTTTTGCACTATTGTAAAGCTAGGTAGTTTTAAAAAAGCCTCCGATAACCTAGATATCCCCTTATCAACCTTGAGCCGTCGCATACGTCAATTAGAAGACGATTTACAATTACGCTTATTGAATCGAGATGCGCATCGAGTCACCTTAACGCATACCGGCAGTCAATATTACGATCGTTATCATACTTTGTTTGATGAGCTAAATGGCATCGAGCTAGACCTCAATGAAGAGAAAACGGAACCGAAAGGGAAAATCAGGATCACCGCGCCGATTTATTTAGGTAAGCATTTCCTAAGCGCTATTTTTTGTGACTTTTTATTAGCATACCCCGACATACAATTAGATTTACACTTTTCAAACCGCTTAATGGATATTGAAAAGGAAGGGGTAGATGTTGCCTTTAGAATGAGGAACCCAACGATTGATGACTGGGTTGTGCGACAGCTTAAATTCACACGTAATATATTGTGCAGTCACCCTAGCCAATCCTTTGAACAGATCACTCATCCAGAGCAATTAGAGGCTTTCCCTAAAATAACGAGCTTTCGTTTAGTTCCATGGCAGTTAGAAAATCAGCGTACTGGTGAGAAATGTAATTATCATCCAACGAATTTAGTTCGACTTGAAGTGGATGAAATTCAGATGATGACCTACGCCGTAAAAACAGGGTTAGGCATTAGCTATATCCCTGATTATATTGCTTTGCCAATGATTGAACGGGGTGAAGTGAAGCAAATTCTTTCTGATTGGCAAAGTGAAGGGCAGGCGTTTTCGATGCTGTACCGCGATAGAAAAAATATCCCATTACGCGTTAGGCTGTTTATTGAATATGTTTTAAAGCACCTTGCTTAAAGTGCTTTATTTAATCACTTTCATTTAATGGCTATTGGCTCAAGCGTAAAATAAGAATACCTACTAATGCCGCTGTTAACCCTAAGATTTCTTGACGACTGAAGGACTCTTTTAGAAAAATGCGTGAGTAGAGTAAAATAATTAAGATATTCATTGCTGATATGGCAGACACTAATCCCGTGGTGCCAATGGCAAAGGCAGATAATATCGCCATCATCCCTGCTACGTTAGTTAAACCCACAACCAATCCACAGCAAAACGTTTTTTTATCTGACCAGGTTTTTACTTCAGAATGATGTGAACTTAGAGCATTTATTTTATCTGTCATTTTTTTACGTGTTTTTAACCAACTTCCTGCAAATAACAAACTACCAAAGCCAAACATTAACGT
Source organism: uncultured Psychromonas sp. (assembly GCF_947489755.1). Taxonomy (GTDB): domain Bacteria; phylum Pseudomonadota; class Gammaproteobacteria; order Enterobacterales; family Psychromonadaceae; genus Psychromonas. Next base: position 62,825 of record NZ_CANLFB010000007.1, read on the forward strand.
TAAGGTACCAAACATATCCGCTTCTAAGCGAGTTGATTGCTTTCCTAATATATCATTGAAGGCAAAGCAGAGTGCCGCTAGTAAACCCCATTGTGCGCCTTGTAAGTTACTAAAAGAGATATCGTTTGAATAACGAATAGTATAAAGCCCTGCAAAAATAACAATAAAACCTATTAATTGCTGAGTGGTCAGTGTTTCTTGCCAAAACAGAAAAGCTAATAACACCACAAACAATGGTGGTAGGCCTGATAAAATACTGATTAAAGACGCTTTACCGACAGAAAAACCTTTGTGTAAGGCTGCATTTGCAACAAACGATCCTAACCCTAATGTTAGGCCTACTAAAATATCCTGCCAGCCATACCATTGTTGGTCGAGTAACATCATGGCGAATCCACTGATGATAAACCCCACAAAAAATACACCGAACAACATTAAGTTACGGTTAATATTTTTTTGAGAGGTCCATTGATACATTATGCCCCTCGCACCAAAAAAGACGGCGGCTAATAATGCATAGACGATCCACATGACTGACTCCTTGAATATGATTTTACTTGTTGGTTAACTTATTGGTTAACTGATTGTACTCAGAGGTGTTTTCTTTTTGCTCTTAAGTTTGCATCAAAATATAGCCAGTAGTATATGGATTTTTAAAATATTATAAATGAGTATAAGTAGTATCTTATATTTCATTAATGGAATTTAAGTTTTATTTTATGGAGGGTATTTGAAGCTGAATATCTTTATTGTTTAATCGCTAAAGGAGTAAATTCTATGTTAATAGTATTTGAATTGCTTTTTTGAATAAAAATATTTGATAGCTAAAAATATGGAGAGGTAAAGGTGGTAAAGGCTTTGATAAGTTAAAAAGTTCGATAAAAACGGCTTTAATAAAATGACGTAAGTAAAGCCGTTTCAGTATTCATTAGTCAGGTCTTTTAAAGCTAAAAGGAGCGGTAATTGACGCGTATTCACCACCGCCTAATCGCGCTAATGGCTTTAACTTATCCGCTGCAATATTGATACGATCTGGGTTTTCAGTGTTTAAGATATTATCGTTAATATATAACTGTTTCACTTCCACAAAAATTAAGCTCTGTGGTAAGTCGCCAATCTCTTTCACTTCATATAATTCACAACCATAGGCAACATCACATTGGCTTAAGCGTGGTAATGAAAAGCCATCAAACACTGTGGTTGTTAATCCTGCTTCAGTTAACTCTGATTCACCGTAGGCTAATGTCGCGGCGGTTTTAGTGACTAATTCAGCTTGATTATCTGATGCAATATGAATTACCATTTTTTTGGTTTTTAAGATATTAATCAATGTGTCTTTATCACCGCCATCTGGTTTTTTAGTCAGTGATATCATTAAAATAGCGGGATCGCTTGAGATGGCCGTGAAGTATGAGAAAGGGGCTAAGTTGTAATTACTTTCTTGGTCACTGTTGTTACCTGATTCGGTTAATATCCAAGCAATGGGACGTGGAACAATAGTTTGAGTCATCAAGTGATAACGTTCTGATGAGCTGTAATCTGAAAAGTTAAGTCGCATATTTTATTCCATCGTTTTAATAAGTCTTTATAGCAGCGGTTACGCGGATTATGTCGGTCATCATAGCAATACTGACTTCAATTAAATTAAATTAAGATCGGATAGTAATATCAATCACATTAATTAAGTGAGTCTTTATCGTGACATAATTTCTTGGTTTTCTAAACCATTGAAATTAAAAAGGCTGCTGTCAGGCAAAGAGGCCACGGAAAATATGCTTATAATAAAGAAAGAATACTAAATCGAGATAGACGTATTGATAAGAAGAGAGGGAATGAAAAAGGCCAGTGTCGAAAAAATTGAAGAAGTGAATCTGTTAATGAATAGATATCACCGAATTTGATTCGCTTCGGTGATATCTTAATGAATAACTATTTACAGTGGTACGTTGCAACGCTATTCAACGTTATGCAAGGTGTTATTCAGCATACCAGTAACCTAGGTTGACTAGTTGAGTAAATAAGTTAAGTGCCTCTGGTTCATCTTTGAATAATTCAAGTAATTCACTGGCTGCTTCATCTTGATCACACAGGTATTGTGCAAGTTCAGTAAAACCTGAAAAGTCATAAACTTCACCGTTAATAAAGACTTGTTTAGGAGACTGTTCAAAATACACCGCACGTAATCCCCCTAAGCGTGTGAATTGTGCACCATCTTCTAAGAACTCAATGACATCTTCATTTTCAAGCGGATGCTCTGGCATAGCAATATCTAAGTCATGTTTTGCTTCACTGATCATTCGACCAAACCATGGCATTAAATGTTCTGGTGTTTTGCAGTTTTCTAACATTACTTGATGTAATTTCGCGAGCTCTGCTGCTTCAATACAACCTGGTTTTTCACGTACTTGCATTGGAATATCAGTGTAACGTAATGCATTTTCATTGTTATCAATATTGTAATCAGTGAAACTGCTTAATAGATCATTTTGATCCGGTGCACGAAAACCAACACTGTAGTTAAGTGATGGTTCAATCGCGTAACCTTCATGCGGGCAACCACTTGGGATATAAAGAACATCGCCTGGCTCCATTTCAACATCAATTGCTGCTTCAAAAGGAGCGCAATGCTTTAGCGCGCCATGTGCCGCGAACTCTGGTAAGGCTTGGCGAGCACCAACACGCCAATGACGTTTACCTTCACCTTGAATAATAAATACATCGTAGTTATCAATATGCGGACCTACGCCACCTTTTGGTGTTGAGTAACTGATCATCAGATCATCAATACGCCAGTTTGGTAAAAAGCGGAATGGGCGAACTAATTGCTGAGCATCTGGATGCCAATGGTCAACCGCTTGCACTAATAAGGTTGCGCCATCTTCTTCTAAGCGTTCGAAGGTTTTAAACGGGCCACACTCTGCTTTCCATTCTCCTTTTTCTTGATAAACCAAACGGCTTTCTAAGTCTTCTTCCATTGCTAAGCCAGCGAGCTCATCAACTGCAATTGGATCTTGGAAGTCTACAAAACCTTGTTTGATAAAGGTGGGTTTCTTTTGCCAGTAAGTATCTAAAAACTGGTTAATTTCAAAATTGAGTTCAAACATGGGGAAAGCCTTTGAGTATAAAAATTATTTGGAGTGTAACAGGTCGTTTATAAGCGCGGTAGTGATACAGCATGCAGCTTTGTATTATCTTTAAAGTGAATAATATTAAAAGCGTTGCTTTGTTTTTATTTGATGAGTAGTCTGATCTGCCGAGCTAAATAAATTCGCTTACTTATTATTACTTTTTAAACAAATAGTTAAGTAAATAGCTCTGTGAATAGTTAAGCCAAATACAAACAAGGAGTAGTCATGGAAAGGTCGATCAAGTTTGATAAAGTCACCGGTTTATTAGCTGGCTTGACGATGGTGATGATTTGGTCTGGCTGGATCATTATTTCCAAATGGGGGCTTTCACGCGCGTTAACTGTTTGGGATGTTACAGGCATCCGATTTATAACGGCAGGCTCGATAGTATTAATTTATGCCTTACTCAGTAAAACCTCTATTAAAGCGTTGTTTACGCCACGCATCATTCTTTGTAGTTTATGTTGTGGTTTGTTTTATGTCTGTGCGAGTTTGATTGGTTTATTAATGTCTGATGCAGCTAATACGGGCGTTATTATTAACGGCTCGTTACCTATCATGTGTGCCGCCATTGTTTTTGTATGGAAAAACGTGCGTTTAAACAATGCCCAATATGTCGGTGTTTTCCTTATTTTAGTGGCTAACTTTTTATTGTTTACTAGTACTGGAGGAGCCACATTAAGTGCATTATTCTGGTTATTGATCGCGGCCTTTGCTATTGCTTTTTATTCGGTGTCGATGAAAGTATGGGGGTTAAATTTAAAGACAGTCATGATTGCTGTTCCGCTTATTAATGCTTTATTCTTCACACCAATTTGGGCTTTTTTACCAAGTCATATCAGCACTGCACCTGTTGATGAAATCCTGTTACAAGGTGTTTATCAAGGCATTATTGTTAGCATCATTGCGTTATTCTGCATGACTTATTCTATTAACAAGTTAGGCGCGGTCACTGCTTCAACGATTATGGCATTGGTACCGATAGTCTCAGTATTATTGGCAATGGTATTTTTAGATCAATTAATGACGTTACAGATGTTAATTTCGATTATTGTCTGCTCGGCTGGTATTGCCTGTTATAGCGGCTTACAGCCTTTTTTACTTTATCTTAAAAGAAAGGGCAGAAGTGAAGCATTGAGGAAATGAACAATAACAATATGGGATAAATAAAAGGCTATAAAAACATATCAAGATGAGACATCGTTAGCAATAAAAAAGAGAACAAACAAAAAAGGCAATCCGAAGATTGCCTTTTATAAGTGATTAGGTCCTAACTTTCATTAAGCACTATCGTCTCGCTTTACGCGATTATGCCATTTTGTCTACTAACTCAATCGCTTGACCAATGTAAGAAGCGGGTGTCATTGCTTTAAGTTCATTTTTAACTGCTTGAGGTAGCTCTAAAGTATCGATGAACTCAGACATACCTGGCCCGTCAACACGTTTACCACGAGTCAATTCTTTCAGTTTTTCGTATGGCTTTTCGATCGCGTAACGACGCATTACTGTTTGGATTGGCTCTGCTAATACTTCCCAGTTTGAATCCAAATCTTTCAGCATGTTTGCTTCGTTTGCTTCTAGCTTGCTAATACCTTTTAAGCTTGATTCGTAAGCGATAACAGAATAACCCATAGCAACGCCTAAGTTACGTAATACCGTTGAGTCTGTTAGGTCACGCTGCCAGCGAGAAACAGGTAGTTTCGCTGCTAGGTGATCAAAGATCGCGTTCGCTAAGCCTAAGTTACCTTCAGAGTTTTCAAAATCAATTGGGTTTACTTTATGCGGCATGGTTGAAGAACCAATTTCGCCAGCAATTGTTTTTTGCTTGAAGTGACCAAGGCAGATGTAGCCCCATACGTCACGGTCAAAGTCTAATAAGATAGTATTGAAACGTGCAATGGCATCAAATAATTCAGCAATGTAATCATGCGGTTCAATTTGTGTTGTAAACGGATTAAATGTAACGCCTAGACTTGTTACAAATTCTTCCGCAAAACCCTGCCAGTTAACTTCTGGGTAAGCGCTAAGGTGTGCATTGTAGTTACCTACAGCGCCGTTTGTTTTACCTAGCTGTTCAGTTGCTTCGATTTGTTTAACTTGACGTTGTAGACGGGCAACAACGTTAGCAAATTCTTTACCTAGTGTAGTCGGTGATGCAGGCTGGCCATGTGTGCGAGACATCATTGGGATTGCTTTGTATTCAATCGCTTTTGCTTTAATCGCATCAACAATACGATTGCAGTAAGGCAAGATAACGTCTGTTTTAGCCGTACCCAACATTAATGCATGAGATAGATTGTTAATGTCTTCAGAAGTACAGGCAAAGTGAATGAATTCAGATACTGCGTGTAGTTCAGCTACGTCAGCTACTTTCTCTTTCAAGAAGTATTCAACCGCTTTTACATCGTGGTTAGTCGTTGCTTCGATGTCTTTTACACGTTGTGCATCTGCTTCACTGAAGTTTGTAACAATAGCATCAAGGTGAGCATTTGCTTCGGCAGAGAAAGCAGGAACTTCTGCGATACCATCTGTTTGTGCTAGTTTTTGTAACCAACGCACTTCAACTTGTACGCGGAATTTGATTAAACCAAATTCACTAAAAATATCGCGTAAAATTGCAGTTTTGCTACCGTAACGGCCGTCAACTGGTGATACAGCTGTTAGTCCTGAAAGTTCCATTTGTTGCTCCTGAGATGTAGGTTGTTTAAATAGGTTCTTTTGCTTCCCTGTAGGAAACGGTCATTCAAATATTTGCTTCGTAAACTCTTGACTGTGTTTGTAGTCAGTTATGTACGTAGTAAATTTTGTTTTGTTTGTTCTACGATGGCTCTACGCGAAAGTAATAACTGGCGGCGTTTACCACCTACTTGGCGCCATAATACAGCCGCTCGAACACCGGCTAATAATAATGCGCGAATTTTATGCTGTGTGTGGTCTTGTTGCAAGTATGAAGGGTTACCGTTAACTTGTATTTTAGGGCCTAAATTACTGATAAGGTCTTTATAGATAGAGTCTAAGTTGCTTAATACACTACTATCATCAATTTCAAAGTGCGCTAATTGACGATTAACTTGGTTAATACGTTCGCCTAATAGGTTTAATGAACCTGGGTTCGCTGATAGCTTACGCTCTAATGCGATTAAACCCGCCACATATTTAGTGACTTGCATGTTACGGCTACCATCAACATTATCTAGTTGTGCAACAACCGTTTTATAACCTAATTTTAATGATTCATGGCCACCAAATATTTCCAATGGTGCCGCACTATCTGTACGAACAATAGAACGTAAAGAGGCATTAAAAGCAACCGCATCAGGACAAATACCTTTGTTAGCTATTTTATCAACCAGATAGGCGGCTTGGCACATTGCAGCAAAAGCAATGCTACGAGATTCTAACGTTTGGAATGACATAATGAATACACTTCTAATTTGAATTAATGTTGCTCAGTTTGCTTAAAAAGCTAATAGGTTGGTTAAAACCTATTAGTTTAAATCTATAGTTAAGCACCGTTGCTTTTTTATGCTGCTCTAATAACTGCTAAAGTAACTGCTAATTTTATATAAATATTATTTTTGTAAATGTTGGTCGATAATCGCGCCGCCTAAACAAACTTCATCAATATAAAATACAGCTGATTGCCCTGGTGTTACTGCTGCTTGAGGTTGCTCAAAGATAACCTCTAATGTGTCGTCATCAATTGGATTGACGGTACATGGAATATCAGTTTGGCGATAACGTGTTTTAACCGTACATTTAAAGCTTTCTTTTTTAGGCGTTCTATCAACCCAATCACATTTTTTAGCAATTAAACCGTATGAAAATAAAGCGGGATGATCAGCACCTTGAGCGACTAATAAACGGTTATTTTCCATGTCTTTACCCACGACATACCATGGGTTTTCATTTGAATTTTGTAAACCACCGATACCTAAACCTTTACGCTGCCCTAATGTGTGGTACATCAAGCCTTGATGTTGACCAATCACTTCATTTTCAGGCGTGACGATATCACCTGGTTGCGCTGGAAGATAGGTTTGTAAAAAGTCAGTAAATTTACGTTCACCAATAAAACAAATACCAGTACTGTCTTTTTTATTGTGTGTCACTAAGTCTTGCTCTTCGGCAATACGGCGTACTTCTGGTTTTTCTAATTCACCAACAGGGAACAAGGTTTTTGCTATTTGTTCTCCGCCTACTGCGTATAAAAAGTAACTTTGATCTTTATTGTTATCAATGCCACGTAATAATTGTGCTTGGCCATCAACATCACGGCGACGACAGTAGTGTCCCGTTGCAATAAAGTCAGCGCCTAAGTCTTCAGCAGCAAACTCAAGAAAGGCTTTAAATTTAATTTCTTTGTTACACATAATGTCTGGGTTAGGTGTGCGACCTGCTTTGTATTCTTCTAAAAAGTGCTCAAATACATTATCCCAATATTCGGCTGCAAAGTTGATGGTATGTAACTTAATACCTAATTTATCGCAGACTGCTTGTGCATCTTGAAGATCCTGAGCAGCTGAACAATACTCATCGGTATCATCCTCTTCCCAGTTTTTCATGAATAAGCCTTCTACTTGATAGCCTTGCTGCTGTAATAAATAAGCAGATACTGACGAATCAACACCACCGGAAATACCGACGATCACTTTAGTTTGGCTATTGTCTTTCATAAATTATTCTCCAACAAATTGAGCGCCAGATTTTAGCAGAATTTGATATCAATTAAACTAATAATATGGGGAAGTAGGGCGGAATATATTTGTTGAGTCTAATTTATTTTTTAGTTTGAATTTTATTGCATTTTAATTAATAAAGCAGATTGTTTGATCTAGTTAAAAATAACCATAAAGTATTATTATATGATTGTGAGGCTAAAGTCATAGTTTTGATATTTATGAAGAATAATCTTACTAACTTGTAACCTTAAATAGGTAGACTAGATGCAAAAGAAGCGCTGACGTTGCGTTTAAATTATTTCAAAAGGCATTAAAGGAATTATTTATGGGTAAGCTTGGATTTAAGAATATTTTAATTGTAGTGATTACAGGGTTACTTATTTTAGCATTAGGGATCACTTGTTATATTTCAATTAATAAATTAGAAGCAACAACTAAAACAACACTTATCAATAATATTATTAGTTCTTCTCAATATGAAGCGAATAATATTAAAAGCTATATTGGCTCTTATTCTTCTCCTGTCACTCACTTAGCTGAATTGTACAAAACAAACAATTATCAGACTGATCATGAAAAATATATGATGTTTACTAAAACGGTGTCTGGTATCAGTAAAATAACACTAGGTTTGGATGATGGACGTTCTTATACGTCAAGAGAGTCTGAGTCATTTCCTGGTGGTATTGGTATTCCCTCTAAATATGATCCACGTACTCGTTCTTGGTATCAATTAGGTAAAAAAAGTACTGATTTAACATTAAGTGACGTATTTGCTACTAAAGAAGGTGTACTGCTTTTATTGGCTGTTCACTCAATTGATGGCGGGGTCTTGGCATCCGATGTTCGTTTGACCTATCTACAAACACTAGTAGAAGGAGTTCACATTGCTGACGATGATATTGCGATTCTTGTGGATCATAAAGGCATGGTACTCGCCTCAACCAGTGAACTCGCAACACCCCAAGAGCAAGTACAAAATATTGAAGAGTTAAGAGACTTTTCTGCAAAAATGTTCACAAAAGAGCGCATTATCGAAGACATTAAACTTGGCGGTAAACCCAGTGTAATGGTGTCGACTAGCGTTGAGCTAGAAGGCAGTGAGCCTTGGTATTTAATGGTTGCAGTAAAAGATGAAGTGGCCTTTTCAGCCGTCTCTGATGCAACATGGGAATTATTCTTCTGGGTGTTAATTCTCGCTGTATTATTTATTTTTACATTAATTTTAGTACTGAATCGTATTTATCAACCTGTCATTGCATTAAAAAAATTAGTTGGTAATTTATCTGATGGAAGTGGTGATTTAACGCAGAGGTTAGCCGTTAATTCTAAAGATGATCTCGGCCAAATTGCAATGAATGTGAATGCTTTTATTGAAACACTACAGTTGATGATGCTTGATGTGAAGCGTGTAAGTGGTCGGTTATCTGAGGGCGTTGAAGTCTTAAAAAATCATTCTGATAAAAGTGCGAATATATTGACTCAACATCAACAAGAAACAGAGCAAGTGGTGACTGCTGTTGAGGAACTAAGCGTGACTGCTGAAATGGTGGCGAATAATGCGCAAGAAACGGCCCAATTTACGCAAGAAGCCAATAATTCAGGTGAAACGTCAAAGGGTATTATTGCTAATGCGCAAGTAAGTTTACAACGCCTGTCTAAAGAAGTTGAAAACGCAACGATTAACGTGGCGAATATGAGCCAAGAAACGCAAGATATTAGTTCAATTTTAAGTGTGATTGGTGCGATTGCCGATCAAACAAATTTATTAGCTTTAAATGCCGCAATTGAAGCCGCTCGTGCTGGTGAGCAAGGGCGTGGTTTTGCTGTGGTTGCCGATGAAGTTCGTGCGCTTGCTGCTCGTACACAAACCAGTACGGGTGAAGTTGAAAATGCATTAACAAAACTACAACACGAGTCGACGTCTGTTGTTAGTTCAATTGACAGTACTCGTGAAACCAGTCAACAAACAGTGACTGAGGCGGCGAGTGTCGCAGATAGCTTAGAGGTGATGAGTGGCTTTGTTGCAAAAATTAATGACTTGAGCAATCAAATCGCTTCATCTGCACATGAACAAAATAGTGTGATTCGGGAAGTGAGTCAAAATATGTCGCGTATCCATAACATTGTTCAAGAATTGACAACAACAGGGGCTAATGTGAATGAAGAAACGCATCATATCCATGAAGTTAATAATCAACTACACAGTATTGTTGACCGCTTTAAACTAGAAAAATAAAGGGAATGTATCAGCTTGGATAATGGAATTTTTGTTGCCATTATTCAAGCTGAGGTTGTTAATAAAAGATTCATTGTGCTTACTTCTATCCTTCATTTTACCCATTCATTTATATTGCTTTTCTTATCTGGCACTGAGGTTATTTATTCAACTAACTCTGGTCCCACTCGTAAGCTGGCTTCTTCTGCATCAAAAAACTCTTTTTCAGCAAGCAAGTGGCTTAATTGTTGTAATGTTATGTCTTGAGTATTGAGCAAGTTAAGCAAGCGTTGTTGGCAATGTTCAATGATCGACTCTTGAGCCAATGGTTGGTATTCACGACAAAAGTATAATGGTGGTAAACCAAATGCGAAGGCGGTTAATTGTGCGAGGTGCATGGCTGGTAATGGTTGAATGATTTTTTCTAGTTGTATTGAAATCTCGTTAACATCATCTGACATTTAATATTTGCTCATTTAAGGAAAACTACCACTGACTTTACCTTAAAAACGTAGGTAAGTCCTTGGTAGTCGGTAATAACGGGATCTGAGCTATTGGATATTCTGTTTTATTTAGTAAATTATATAAAAGTGAATCGTCGCAGATATGGCGAATGGTTTATGTTGAAATGACTGTTTTTTACGCGTTTATATTAAAGCTATATGGGAATGGTATAGGGCTAAGGTGGAGGTCGCCTAGGAAATCATGAATTGGCTTTTTTCGCTGGGACAAGATCTATTATTTAGCTCTATTGATGTTATCGATTAGTGTATTAGTGATTAAATATCGTAGGTTAAATGCGATGCCTATCATTATGTTTATCATCATAAGTGAACTTTAATTGGGTAAGTTTTAATTAAGAAGCGTTAACGAATAAGTTTAGCTAAGGCGGCGGATATCGTTTACTAAACTCACTGAATTTATGTTGTAAAAAATCAATCACCATACGTAACTGTTTTCTAGGGTAGTCGGTTTGTAGATAAACGAGTTGCAAGGGAACATCTTCAGTTAGGTAATCTGTTAATAGTACTTTTAAGCGTCCTTGCTCTACATCTTCTGCAATATCTATCCAACTTTTATAGGCAATACCATGTCCTGCGATTGCCCATTGTCTCAATACAGCGCCATCGTTGGTTGTTTTGATTGGCGATATAGGTATTTGTATATGCTGATTATCTTTGTTAAATGTCCATTGTTGAAGATTTTTGCTGCCTAGATTCCAACTTAATAATTTATGTTGTTGTAATTCAGCAGGGCTATTTGGTTGCCCGAACTCTTTTATATAACTCGGTGAAGCGACTACATAACGAGGTGATGAAGTTAAATATCGACGCTTAAGTACTGAGTCCGTTAAATGACCGTATCGAAGTGCAAGTTGGATTTTTTGATCCATTAAATCACTCATATGATCACTTAAATACAAAGTAAGGGTTAAAGAAGGGGCGGAGGCTAAAAACTCATCTATCCAAGCTCTCACAATATTTCTGCCTAAATCTGAAGGCATGCTTAACCCTAAGTCACCACTCAACTGATCGTTATTATTGTTTAATGTATTACTTGCTAGTTCTAGGATATTGATAGCTTCTCGGCTACTTTCAATAAATAGTTGGCCTTCTTCAGTCAATTGCATGTTACGTGTTGAACGAACAAATAGTTGGCAGTTTAATCTTTTTTCAAGACGCTTTAATGCTGCACTGGCTGCGGCTGGCGTTAAATTAAGTTCACGGCTAGCTGCTGAAATATTTTGTAAGTCAGCAATTCTAATGGCTAATTTGAGGTCGTTTAAGTGATACATATTCAAAAATAATTATCAAGTTATTCAAATTTAAGCGTAATTATCAAATAAAAGAATCAAGTGTACAATGTGTTTATTGATTATTAGCGGTATAAATTTGTGGAACAGTGATGAATTATCACTTTCCAAAATAGTGTCGACGGCTATAACGATACTGCTAACGACAACGATACTTTTAACAATGATTATACTTTTAATAATAACTTATATTATCCACCCAACAGATGAGATTCGACAATATGGCAATACATGAGCAAATTATTAATGATTTAGAAGCGCGTTACACCACGAAAAAATACGATGCAAGCAAAAAGGTGGGGCAGCAAGACCTGGATGTGTTGTATCAAGCATTGCGCCTTTCTCCTTCATCAATAAACTCGCAACCTTGGAAGTTTATTGTGATTGAAAGTGATGCTGCAAAACAAAGAATGGTTGGTTCTTTTGCTAATAAATTTCAATTTAATCAACATCATGTTTTAGCTTGTTCACATATTATTTTATTTGCACATAACCCCGCTTATACACGTGCTGATTATGAGCAAGTGGTCGACCAAGGCATTGCTGATAAACGCACTAAATTAGAAGAGAAAGAAAAAGCATTCGGTAGTTACTCTTTCGCTGATATTAATACCGATGAACAAGGCAATAATGAAAGCTGGACGAAGTCTCAAGTTTATATTGCATTAGGTAATGCTATGCATGCTTTAGCGCGCTTGAAAGTGGATTCAACACCAATGGAAGGGGTTGATAGTGAACTCATTAGTGAGATTTTTGCTGATGAATTAGGTGGTTATCAATGTCATGTTGCATTAGCTATTGGTTATCATCATCCATCAGAAGACTATAACTTTTCTTTGCCTAAAACGCGTTTAACCATGGATAAAGTCTTAAACGTTATTTAGGGAATAAAAGTCTTAAACGTTATTTAGGAAATAAAGCCTTAAAAGAACATTTAAGGCAAATGTAATAGATATTTTGACAATGAGTTAAAGGTATTAATGTATCTTTAATTCATATTGTGAGAGCGAATACACCAATATTAGTAAATCCGATGTTAACGAGCTTTGATTAACGACGCCAATGTTTACTGTGGACTGTTAAGTCTATTTACATTGACGGTTAACGTTTCAGTTTAAGTCTAAATAGGCAATATGCGTTGAGGCTTCCTATTGTGAGCGGTTAGAGTTTAGTCGATATTAAATGGTCTAACACCGGTACCAACACTAAAGGCTCTGCTGCACTAATAATAGCGGTCAACATTTTTGCTCTTGCTTGTTCATGTTTATCTTCTAAGCCTTGGGCTTTTAAATAATGTTCTTCGCTAATCCATTGACTGTAGGAAACCCACTGATTATCTTTAGTTTTATGTAAACGAGATCCAAGAGCGCCATATTTTTCAATATTACGTTGTACTAATTCAGTCCAGCCTTCCTTAAATACTTTTTCATGTGTTGGGTTTATCTGCCAACGAAATAATATAACGACCATAAAATACTCCTTATAATGACCTTTATCTAATATTAATCACAGTAAATAGCTTATCTATCTGACGGGTTAAAAAATTCCCTTTTTGTTATATCTTTCGTAAAAGAAACAAATGTTTATATTAATTTATATTTTAAAGTGAATTGATTTAGTCTGACAGCAATACCGCACAAAACGTAGAACGCGTATTTAATGTCACTGGCATTTACTATTGCCGATAAAGTTGATCCTATTTTTTTGTAGGATTCAATTATAAGCACCGATGGTTATTTGTTGTTGTGAGGTATTAGGATTATTTACAAAAAACTCGTTAGTTTTTACTTATTCTAATAGGTGGAATGTTATTAATCATTTGTTTTGTTTCAAATTTATTATAATTTCTCCATATTTTCTTCACAATCTTTTGCTCTTTTTACTTTATGATAGGAATAATAGCTGGATGCTGTTGATTGTTTTTTGCTCGTCTTACCCACTTATTTAGAAGATTATATAATGAATAAATTAAATACTGTTTTTATACTAACTAGTCTATTACTGAGTTCGTTTAGTTATTCTGTTTTTGCAGCTCCGGTTGTTCCTGTCAAAAGTGAGATAGTTGAAACACATGAAGTCTCTCAATCTTTGTCTTTAATTGGTAAATTACAAGCGAAACAATACGTCAGCATTGCATCAGAAGTAGCCGCTAAAGTGACAAAAATAGCAGTGGATGCCAATCAGACAGTTAAAAAAGGACAGTTATTAATTGCATTAGATAACGCGGGCGCCAATGCAATATTAGCAGAAGCTAAGGCCTACTTAGCGAACGAACAACGAACATTAAAAGACTATCAGCGCCTTATTAAAAAGCAGGCTATTACCCAAACTGAATTAGACGCGCAATTATCAGCCGTCGCGATTGGTAAAGCTCGTTTATTAGCTGCACAAGTTTTTGTCGATAATCACCGTATCGTCGCACCTTTTGGAGGCACCATTGGGTTACTTGATTTTAGTGAAGGTAAGAATGTGTCAATTGGTGAAACGTTATTATCATTAGATAACTTATCGCAAATGACTTTGGATCTTCCTGTCCCTGAGCGTTATTTATCTCAGATAGAAGTAGGAATGGATGTCTCAGCAACGACCCGCGCTTGGGGTGATAGCTCTTTTACCGGGAAAGTGATGGCGATTGATTCGCGTATTAATCCCGATACATTAAATCTACGAGTACGTTTGTTATTCGACAATCAAAGCCAGCAGTTAAAACCGGGTATGTTGATGTCTGCGCGTTTAGTCTTTAAAGCCGTTAATGAACCTATCATTGCCGTGCAATCAATTGAATATTCAGGTACGAAACGTTTTGTTTATGTTGTAACGAATGACAATAAAGTAGAACGTCGAGAAGTTGAGTTAGGAGCTCGCATTGAAGACCAAGCCATTATCGAATCTGGTTTAGACATTGGTGAGCGTATCGTTGTACAAGGTTTAGTTAATATGCGTGATGGGTTAACTGTTGACGACTTAAGTACGACTAAAAAACAGGATGATAAAACGGCACAATTAAATAAGCCTAAAAAGGATAGCAAATAATGTGGTTATCCGACGTATCTGTAAAACGCCCTGTCATGGCAATAGTATTAAGTCTATTGCTATGTGTATTCGGTATTGTTTCATTTGAAAAGCTCGCAGTGCGAGAAATGCCAGATGTTGAAAGTCCAGTTGTATCAATCACGACTCGCTACGACGGTGCAAGTGCTACCATTATGGAGAGCCAAGTGACTTCTGTTATTGAAGATCAAGTAACGGGTATCAGTGGTATTGATGAAGTGGATTCGGTTACACGTAATGGTATGTCACGCATTACCGTTACATTTGATATTGGCTGGGATTTAACGGAAGGTGTTAGTGATATACGTGATGCCGTCGCAAAAGCGGAACGTGCTTTACCTGATGAAGCTGATGAACCGATTGTCTCCAAAGATGATGGTTCTGGCGAACCTTCGATGTATATTAACCTCAAATCCTCCACCATGGATAGAACACAATTAACCGATTATGCGCAGCGTGCTTTGACCGACCGCTTTAGTTTAATTACGGGAGTTAGTTCGGTCAATGTGACCGGTGGTTTATACAAGGTCATGTACGTTAAATTACAACCCGATATGATGGCGGGACGCTCGGTTACCGTCAATGATATTATTTCAGCGCTAGAGGCTGAAAATATTGAAAGCCCAGGTGGTGAAGTACGAAATGATACCACTGTCATGTCAGTTCGAACCGCTCGTTTATATGCAGAACCGCAAGACTTTGATTATTTAGTGGTTCGTACGGCTAATGACGGTACACCAATCTATTTAAAAGATGTTGCTAAAGTTTATGTTGGTGCTGAGAATGAGAATTCTGCGTTTAAAAATAACGGCATTGTAAACTTGAGCTTAGGTATTATTACGCAAACCGATGCAAACCCACTTGAAGTTGCGAAGTCTGTGCGCAAAGAAGTAGATAATATCCAACAGTTCCTACCTGATAATACTGATTTAGTTTTAAATTATGATTCTACTGTTTTTATTGAACGTTCTATTGATGAAGTTTATAACACCTTAATGATAACCGGTGGTTTGGTTATCTTGGTTTTATATATTTTCATTGGTCAAGCAAGAGCGACTATTATCCCTGCTATTACCGTGCCTGTTTCGTTAGTTTCTTCTTTTATTGCTGCTTATTATTTTGGTTTTTCAATTAATCTGATTACGTTGATGGCGCTTATTTTATCGATAGGTTTGGTGGTCGATGATGCAATTGTTGTGGTTGAGAATATTTTCCACCACCTTGAAAAAGGTGAAAAGCCTTTAATGGCTGCTTACAAAGGAACAAGAGAAGTTGGTTTTGCGGTTATTGCTACAACCCTTGTATTAGTGATGGTCTTTCTACCTATCTCCTTTATGGACGGTATGGTGGGACTACTCTTTACTGAGTTCTCTGTGTTGCTTGCCATGTCCGTTATTTTCTCATCGTTTATCGCCTTAACCTTGACGCCAGTGCTTGCCAGTAAAATGTTGAAAGAGCATCAACAACAGAATCGTTTTAACCGTTGGGTTGATAAACAGTTTAATCGTTTAGAAAATGTTTATCGTCGAGGCCTTAAATGTGCAATGAAGCTACGTTTAGCGGCTCCATTAGTTATTTTAGCGTGTATCGCTGGTAGTTATTTCTTAATGCAGCAAGTGCCTTCTCAGCTTGCCCCTAAAGAAGATAGAGGCGTGATTTTTGCTTTTGTAAAAGGCGCTGAAGGAACCAGTTTTAATCGTATGTCTGCGAATATGGATCTTGTGCAAGAGCGTTTAATGCCTTTATTAGGACAGGGCGTTATTAAATCATTTAGTACTCAAGCGCCTGCTTTTGGTGGTAATGCTGGTGACCAAACAGGTTTTGTTATCATGGTGTTGGAAGATTGGAATCATAGAACCGTATCTGCTAGCCAAGCATTAGGACTCGTTAATAAAGCGTTGAAAAATTTACCTGATATACGTGTTCGACCTTTATTGCCAGGGTTCCGAGGTGGATCTAGCGACCAAGTTGAATTTGTATTAGGTGGATCAGATTACAAAGAGTTAGAAAAATATGCTGAATTATTAAGACAACAGGCTGAAGCCGATGGCATGGTTGTTGGTGGTGACCTTGATTACTCGGAAAAAACACCTGAGTTAGTGGTTACATTGGATAAAGAGCGAGCATCAGAACTTGGTATTAGTTTGAACGATATCTCCGAAACATTGGAAGTGATGTTAGGCGGTAGCAGTGAAACGACGTATGTTGAACGTGGTGAAGAATATGACGTTTATTTACGAGGGGATGAAAATAGCTTTAATAATGTAAGTGATTTAAGTCAGATTTACATGCGTACTAGAGATGGTGAACTCATTACTTTGGATACACTGGCAGATATTGAAGAGGTCGCATCAGCCAATAGACTCTCGCATTACAACAAACAAAAATCGATTACGTTAGGGGGGAGTGCTGCGGAAGGTAAATCATTAGGTGAGGTATTAGATTATTTAGATGCTAAAGCCATTGAATTATTCCCAAGTGATATTACTATTTCTTATACGGGTGAATCAAAAGAGTACAAAGAGAACAGAAGTAGTGTGTTCATTGTATTTGGTTTAGCGTTGCTGGTGGCTTACCTAGTATTAGCTGCGCAATTTGAAAGTTTCATCAACCCTCTAGTGGTTATGTTCACCGTACCTATGGGTGTGTTAGGTGGCTTTATTGGTATGGTATTGATGCAACAAGGGCTTAATATATACAGTCAAATTGGTATGATCATGCTGATCGGAATGGTAACCAAGAATGGTATTTTGATTGTTGAATTTGCTAATCAGTTACGAGATAAAGGGCATGCATTAGAAGTGGCGATTATCGATGCTTCTGCTCGTCGTTTACGCCCCATTTTAATGACTGCATTTACTACTTTAGCCGGATCTATCCCGTTAATTATGTCCAATGGTGCTGGTTCTGAAAGCCGTATTTCTGTCGGTACCGTCGTGTTCTTCGGAATGGCTTTCGCAACCGTGGTAACGTTATTTGTTATTCCTGCCATGTATCGATTGATTTCAGGTAGAACGCATTCGCCGGGGCATGTAGAAAAACTACTTAATGAAGAGTTACGTTTAAGTGAAGATAAAACGACATCTTCTAATAATTAAACATCGTCATTAACAATAAGTGATATTAGTATGTTAACAAGCGAGGTTATATCAATAACCTCGCTTTTTATTACCGCCTCTTTTTATTCTCTGTAGATTTAATTTTTTAGGCTGTAATACATCGTATATAGTTCTACTAAGATAGTAATTGCTCACTATAAGAATACCTTCCTGTCAACTCGCTGTTAATGCTTAATACAAAGCGATGCTATCTATTTAAAATGCCGATGACTTATTTCTAGATATCAACTACCTATTCAAAATGCCTTCAAACATCTATTAGTCCTTTTATTTTAATATCAACCGTCGAGTTTCATAACCGCTTCATGGTTTGCATAACTGAGATTATTATTAAACTATTTTTATACAACGCTTAAACTAAGCCTTAAAATTTAGTACAGTCGCACTTCATTTTATATTTGAATAACAATAGGTATTTATAATGGTCAAATTTATTTTAATTGCAGCAATTTTAATCGTTGCATTTTTCATTTTTCAATCTATGAATGCAGGAAAAAGCGCACCAGAAAATATTGCGAAAGGGGAAGTTTTCTTAGCTGAGAATACAACCAAAGAAGGCGTGGAAACCACTGAATCTGGATTGCAGTACCTCGTACTAGAAAAAGGTGAAGGGACTGAACACCCGACGGCAACAAGTAAGGTACAAGTGCATTATCACGGTACATTAATTGACGGGACAGTATTTGATAGCTCAGTTGATCGTGGCAAGCCAATTTCTTTTGGTTTAAATCAAGTGATTCCAGGTTGGACTGAAGGTGTTCAGCTAATGGTTGAAGGTGATAAGTTCCGTTTCTTTATTCCAAGTCATCTCGCTTATGGCAACCGTAACGCAGGTAAAATCACTGCTGGTTCATTGTTAATATTTGAAGTTGAGTTACTAAAAATCAATCAATAAAGTAGATAACTCCTAGAACTCGAGCGGGGAGGAAGAGTGCTGATTGTCATGATAGTAAGTACTCATGACCGCAAGCACTCATGCTAGTAAGTAGCCGTTTTTTATCGTCAAGGAATGCACTACTTACTATTAGTTTCGTCTTTTGGGCTTATTGGCAGTGTAACTGATACTTCTGAGAGAATAGTTGGCCGATTGCATTATCGGGGGCTACGTCACTTGCTAAGGATAAGGTATAAGCGCGAAGTTCATCTGACGCTTTAGGTGCGATCAGTTCACCTGAACACGCTTCCGTTAATGGCTCAGATAGTTGGATATTGGTTTTATCTAGCCAAGACATATCGACAAAATACGTTTCATCGTAAATATACAGTTTGAATTTTTTATCTTTAAAAGCAATTGGGATAGACAAAGGCAATTCAAAGCTAAGTACTAGTTTGTTGCCATCTTGAATTAATTGTGGGTGACGCGCTTCTTTATAGCGAACCGGTTCATTGTCGTTATATAAGTAAGTAAAGTAATGTTCGTTATACATATTGCCTACAACACTTTGCGCCAATCTTTGTAGGGTTTGCTCGATATTGTCAGGACTTATATCTTCACCTTGTAACATGTAGGTTGATGTCTCAGCATCAAATGTCCAGGTCATATGTAAAGCAGTAATGTGTGTTTGATCGGCTTCTATATAAGTATTGGTATCAACCCATGCATGGGGGTGTGCAGATATAATGGTAGGAAATAGTAAAGTAAAAAGTATTGTTACTTTTAAAGTCCATTTCTGAAGTAATGAGAGAAAACCTTTATACATATAAACTCTTATTTTATCTTTCATGTTTTTTAACGTTAAAATTACACCGTGAATGTATGTTTTATTGTGAATGTCTTATCGTATTTTATACATTCACAATAATCGATACGTTTACTTTCTAGCTTGTAGCTTTATTTCATGTTCAAACTCATCTGGAAAGAAGATTAAACCATTAAGGTTTTTATCTGGAAAGACGACGATTGATAATTCATCTTCTTCTAACCCTCGTGTCCAACGCTCAGACCATTTATCTAAACTTATTGCTTCCGCTTTACAGTGTGCCCATTCCTCTGTTGCCCATTCTTCTGCAAATTCTTTATTAGGCCATACAGGCACACAATCTTCATCTTCAGTGTTAAGCATAACGCAACCGTGCTCATCGATTAATAACCAAATTTGTTTTTGTTTATTAACTTCTTTACATAAATATTGGAAGCGTTGTTGTTGATCAAACTTTAAAATTTCGTTAATACGTGATGGTGCTAAATCACTCATATGTTGTCCTCTTCATTGTAAATTTAATAATTGATTAGCTTAAAGTAAATATTCTGTATTGCTAGGATATATTTACCTCGTGATCTTTTTTAATAATAAATTATTTACCTTATTTTAAGGTCTCATTAATCAAGTTTTTCCTATGAGAACCATCGATATAAGCAAATAAGAGATCATTAACTCTTATTTTTCTCATTAAATTTCATTTGATCTAAAGTATTAATTATTTAAGTTATTTAAGTTATTTAGTATTTGGTATGAAAAGTGTGTGTTAATGATTAGGAGCACTAAACTTTCATGCTTATATAGCATTTGAATTATTAATATCTAAAAATGAGTGGTTTTAGTTGATTGAAACTTGATAATTATTTTTTTATTAAACATTACAATGTATATTCAATACTTATGGCCAACTCCACTAAATAGCAGAGCTATTTTACTAATAAAAAAATTAACTGCAGTGTTGTGATTTTGGTAAAGGGAACTACCATTTATATCAATTTATGCCTTTAATTTAGTTGTTTTCCTGCGCAACATTTAGAACATATATCCAATGTGATTAGTATTGCTTTGCTGTTTTCAGTTAGGTGAATTTTAAGTCGAACTTTTTAAGGTCTTTATGTTTCAAAGTATTAAAGCAAAAGTGATTACTATTTTCTCTCTCGCAATGATTATTTTTACTTGTCTTCTTCTAATGATTGTTTTTATTAATGAGCGGGAACGCGTACTGGATTTAGAGTTAGAAAAATCGACTGAAATTTCAAAAATGCACGCTAATTTACTCAGTCAAGAGTTTGCTCAATATGTTGCTATGCTACAAATGGTTAGTGATAATCCTCAATTAAAAACCAATGATAAGCCTTTTATTACTCAGCAGCTAAAAAGGCTGATGGTGATAGGTAAAGGAAACTTCATTAATGCTATTTATGTTGATCAAAATTTCAATTTAACTGATGTGCTTGGCCATCAAAATAAAGTAACGAACCCTTTATTCGTACATGGAGAACAATGGCGAGGAAAGGAATATAACATTACAGTACTTATGCAGAGTAAGTTTCAAAAAATACCAGTAATAATGGTCGCAGTTCCTATTTTAAATAACGAACAAAAATGGATAGGTACTCTTGCTGTTGCTGTTCCTATATCTGCATTAACTAAAAAGCTTTCCCCCATTAAGCTGACAAAGAAGAGTTATGCTTGGCTAGCCGATTCAAATAATTTGATTGTCTCACATCCTTCTGAAAAAATTATGTTGACTACAACGCTCTCAACTGAAGACAATATGAAGTTCCCCGGCTTTTATAAAATAGTACAACAGATTAATTTACAAAATAATGGCTATGGCCGCTATATGGATACTGCGATTAACGAGTCTAAAATAGTGACGTTTTCTAAAGTTGATTATCTATCAGGGTGGACATTATTTGTGACCACCAAAGAATCTGAAATCTTTCGAGATATTTATCAAATTCTATATAATATTTTGATTATTTCATCTATTTTAATGGCTGTATTTTTAGTTTTTATTAGCCAATTATCAGATAATGTAACAAGACCGATTATTAAATTAACCAAAGAGATAAAAGAAGCTGTTAACGGTAAGTTTTATCACTTTGATGGCGTTGACTCAAAAGATGAAATTGGTGAATTGTCGAATGCCTTCAAAAGCAGTTTTAAAAAAATTCGTTCACATACTGAGCATTTAGAAAAAGTAGTAAGCGAACGTACAGAGGAAATATCAACTAAGAATAGTTTGTTAAGTGAGCAAAATGATAAACTGGAAGAGCTTGTTTCTAAAGATCCTTTAACCCATTTGTATAACCGTCGTGCTTTTATGTCTTTACTTGATAAGGAACTTGCCAGAGCCAAAAGACATGGTTCGACAATCACCTTAGCTATTTTAGATATTGACCATTTTAAGAAAGTAAACGATACCTTCGGTCATAATGTTGGGGATGAAGTCTTGTGTCGCTTTGCCAATGAGTTAATTGAAAATATGCGTACAGAAGACCTCATATGTCGTTGGGGAGGTGAAGAGTTTGTTATCTTGCTATGGGAGGCAACTGCTGATGGTACGTTTAGTCGGATGGATCAAATACGAGAGAAAATTTCACAAATTGACTTCGATACAGTAGGGAGAATTACTTTTAGTACGGGTATGGTTACCATGAAAGAAGGTGAAGAATTTAAAGATTGGTTACGCAGAGCTGACGAAGCTCTCTATAAAGCAAAAGAAACGGGCAGAAACAAAATTGTAAAAAACTAAAGCATTATCCTACTTTTAAAATCAAATATAGAATGATAACTACCCTGTATTTGATTACTTATTGACATTTAACCTATTTATTTTCAAAGTTGCAGAACTTTTTAAATCTATGTAGGTCTCACCTGCAGTATTTGAACTAACTAATCTAAATTTTAAGGTTAATTATTTTTTGTCTTACAAAAAATAATTAAAGATTAAATTTTTAGAAAAAGTAATTCTTAACAATTTAATTAACTAACGGAAATAACCATGATCAAATTAAAATATTTAACGACTTCTATCATCGCTTTAACAACTGTATTTGCTTTAGCTGCATGTGATGATAAACCTGAAACAACAACGGGTGAAAAAGTTGATGAAGTCGCTGCTGATGTAAACAATGTAGTTAAAGAAGCTGGCGAAAAAGTAGATGAAGTTGTTCTTGAAGCTGGTCAAGCTGCAGATTCTGCAGGTGAAAAAATGACTGAAATGGTTGATAGTGCAGATGTAGCTGCGGAAGAAAGCGGTCAAAAAATCACTGATATGGCAACAGATGCAAGCAACACAGTAAGTGAAGCAGCTGATAGCGCAACAGATAAAGCAAGCAATATGGCAACAGATGCAAGCAATGCAGTAAGTGAAGCGGCTAATAGCACAACAGATAAAGCAAGTGAGATGTCTACAGATGCTGCTAATGCGCTTGAAGATGCTTGTGAGAGTGCTAAAGAAGGTGTTGCTGCTCAAGACACTGATTGTTAATTAAGACATTGATTCTTATTTAACGTATATGTTAATTAAGATACTGATTCTTAATTAATACATGCAGTTACATAACATTGTAATGAAATTAAAACACTGTCATAAAATATTTTATGGCGGTGTTTTTTTAAATAAGTATGTTAATGCTGTTTCAGTAGAAAATATTTACAGGGTCTTCAATCTGTATTCTCAACTTCATATTAGTCTCTCTAAATAACGCTTTCTTAGTTCCTCTTTTCGTATTCCACACATACTTTTCTCTTCAGTTAACAATTTACTTTATAAAATATTTACTCGTAAATGAGTTATTATCAAAGCTAGTCATTTAAAAAATATTACGAATAAATAAGAAGGTGAAAAATTGCAATTTAATTTTATGAAATATGCATTATTGATAGAAAAAGCGCGTTCTAGTTTTTGGTTTCTACCCGGTGCTATGGTGTTAGCTTCTATTTTATTGGCCATTTTGACAGTCTGTATTGATGCTTTTTTTATGACTAGCTTAGATCCCTCTATTCCTATTATCCATAAAATGGATATTGAGGCGATTCGTTCTTTGTTAGCTATGATTGCTGGGGCTATGATTACGGTAACGAGTATTGCTTTCTCGATTACGATTGTTGCATTAACCTTAGCGTCTTCACAATTTGGACCGCGTTTACTGCGTAACTTTATGATGGATATAGGCACTCAATTTGTTCTCGGTGCTTTTATCTCAAATTTTTTATTTTGTATTCTGGTTTTTTGTGCGATTTCTTTTCAAGCTCCTTATGCTTTTAAACCTGGAGTCACCGTTATTATTGCTGTCACCATGACGTGTTTTAATGTGGGGGTATTGATTTATTTCATTCACCATGTGGCTAAATCTATTCAAGCAGATATTGTTATTGATGATGTTTATTGCGAACTACAAAATGGCATTGAGAAGTTATTTCCCACCACTCAACACGCTAATAAAGTGGAAAGACCACTCAATTCGAGCGATGAAGGTTTCAGGACGCGAAGTAATCAAAAAAACGTATTATCAACATGCAGTGGTTATGTTCAAACGGTTGATATAGAAAGTTTATTAATGCTTGCTAAAGATAACGATGTGTTAATTGAGTGCCATTTTAAGCCCGGTGACTTTGTCGTTAAAGACTCGGTTATAGCGATTATTCACTCAGACACTTTAATTGACGATAATGTCATTAAAAAAATAGCCGCACTGATTGTCCTTGGCGCTTGTAGAACTCCTGTTCAAGATCCTGAATTTGCCATTCATCAATTAGTCGAAATTGCATTACGTGCACTATCTCCTGGTATTAATGATCCGTATTCCGCTATTACTTGTATCGATAAACTTAATGCCACATTGTGTGTGTTAACCACAAGGACATTTCCAGAAAAGCTGCATTTTGATCAAGTAGGTATGTTAAGAGTCATTTGCAAAGTACCTACTTTCAAATATATCGCTAAAGCTGCATTTGACCAAATAAGACAACAAGCCAATAACAATGTATTCGTCACGCTGAGACTGCTTATTTCTTTGCAAGAATTGATAACATTTTCTGATAGCGATGAACAAAAAGAATTCGTTATTAATCAAACGAACATGATTAAAGAACAGCAATCTAAACAGGTTTTAGCGGAAGATGATTTAAAAGAAATTAATGATAAAGTAAGTGCAATTTTAACGGCTGCTAATAATAATTTACTATAAGGTCGTATTTAATTCATGGTGTTATAGCATCACATTATGAGGCTAAGCTTTAGCGATAACTGACTGAAAGGCCTAACATTACTTATGCTAGGCCTATAATAGTTTAATCAGTGACAATGAATTAAATACTTATACCAATCACACCCATTAACTGACCTATTTTATTTGTTAAAATAACTTAATTCTTCGAAAGTCTTTAACTTACGCCTTAAATTCAATCATTGTTCCTGCTCAAAATTGAGAACACTTCTTTAACGTAATTGGTATTACTTGGATTCAGATATTAAGTCATTAATCTTTAAATTAATTACTTGACGGTTGCTTATCCGATTGAGCATTCTCAGCGGTGTTATCATTATTATGCTCTTTAGCCGTGCTTAACATGCTATTTAATTTTTCACCTCCTTTAGCGCCAAAGTCCAATGTTCGGATAGGGAAGGGGATTAGAATATCTGCATTTTCAAGGGCTTTTTTCACACCGATAATAGCTTCATGTTTTGCTTGCATAAAACCTGTTTTGCCTGGGTAATCTATCCAAAACCACAATAAAAAATTAACACTGCTATCGCCGAAATCTGTTGCGTATACTGCGGTTTCTTGTTTTTTAATGACGAACTTGTATTGATTTATATGTTCAACAATGAGCTTCGTTGCTTTGTCCGGATCATCGGCATAAGAAATACCAAAAGGAACCTCTATGCGTCTTATTCCTTTCGTAGAGTAATTAGTTAAAATATTTCTGAATAAAATTTTATTTGGAATTATTTCTAGTTGCCCTGAGAAAGTTTCAACCAGTGTATTCCTTAAATTAATGGTTTTAACTTCCCCAAATACTTTATCCGTTTCAACAATATCTCCAATTTGAAATGGCTTGCGAATGCCCATTGCAATACCTGCTATGAGGTTCTCTGTCATGTCTTGAAAAGCAAAACCGATGGCTAAACCTACAATACCTGCGCCTGCTAACAGAGAGGTGACCGTGCCGCTTAACCCTAAGAAATCTAACGCAATAAAAAGACCAGTAACCAATACACCGACTTTGAAGATCGACGACAATAAATTAGCTATTTGAGGTGAAACTTTGGTTCTGCGTAAAAAATTATTCATTATCTTGCCGGCGTAACGGGCAAGAATTGAAAAGAAGATGGCAATTAATATCGCTACCACAATATTAGGGAGGATTTTAATGGTTGCTTCAAGCCATGACTCTAGCTTTCCATAGATTAAATCCCAAAACTTTTCAATTTTTAATAATTCCATATTATTTCCTAAAGATAGTGTCTTTTATTTATGACTCTCATATTGACATGGTGAGTCTGCTTTATTTATAAAAGATTTTACTCATGTTGGTAAATGAAAATATGAGTGATACAACAATTATCCTAGCAGAAAGCTATTGCATGATGCCAATTTCATTATTTATTCGTTTTCTACAATATAAAGTATGTGTTCATTTTTTAGTGTTAGTTTTATTTGAATTTATTGAGGTTATTTACATATAAGGAGTAATTGAGTAATTTAAAAGGTACCTTACTTTGCAGTTACAGTAAAAATAATGAGTTGATAATGATGAAATTACAAATGGTGATAGATGATTTAACCCAGTTCACTGAAGTGGTATTAGATAAATTGCCTTCAATCTTTATCGGTATAATTATATTCGTCACTTGTTTTTGGTTATCAAAACCGATCGCTAATTTGATCACTAAACCATTAACAAAAACGACCAGTAACCGACTCATACAACGAGTGATTCATCGAACAATGAGTTTGTTAATTATTTTATTAGGGTTATACATATTATTAAGCTTGGTAGGGTTAACGCAATTTGCCGTTGCTTTATTAAGTGGCACAGGAGTAATAGGGTTAATTGTTGGCTTTGCATTTAAAGACATTGCAGAAAATTTTCTATCAAGTTTACTATTGAGTATTCAACGTCCGTTTAAGTTAGGCGATATTATTGAAGTTGCTGGGTACCTAGGCGTCGTTAAAAAAATGACTTCTCGTGCAACGACATTGGTCGATTTTAATGGCGATCATATTCAGCTTCCAAATGCGACCATATATAAAAATGCGATACGTAATCTTACAGCAAATCCAAATATAAGAGCCTCCTTTGATATCGGTATCGGTTATGACACTGATTTTGATTGTGCCCAGTCTTTAGTTGAAAACATTATGAATCAACATCCCGCTATACTGGAAGAACCTGCACCTCAGGTTTTAGTTAATTCGCTAGGTTCATCCACTTGTAATTTACGAGTTTATTTTTGGGTTAACAGTGAAATTAATAGCCAATTAAAAGTCTCATCAGTTTTAATGAAAAAAGTGGTTGAGATTTTTTTAGAGGAAAATATTACGATGCCAGATGATGCGAGAGAACGAATTATTTTGTCAACAAACGTAGAAGAGCAATCCTCTAAACAACAGAATACCTCTCCACCTAACATGGCTTCCAATACTTCCGATAAAATGACGAATAATGCGACGAATAAATTTGATGACTATAGCGAT
The DNA here is from genome assembly GCF_947489755.1 of uncultured Psychromonas sp. Lineage (GTDB taxonomy): Bacteria > Pseudomonadota > Gammaproteobacteria > Enterobacterales > Psychromonadaceae > Psychromonas. The sequence continues at coordinate 90,251 of NZ_CANLFB010000007.1, forward strand.
GATGATATCAGTAGTGATCATAATGATATAAGAGAACAAGCGGCTAAAGCCCGAGATCCTGAAGAAGGGGAAAATATTTTAAGTCATTAAACTGGTTAATGAAGCGTATGAGCTCATCATTAATAAATAATGCTTATCATTCAACCACGAATCTTAATGGAGTATTGGTACTAATATTAAATCAATAAATATAAACAAAAAGACAGATAAATGTGATATTTTCTGTTTCTTATGGAATAGTCTTTTACATTATCGCTATGACAAGCGAATCAGTGCTAAAAGATGTAAATTGATATTTTAAAAAAATATTGAGTTTATGCTAATCATGGAGTGGATAAAGCATGTCGGGTTTTTCTGAACAATTACTTATTGAGCCTCATTATGGTGTGGTAGTCCATCGTAATTTTGAGCCACTTTATAGTGATGATAATTATGCCCGTTTTTATGGTTATAAAAGTGCTCAAGATATTTTATCACTCACTAGTATTTTGGAGCTAATTTCACCTGCGGATCACCCCAAAGCATTACAGATCTACCAAGATCTTATGTCAGGTAAACAAAAGCCTGGTGTGCGTACCTATAAAAATATCGATAAAGATAATAATGAATTAACAGTATTGGCCATTGATAATATTGTCGACTGGGAAGGTGTGCCTGCCATGCAGGTTATTATTATTGACTTCAGTTACCAGTTTGAAACGCAGCGTAATTTAATGCTAAGTGAAGAGCGCTATAGAGTCTTAGTAGACGGTTCAATTCAAGGTATTCTCGTACATAATAATTTTAAACCCTTATTCTGTAATAATGCCTATGCGCAAATGTTTGGTTTTGAAAGTGAACAAGCATTACTTGAGACTGATTCTATTCTTGCATTAATTCCCTCGGAATTTCATGACCAGGCATATCTAGATAATCGGTCTCTACTTGCTGGAGATGAGAGTGTTATTAAAACAGAAAGTAAAGGGATACGTATTGATGGCTCAATAGTGTGGGTGAGTTTATTATCAAGAACGGTTATTTGGGATGGCGCACCTGCTACGCAAATAACGGTGATGGATATCACTGAACAGCAATTATTGCGTGAGCGTCTCGAACATAGAGCGAATTACGACGTATTGACCAACTTATTAACTCGCCGTGCATTTAATGAATTATTGGAAAAAGAATTTACTTATGCACAACAGCATTCAAATGCTTTGTGCTGTGTATTAATTGATATCGATAACTTTAAAAATATTAATGATAAAAATGGCCACCGTAGTGGGGATATTGTACTTCAATCATTTGCTAGTGCTGCTAAAAAGAACCTGAGAGAAAGTGATTTTATCGGTCGTTGGGGAGGTGATGAATTTGTACTTATCTTGCCGAAAACTGATATTGGCCATGCAAAAATGATCGCAGATCGTCTTTGTAACGATTTAGCAAATCTATCCATTGATATTGATAATGGAAATTTGAGTTTCTCCGTGAGTATTGGTGTATCGTCATTCTCAGAGCAGGTGCATAATGTTGAAACATTACTCTCTGAAGCCGATAAAGCATTATATCAAGCCAAACATCAAGGAAAGGGGCGTGTTGCTGTTGCATCTTAACTTTTTATGAAAATTATTTTCATAAATCATTCTCTTACTTTTCAATTAACAACGCTACTAAAGCTTAGTTTGTAAATACTTACAAACTAAGCTTTTTAATACACGAATATGACATCTACAAAAATATAACCTGAACCTCTAGCTTAAAATACTAATTATCTAATCCGTTAAACAAATTTAATCCATCTATTTAATAGAGGTCTATTTTTATTTATCAGCTCTTCATGTGATCTATTGTGATGTTCTATGAGTAGGTATAGCTAGGCTTAGATTTATATTTGAAGATAGTCGTTTGTATTCAATAAAGCTTGGAGCTATTTTCTTGGCAAGCCTAAGTCATTTTAATCAAAATGCTTAATAAAGTGATTGTTGTCGATGAAACCTTTAATTTTCATTAAAGCTAAATAACTTACTCGTTGATGACTTTTCTGCTTGTTGCTTACAATGACTTTGTTATACTTGCCAAAATTTGATGCTTACTCAGACTTTTTTGATTTGAATCACATTAGATGCTCTGAAAATAAAGTAGGCGTTTAAGTTTAAATCGCTTATTTTAATATATTTACATAACTACTAAGGCGAATGCTTTTGAGTTTATTACATTATACGCAAATAAAAATGCCATCTATGCTAAATAGATTACATTCGAGTGCGCGATATATTTTTGTAGAACGAAAGTTATTGTCTATATTGAGCATTTTGTTGGTAAATTCGATCATGTTGTTTAGTGGTGTCGTTGAAAATGCGACTGAGCTAAGCTCATCTTTAACTGAAGGTACTTTATCTGAGTCTTCGTTAGTTAATATTTTTAGTTTCTTATCTGATCCTGAATTATCTGGTCAATTACTTATTGGCTTATGCTGGTTAATATTTCTGTTTTTTTCAGCCCGCCGTACCGCTATTGTTTTACAAAAAGCGGCCTTTACTACTAGTGAAACACTCCAGTCCTTTATTGGACTTAATACGCATGGGTGCCGTGCACCGCCTCAGTAAATAGTTGAATGCTAACTGTTACTTATATTCTTTAATTTGTGTTGAGCTTTATTTTTAATATTACTCATCATTAAGTTATATAAAAACAGTCTTGCGGTTCAACCAACTCTCTTAATTTTCTCATTATTTTAATCGTTAGTATTTTCTATTGATAAAAATACACTGAGGAATTATCTACTCTGTTGTTTTTAAACTACTTATATTTTTTCAAACAACATCTTTCAACATTTAGGTTATACCAATTTAGTTTAATTAAATTGTTTAACATGACGTATTAAAAATGAGCAAGGACAAGGTGTTTTTAATCCCAATAGTGAGCTATTAGGATTGAAAACAGTGTTATCGCCCATTGGAATAAGTGATGTTTACAAAATAATGATGCTGATAGGTATTAGTAGGATAGTCCATTGTTAATTCGCAACCTTTGTAATATAGCGTTAGCTAGCATAGTGCTGGTATTGTCCGGCTGTTCAGGCGGAGTACTTGACCCAAAAGGTCAAATAGGCGTTGATGAGAAAAATTTAATCATCATCGCTACAGTACTGATGCTGCTTGTCGTGATCCCCGTTATTGTGATGACTTTATATTTCGCTTGGAAATATAGAGATACACAAACTCATGAAATTTATGCTCCGAAATGGGCTCACTCAAATAAAATTGAAGCTTTTGTTTGGGCTATTCCAATTTTGATCGTCATTGTTTTAGGCGTGATTACTTGGGAGTCAACTCATCGCTTAGACCCTTATAAACCGATTGAAGGCAAAGGGGAACATCTTACTGTTGAGGTCGTTTCATTAAACTGGAAATGGTTATTTATTTATCCTGAGCAAGGGATCGCGACAGTAAATGAATTAGTGTTCCCAGCGAATGTGCCGGTTGAATACAAAATTACTTCAGAAAGCACCATGAACTCATTTTTCATTCCACAATTGGGTAGCCAAATTTACTCAATGGCGGGCATGCAAACCAAGCTTCATTTAATTGCTAATGAGCCAGGCACTTTTAAAGGCTTCTCTGCCAATTACAGTGGTTCGGGTTTCTCAGGTATGAAATTTAATGCAATAGCAACACCTACCCAAGGTGATTTTGATAAGTGGGTAAGTGATGTGAAAGCAAAGGGTAATAAACTGACTAAAGCTAATTATGATGAACTAGCTAAAGCAAGTGAGAATAACCCTGTCACTTATTACGGTGATGTTGATGACGGTTTATTCCACACCATTATTATGAAATATATGGCGGGCATGTCGGGTACAAAAGACATGGACGGCATGAAGGACATGAAGCATATGGAAGGTACGGAAAACATGGACGGTATGAAGGACATGAAAGCTATGGACCATATGTCTCATGAAAAAATGGCTGAACATTCAGCAACACCATCTATTAGCCAAGGCGAGGAATAAGTATGTCGTTTTTAGGTAAATTGTCTTTAGATGCAATTCCGTACCATGAACCGATTCTCGTGTTCACAATGGCTGCAATTGCTATTGGCGGAATCGTTCTTTTTACGCTTATTACAAAATATAATAAATGGGGCGTACTTTGGCGTGATTGGATCACGTCGGTGGATCATAAACGTTTAGGTATCATGTACATCTTCGTTGCGTTAGTTATGCTGTTCCGTGGTTTCAGTGATGCAATCATGATGCGAACTCAATTAGCTCTTGCAACAAGTGGCGCTCCTGGGATTTTACCTCCAGAGCATTACGACCAAATATTTACAGCGCATGGTGTTATTATGATCATCTTTATGGCGATGCCATTTATGATTGGTTTAATGAACATCATCTTACCGCTGCAAATTGGTGCACGTGATGTGGCTTTCCCATTCTTAAATAACTTAAGTTTTTGGTTAACAGCCAGCGGTGCTATTTTAATTAATATTTCACTTGTTTTTGGTGAGTTTGCTAAAACAGGTTGGGTAGCTTATCCGCCTCTGTCAGAGCTGACGTTTAGCCCTGGAGTCGGGGTTGATTATTATATTTGGGCCTTACAGATATCTGGGCTTGGTACGTTATTAACTGCTGTTAACTTTTTAGTGACAGTCTTTAAAATGCGTGCACCGGGTATGACCTTGATGAAAATGCCTATTTTCACTTGGACTTGTACATGGGCGAATATATTAATTGCAGCATCATTCCCAATATTAACTGCCTTGTTAGCAATGTTAACGCTTGACCGTTATTTAGGTTTCCACTTCTTTACCAATGATGGTGGCGGTAACGCCATGATGTACATCAACCTATTCTGGGCTTGGGGTCATCCTGAGGTATACATTTTAGTTTTACCTGCTTTTGGTATTTTCTCTGAAATTATTTCTACGTTCACTTCTAAGCGTTTATTCGGTTATACATCGATGATATATGCAAGTGGAGCGATTTCTATTTTAGGCTTTATTGTTTGGTTACATCACTTCTTTACCATGGGGTCTAGCGCTAACGTTAATGCCTTCTTTGGTGTGATGACTATGATTATTGCTGTACCAACAGGGGTGAAGCTTTTCAACTGGCTATTTACTATTTACCGTGGTCGTTTACAAATGACTGTCCCAGTAATGTGGACACTCGGGTTTATGGTTACCTTTACGGTAGGCGGTATGACAGGTGTGTTATTAGCGATTCCAGGTGCCGATTATGTATTACATAACAGCCTGTTCTTAATTGCGCATTTCCATAACACTATCATTGGTGGTGCTGTCTTTGGTTACCTTGCAGGCTTTACATTTTGGTTCCCTAAAGCAATGGGCTTTAAACTCAACGTTCGTTGGGGTAAAGCAGCTTTCTGGTTCTGGATTGTTGGTTTCTTTGTTGCCTTTATGCCGCTTTACGTACTGGGTTTCCTAGGTATGACGCGTCGTTTAAATCACACTAATAACCCTGATTGGAATATCTGGTTATACATTGCTGCTGGCGGTGCTGTGCTGATTATGTTCGGTATTATTTGTCAAGTTGTTCAATTGTTTGTGAGCTTTAGAGATCGTGAAGCGCTTGATGATGAAACGGGCGACCCATGGAATGGTCATACACTTGAGTGGGCGACATCGTCACCACCACAGGCTTATAACTTTGCTGTTATCCCAGAAGTGCATGATATTGATGCGTGGACAGATATGAAAGAAAAGGGACAAGTTTATCAGTCTAAAGCAAGCTATGAAGCTATCCATATGCCGAAAAATACGTCTGCTGGTGTATTAATGGGGTTAACACTCACTATCTTCTGTTTCGCTATGATTTGGCATGTTTGGTGGTTAGCGATTGTTGGTTTAGTCGGTGCTATTGGCGTATTTATTAAACGTTGTTACAGCAATGATGTTGACTATTACGTGCAACCAGAAGAAGTGTTAGCAACAGAGAATGCCTTCAACTTAAGCGGTTCGGCTAAAATTAACAGTAAGGGGATAAAAGCATGAGTACGTTATCTATCAACGTAGAGGCTGAAAATACAAAACTAGCTTCACATGATGATCATGCACATGATCACCATGATACTTCTGGCGATACTGTATTTGGTTTTTGGTTATATTTAATGACCGATTGTCTTTTATTTGCTTCGTTCTTTGCTACTTACGCTGTGTTATTTATGAATACAGTTGGCGGAGTATCTGGTAAAGATATTTTTGAGCTGGATTTTGTTGCCGTTGAAACCGCAGCGTTATTGATCAGTAGTATTACTTTTGGTTTTGCGATGATTTGCGCGCAAGGACAAAAGAAAGCGCTTACTTTAATATGGTTAGCGATTACTTTTTGTCTAGGTGCAGCCTTTATTGGTATGGAAATCTATGAATTCACTCATCTTATTGAGCATGGTAATGGGCCGCAAGGAAGTGCTTTTTTAAGTTCATTCTTTGCTTTAGTTGGTCTACATGGTTTACATGTCACAGCGGGTTTAATTTGGATGACGATATTGATGATCGAAGTTGCACGTCGTGGTTTAGGTAAACCAACCGTGACACGTCTAATGTGTTTAAGTCTATTTTGGCACTTCTTAGACATTGTTTGGATTTGTGTATTTTCCGTTGTTTATTTAATGGGAGCAATGTAATGAATCATAACGAAACACATAATGATGCATCTCACGGTACCGTTAAAGGTTACCTAATTGGTTTTGTGTTAGCGGTTATTTTGACGGTTATTCCGTTCTATGTCGTAATGAGTGGTGACTTTTCAAAAGTGACGACTTTATGGACGATTATAACGTTAGCGGTCATCCAAATTTGGGTACATTTAAAATACTTTTTACACCTTAATTTCATCACTGAAGAAGGCAGAGCAAATACGTTCTCTTTCTTATTCAGTGCTCTGATTATTATTATGGTAGTTGGGTTATCTGTTTGGATTATTTACGAATCTAACGCGATGATGATGTATTAATATAGAGTGATCTATTTCAAGTTACTTATTGCAAGTAACTTGATTTTGATTAATTTATTTTTAAGTAGTTATTTTTTAAGTAATTGATAGTTTTGTGAAAAAAGAGGTTAAAGATGTTTCGTCGTTACTGGAGTGTGACTAAGCCTGGTATTATTATGGGCAATTTCATTAGTGTTGCGGGGGGATTTTTGCTCGCATCAAAAGGTGATGTAGACCTTTGGTTAATGGTCGCTACGTTAATTGGCTTATCGCTGGTTATTGCTTCGGGTTGTGCTATTAATAATGTGATTGATAGAGATATAGATATCAAAATGGCACGAACTCGTACGCGAGTCACTGTGACTGGCGAGATGTCTGGTATGACGGCTTTATGTCACGGTATTGTTTTAGGGATCATGGGCTTCGGTTTATTAATTGCCTATACAACACAAGTTGCCGTACTTTTTGCTGCCTTTGGTTACTTTATTTATGTTGGTGTATATAGCCTGTATATGAAACGTAATTCAGTGTATGGCACGTTTATCGGTAGCTTATCGGGTGCAGTACCGCCTGTTGTTGGTTATTGTGCGGTGACTGGTCAGTTTGATATGGGGGCATTAATACTATTGGTTATGTTTAGCTTATGGCAAATGCCACATTCATATGCGATTGCTATTTTCCGTTTTAAAGATTACCAAGCAGCGAATATCCCTGTATTGCCAGTTGCTCAAGGTATCGATAAAGCAAAACGCCATATCGTATTGTATATCGCAATATATACGTTAGTTGTGATGTTATTGCCAATCAATGGTTATACAGGAGCTGCCTTTATGGCTGTCGCTTGTACCACTAGTTTTTGGTGGTTATTAATGGCATTGAGAGGCTATCGTCGTAATATTGATGTTAGTGGTTGGGCTCGCCAAGTGTTCGCTTTCTCTATTGTTAATATTACCGCATTGAGCATTGCAATGGCGGTAGACTATCAGAGTATGGCACCACATATCATCGGATTTAACTAACCCATCTTTAGCGCTTTTACTACGACGCGCGATACGTAAATGATGTCAATAGAAAGGCCTAGGGTTAACACTCTAGGCCTTTTTTTCTAATGGCTAGCTTTTAATTACTGAATCAAAATAGAGAGATAGTGCAGAGGTAAGCGTTTAAGCTTATAAATAAAAAATTATAAAGAAAAGTTATAGAGATAAAGTAATGAAGATATTAAATGCGTCAATAATAGACAAGCACAGTATATTTAATATCTACTCATTGATGACCTGAATTAGCTTAGGAGAGTTATTTACAGGCGCAAAATATGAAGTTATTCGCAATCAATTTTCCATTATCCAGAAGTGGTTATTAATCAGAATTAGTTTCACTCAGATAAGTTTGTTATTCAATACAGTGAAATGGCCCTCATTAAACAAGCAAAAGGCTATTGATACAAAGAATTATTTATAGGGTCAGTAATAGCGAAGTAGAGTAGAGGAAGTTTATAGGCTGTTATTGTTTATTAACAGCCTATTACATGATTATTTACAGGGGCTATTTAGGTTGGTTAAGTAACGCTTTAATATCAGCAATATTAACTATTTTTTCATCTATTTTTAAGTAGGCTATCGCTTCAGTAAATACAATTGTTGCTTCAATGACACCTGGCATATTAATTAATTGTTCAGCAACTTCACCTGCTTGCTTTTCATTTTCAACATTAATGGCAAAGCTGAAGTTTTTTGATTTCTTAAGCGGTTTCATACCCATTGTGACTAGCAGCCATATTGCACTAATAACAGCCATGACTAAGAAGATAGCTTGCTCACCAAAACTACTGGCAATTAGACCACCTAAAACACCACCCGTAAACGCACCTAAAAACTGACTACTAGAGTAGATGCCCATAACACTACCTTTCACACCTGCAGGTGCAATTCGCGATAGGATTGACGGCATAGTCGCTTCCAAATAGTTGAAGGCCGTGAAGAACATGATCACTAATACCACTAAACTTGCAAAGCTCATTGGTAAATACCATAAAAGGAACAGAGCTAATGTCAGCAATAAGACGGAAGCCGACAACATCTGTTTCTCTTTTTGCTTTTTGATTGCATAGATCATGAATGGCACCATGAAAAAGAATGAGCCAATTAACGTAGGTAGATATAACTGCCAATGATCTTCAAGCATTAAACCACTCGCTACAAACTGCTTAGGCAAAGTAATAAAGCAGGCTGTCATCGCCATATGGAGGGTGAATACACCAAAGTTGAGGCGTGATAATTGAGGATGACGAATCAATCGTTTAAGTTGTGCTGGCAGAGCGACACTATCCCCTTTCGGCGCTTTATTGACAGAATGAGGTACCATAAATTGAATCAATAACATTGCGAATATAGTGAGCACTGCGATAAACCAAAATAAGCCACTCAAACCAAATGCTTTAGCTACTATTGGGCCTACAACCATTGCTATAGTGAATGATAAACCAATAAACATACCAATTGTTGCCATTACTTTCGGGCGTTGTTCTTCACGACTTAAGTCGGCTGCTAATGCTAATATGGCACTGGCAATTGCCCCCATACCTTGTAAAGCTCGACCAAACACAACACCATAAATAGTGTCTGACATGGCTGCAACAATACTGCCTAATAAAAAGACTAATAAACCGATTAAAATGATTGGTTTTCTGCCATATTTATCTGACAGAATACCCATTGGAATTTGTAGCATCGCTTGTGTTAAACCATAAGCTCCAATCGCTAAACCAATCCACATCGGGCTGTATCCTGCTAATTGTTCTCCATAAATAGCAAAAACAGGAAGGATCATAAATAGGCCAAGCATGCGGAGACCAAAGACAGCTGCAAGCGAAAATGCCGCTCTCTTTTCAATACTATTTAAACCAGTAGCACTCATAAAATATATTAACTCTATCGTAGTGGAACCCTAGGCATAGAACTATGTCAGGAGGGAAAAGCATTTTATCACGCAACCACTGTCAATCAACCTCAAAGTCTTTAAGGTTAAATTGTTTTAAAATTATATCGCGTTTTATGTCTCAGACTTTTATAGCCAAAGTTATATTTAAAATATTTGTGTTAGCAATTATTCTTTGAATCCAAGTTCAATAGTAGATGTTTATGATAGAAAGAATGTAGAGCACTTTTTAAGGATGCTAATAAAATCCTAAAAGAGGGAATTATATACGATATGGGAGCGAGAATTTTTATGTTTGAGCGATCAAATAAGCAAAAAAGTAATGAATGAGAAAGAAGGTGATTGAATTTATTTTAATTAAAATACTTATTAATAGTTCGATAACTGAAATGATTTTTATATCTTAAATTTAAGATATAAAAAAACCGTAACAAAAATTAATCTATTACGGTTTCTAAAATGTGGTGGCCCTTCCCCGACTCGAACGGGGGACCTGACGATTATGAGTCGTATGCTCTAACCAACTGAGCTAAAGGGCCTTAATTTGTGGGCTGATTATATAAGCTACTCATTTATCTGTCTAGTTTATTCAGTTTGATTGCTTATTTAATCAGCGCTCTATGCGTTATTATTATTTAAATAAATGAATGTACATAAAAAATCCTACCGAAGTAGGATTTTAATGGTTATCGCAGTGACGATAACTTGTTTGTTACTTTATTTATTAATCTATTCGTCTAAGAAGCTACGAAGTTGTTCGCTGCGACTTGGGTGACGAAGTTTACGTAATGCTTTTGCTTCAATTTGACGAATACGTTCACGTGTTACATCAAACTGCTTGCCTACTTCTTCAAGTGTGTGGTCAGTATTCATATCGATACCAAAACGCATACGTAGTACTTTAGCTTCACGAGCCGTTAAGCCTTCTAATACATCATTCGTTGCATTTTTTAGGCTTTCGCTTGTTGCGCTATCTACTGGCAATGCAATAGTTGTATCTTCAATGAAGTCACCTAAGTGTGAATCTTCATCATCACCAATCGGTGTTTCCATTGAAATTGGCTCTTTAGCTATTTTCAATACCTTACGAATTTTATCTTCAGGCATCATCATGCGTTCAGCTAATTCTTCAGGCTGTGGCTCACGCCCCATTTCTTGTAACATTTGACGAGAGATACGGTTAAGTTTATTAATCGTTTCAATCATGTGTACTGGGATACGAATCGTACGTGCTTGGTCAGCAATAGAACGAGTGATTGCTTGACGGATCCACCATGTAGCATAAGTTGAGAATTTGTAACCACGACGGTATTCAAATTTATCAACGGCTTTCATTAGGCCGATATTACCTTCTTGGATTAAATCTAAGAACTGTAAACCACGGTTAGTGTATTTTTTAGCAATCGAGATAACTAGACGTAAGTTAGCTTCGACCATTTCTTTCTTAGCACGACGCGCTTTAGTTTCACCAATGCTCATTGCACGAGATATTTCTTTTAAGTTAGTAATACTGAGTGTGCTTTCCACTTCGATTGCTAACATTTTACGAATACAACGCTCTAAGTCTTCTTCAGACTCTTTAATACCGGCAACGAAAGCTTCCTTACCAGCTAATAGTGTTTCTAACCATGCGCTGTTGGTTTCATTGCCTTTAAACATTTTAATAAAATCTGCTTTAGGCATTTTGCATTGCTCAACACAGATTTTTAGAATTAAACGTTCTTGAACACGTGCTGCATTCATATTACCGCGTATCAGTTTTACCATGCGGTCAAACTGTTTAGGGATCAATTTAAATTGTTGGAAGTATTCAGCTTGGTCAGCTATCGCAGTTAATGTATCTGCATGTTTACGACCATTTTTAGTAATTGATTTTTCAACAATATTATTTAAACGACGTAGTTCAGCAAACTTCTCTGCTGCTTCTTCAGGACAAGGGCCTTTAGGACCTTCCTCCTCTTCTTCGTCATCATCTCCATCAGTATCGTCTTCTTCTAATTCTTTTTCTGATAATTCAGAACCGATATTAGTTGCGCTAACTGCTTGAGTCATATCATCATTTGGATCAATGAAGCCACTGATTAAATCAGTTAATTTCATTTCTTCAGCTTCGTAGCTATCGTAGTTATCTAATAAGTTACGGATAGTTGCTGGATATTCAGAAACTGAATTTTGTACTTCTTTGATGCCTTCTTCGATACGTTTAGCGATAACAATTTCGCCTTCACGTGTCAGTAGTTCTACTGTACCCATTTCACGCATGTACATACGTACTGGGTCAGTTGTACGACCAATTTCAGATTCTACAGTCGCTAGCACTTGTGCCGCGGCTTCTACTGCATCTTCATCAGGTTCGTCGTTATCTGTACCAGATAATATAAGATCGTCTGCATCAGGAGCAGTTTCAACAACTCGGATACCCATGTCATTGATCATTTGAATGATATCTTCAATTTGCTCTGAATCCACGATATCTTGCGGAAGGTGGTCATTCACTTCTGCGAAGGTTAAGAAACCGTTCTCTTTACCTTTAATGATCAATTCTTTAAGTAGAGATTGAGGTGTTTGCGCCATAGGTACCATCCAAAAAGTAGTCGTAAAATGTGGTGTAAATGGGAAAAAATATAAGCGCTCGATTATACGCCTAAATTAAATTTTATGCTAATCCCATTAATGTTGTTTTTGTTCTTTAAGAAGTTGAGCCAATTGCACTGTTTCTTCTGTTGTTAAAATATCACCCTGTCTTGATTTTTGTTTTAAAAATTCAATACGTTGGGTTAGATGTAACGATAAAAAATTATCTAATATATCAAAAAACACTTGCTCATATTTATCTTCTTGAACTTGATTTTTCCAAGTCGCTAGGGTGATTAACTGTTTTTCTTGCGGCTCACCGCGCCAATGTTCTAATAACTGTCCTGTAGATAGATGGGGTGTCACTCTGCATATTTCAAGTAGTGAATTTAAAAGAGTTAAACCTGGTATCTGCATTTCTTGAAATTCTGGGATTTTTGCTAGTTGATAAGCCATCTGAGGCTTTTGTAATAATAATGATATCGCTAAACGCATTGGTGTTATTTTTTGTGATGTTTGCTTTCGTTCAACTGTTGCAGCAGCAGGTAATAATTTTTTTAATCCTTCTTTTTCAATACCTAACAAGCTAATTAGGCGTGTTTCCATCATTTGTCTAAACACTGAATCAGGTAATTTAGTGAGTAATGGAATTGCTAGCTGTGCTAATTTTGATTTACTATCGGCACTGCGCATATCAACTTGCGATAATAAGTGCTGATATAAAAAATCAGATAAAGGCATGGCTTGATCAATCAGTTTTTCAAAAAATTCTTTGCCTTCTTTCTGTACTAAACTATCTGGATCTTCACCGTCAGGTAAAAACATAAAGCGTAGTGTTCGACCATCTTGAATCGAGGGCAGGGCATTTTCAAGTGCACGCCACGCCGCTGTACGTCCTGCACTATCACCATCGAAACAACAAACAACTTCACTGGTTTGTCTGAATAATAATTGAATATGATCGGGTGTAGTCGCTGTACCTAAAGATGCAACGGCGTAGTTAATATCAAACTGACCTAATGCAACGACATCCATATAACCTTCAACGACTAAGATACGTTGAACGTCTTTCTCGTATTGTTTGACTTGATATAAGCCATAAAGTTCTTTGCCTTTATGAAATATAGGTGTTTCAGGTGAGTTTAAATATTTTGGTGTTGTATCATCAAAAACACGCCCACCGAAACCAATCACTCGACCACGTCGATCATGAATAGGGAACATTAAGCGATCACGAAAGCGATCGTAACTACCGCCACTCTCTTTACTGATCAACATACCTGCATCGACTAATTGCTGTTCAGTTTGTTTGTTGATCGCAAATTTTTTGCGTACTTCATCCCAACCATCAGGCGCATAACCAATTTGAAAATATTTGGCTGTTTTACCTGATAATCCTCGATTCTTTAAATAATTGATTACTTTTTCGCTATTACTATGAGTGCGCAGTTGTTGCTGATAAAAGCGAGTGATGTCACCCATTAACTGATAAAGATCTTTTCTGTCAACATAAGTGGTTGGTGATTGTGTTTGTCCTGAATCTTCTCGAGGTATGTCAATGGATAACGATTCTGCTAGCACTTCAACGGCATCAACAAATTCAATGCCATCATATTCCATTAAAAAAGATAAAACGTTACCGCTTACTCCACAGTTAAAACAATGATAAAACTGTTGATCTGGACTTACTGAGAACGTTGAGTCGTTATTACCATTATGGAAAGGACAACGTGCACGGTAGCTTTTGCCTTTTTTCTTCAATTTAAGACGGCTATCAATTACATCAACGATATCAGTACGTGAGATTAGATCGTCAATGAAATTTTTAGGAATACGGCCGGCCATTTTGGAGTCCTGTAAAGAGAAAAGTCAGTAGTATACTCGTTACTATTATAACGATACAAGATATCTAAACTGAATATATTATAGAGAGAAATTGACTGTGATTGGTTCAATCAATATTGGTCTTTATTTGAAACCGGTAATGCTAGGAACTAAGAACCAATAAACCTTAAAGGCGTCAGTTGTTTACTTTAAAAGTTTATATATTAAAACAAAAAAGCCCCAGACTTAAACTAAGCTGGGGCTTTTTTAATCAGAGACGAGAGTAAATGTCTACTTTAAGTTTGCTCTTACAAGCGAACTAACTTGAGCCATATCTGCTCTTCCCTGAATGTCTTTTTGGAGTAGCCCCATCACTTTACCCATATCTTGCATGCCTTGTGCACCAGAAGATGCTATTGCTTGCTTAATAAGTGTTTCAACTTCTTCCGAAGTGAGTGCTTGAGGTAAAAACTCTTCTAAGATAGCAAGTTCTGTTTTTTCAATATCAGCAAGATCATGTCGTTCAGCTTTTTCAAACTGACTAATTGAATCCTTACGTTGTTTTACTGATTTAACTAATACTGCTGTAACAGCGTCGTTATCCAGTTCAACTTGATCGTCAAGTTCAATTTGCTTCACAGCGGCTATTAACGAGCGGATAGTCAATAAGCGGACTTTATCCTTTGCGCGCATTGCAAGCTTTTGCTCTTCTTGTAATCTTGTTTTTAAAGACATCGAGAACCTTTAACTATTCTAGTATAGACGAACGCGACGAGCGTTATCACGAGAAAGTTTTTTCAAGTGACGTTTAACAGCTGCTGCTTTAGCACGTTTGCGAACTGTAGTAGGTTTTTCGAAGAATTCACGTTTACGTGTTTCTGCTAAGATACCTGCTTTTTCACAAGAACGTTTAAAACGACGTAGTGCTACGTCAAATGGTTCGTTTTCACGAAGTTTAATTACTGGCATATGCCTATTACCTTTATGGTTACGGTCGTAAATTGACCAGTGCATTTAAATTGGTGCGAGATTTTAATCCTATTTGGGGGATAATGTAAAGAAATTCCGCATTAATTTTAATTTAAAAAGTATAAAGATCCTAATGATCTTCAGATCTGCATTTTATAATGAAGATCGTTAAAAAAAGCAATCTTTACTGTGCTTTTCCGCTAGAATGCGTTTAATTTTTTATTTAGTTCTTTATTTTATTTAGTTAATTTCGCTTTATTAATTAAATATTACAGTTATGAGGTTGTTTATTATGCGAATTTTGGGCATTGAAACATCATGCGATGAAACGGGTATTGCCGTTTATGATGATCAACAAGGTTTATTGTCTCACCAATTATATAGTCAAGTTAAGTTACATGCTGATTATGGTGGTGTGGTGCCTGAATTAGCATCACGAGATCATGTTCGTAAAACAATTCCACTTATTAAAGAAGCGCTTGAGCTTGCTAATTGTACTAAAGATGACATTGATGCGATTGCTTATACTGCTGGGCCTGGTTTAGTGGGAGCTTTGTTAGTGGGGTCTTGTATTGGGCGTAGTTTAGCGTTTGCATGGGATAAACCTGCCATCGCAGTGCACCACATGGAAGGTCACTTACTCGCACCTATGTTAGAAGACAATAAACCAGACTTTCCGTTTGTTGCATTATTAGTATCAGGTGGACATACCTTATTAGTTCAAGTTGATGATATCGGTGAATATACTTTATTAGGTGAAAGTATTGATGATGCTGCTGGCGAAGCGTTTGATAAAACGGCTAAGTTATTAGGATTGGATTACCCTGGTGGCCCGCGTTTAGCCAAAATGGCTGAACAAGGCGTTGCTGGTCGCTTTAAGTTTCCACGTCCGATGACGGATAGACCGGGTTTAGACTTTAGTTTTAGTGGTTTAAAAACATCTGCTGCCGTTACCATTGCGCGTGAAGGTAAAGATGATCAAACACAAGCTGATATTGCTTATGCTTTTCAAGAAGCAGTGATTGATACGATTGCAATAAAATGTAAGCGTGCTTTAAAACAAACTGGCTTAAAACGTTTAGTGGTTGCTGGCGGTGTAAGTGCTAATACGGCTTTACGTGAACAACTTGCTGTTACGATGAAAAAGTTAGGTGGTGAAGTGTTTTATCCTCGCAGTGAATTTTGTACCGATAATGGTGCAATGATTGCTTATGCGGGTATGCAACGTCTTAAAGCAGGGCATACTCAAGGGTTAGAAATAAAAGCTAAACCACGTTGGCCTTTACAAGATTTAGAAAGTGTTAACGCTTCGTTGTAAATAGTCGTATCTTAGCTAGTTAACTGATTTACTAGCTAAGATACTGTTTGGGACCGTAACAACTGAAAGCTTCAAACACTAAGCTTAGCCATCAATCTAACTAACCATCAATCAAATTAACCATTAATCAAACTCAAACTATATATTCTTAAATCATTTTAAAGTGGGTCTCTAAACTCAATCTATAAACTGCACTTCAAAATTAATTCTCTAAATTAAGCATCTCTTGGTAAGCCTTTTTTAACGGCATTAATTAAACGATTATTTAATCTATCTATATTCATGGGTAATTTTTGTTGTTGCTCGGAGAGTGCCCATTCAATGTGCTCATTAACCAATTCATCATCACTTGTTGACAGTTTATTTTGTAAAGTTGTTATTGTATCGATACTGCTTGGTGCATTGCCTAAGGCTATTGCAATATTTCTTAACCAACGTTGATGTCCAATTCTTCGAATAGGCGATCCTTCAGTATTCTTTAAAAAAGTCTCTTCGGACCAGCCGAATAAGCTCACTAAGGATTGGTTTTGCAAAAAATCTTTTGCTTGGTAATCTGATTCTTCAGTGGTTTCTGCAAAACGATTCCAAGGGCAAATTAATTGGCAATCATCGCAACCATAAATACGATTACCAATGGCTTTACGAAACTCATTAGGAATCGCCCCCTGTAATTCGATCGTAAGGTATGAAATACAACGTCTGCCATCCACAACATAAGGCGCGACAATAGCTTGAGTTGGACAGATCTTGATGCACGCAACACATTGCCCACATTGGTTAGCTTGTGGTTTATCGACAGGTAATGCTAAATCAACTAATAATTCACCAATAAAAAACCAAGAACCAGAGTCTTTATCAAGTAATAATGAATGTTTCCCAACCCAGCCTAATCCTGCTTTTTCAGCTAATGGTCGCTCTAATACGGGGGCGCTATCAACAAAAGGACGAAAACCTAATGCTTTTACTTCACCTTGAATTTTATCGCCTAATTGTTTTAGCTTTTTACGCAGTACTTTA
The DNA here is from genome assembly GCF_947489755.1 of uncultured Psychromonas sp. Classification (GTDB taxonomy): domain Bacteria; phylum Pseudomonadota; class Gammaproteobacteria; order Enterobacterales; family Psychromonadaceae; genus Psychromonas. The sequence goes on from NZ_CANLFB010000007.1 coordinate 107,827, forward strand.
TGGTAGTCGCGGCCCAGCGCGTAACGACTAATATAAGCGAGATCTTTATCTTCTAGGTTTGAAGCAAATTGTGCATCATCGGGTAAATAATCCATACGGGCAGAAATAACACGCACGGTTCCCGGCAATAGTTCTTCAGGACGAGCACGTTTCATTCCGTGCTTTGCCATGTAATCCATTTCGCCGTGGTAATCGTTATCTAACCATTTTTGTAAATTAGCTTCTTGATCCTTAAGGTCAATATCAGTAATGCCCACTTTTTGAAAACCTAACGCTTTTCCCCAATTTTTTATATTATCAGCAAGCTCTGAAAGCTCTGTTTCAGATAAAGTGACTTGAGATGTTGAGTCGGTTGGCGGTGTATTTTCAATGTGTTGATTATTTTTCATTGTTTGCTTTAAGTTATTCACTTTAAATTAAAAAAGGGGGCACGATATCGAAGCACTATTTATAAGCGTCAGTTTATCATACTCGTTATATTATTTGAGCCACTAAAAGTACTGTTTTTTAACGGGGGACTTAGTTTATGATAGCGCTGTTTTAAAGCGAACTTAGCGAAGGGTAGTGAGGTCTATATGCTTTCTGATACTATTGAAAATAATAGTTTAATGCTGTTTATTTATTGATATGGTTATTTTGCAAGATATGATGGCTACTTAACACTGTATTATCAAATGGCACTATTTACCTAAATCGGTTACTTATATTGGAAGTTAATAAAACGCAATGTCGAATATATTAAAAGAAAAATTAGAAGATGCAGAACAAACTGTTTTGTTTGGTCAACGTTTAAGTAAAGCCTGCGAGCTTGCGACTTGTATTTATTTACACGGCGATTTAGGCGCTGGGAAAACCACTTTAACGCGAGGATTCATTCAAGGTCTAGGGCACGTTGGTAATGTAAAAAGCCCTACTTATACTTTAGTTGAACCTTATGAACTAGCTGACTGGCAAGTATATCATTTTGATTTATATCGCTTATCAGATCCTGAAGAGTTAGAATTTATGGGGATCCGCGATTACTTTGGTGAAACAAGTCATTCTTTAGTTGAATGGCCTGAACGTGGTGTTGGGTTCTTGCCTAACCCTGATATCGATTTAACGCTTGCTTATGTTGGCGAACAACGAGAAATAACCTTACAAGCAAATACCGAAAATGGTTTAAGAGTATTAAATAACTTATGATGATAAAGCAAACCTTCACGATATTATTAAAGCAATTATTTCATTCTAGAGTGCTTTTTTTGTGCAGTTTATTGATGATTCAAAGCATCAGTTTAAGTGTTTCTGCTTCACAAACTGAATTGAAAGGCGTCCGTACATGGCCTTCTCCGGATAATACGCGTGTGGTGTTTGACCTTAGCAACAAACCTCAGTACGAAACCCATTACCTTACTAACCCTGATCGTTTAGTGATTGACCTGACTGGCACAACGAACAAAGCGAATTTAAAAACGATTAAGAACAAAGGTAAATTAATAAAAAATATTAGAGAAAGTAAAACAGCTAAAGCGAATACTTTTCGTTTAGTGATTGATTTAAATGAAGTCAGTAAAGCCAAAATATTCAGCTTACCGCCAGCAAAACCTTATGGGCATCGTTTGGTTATCGATTTCCCAACAATTACAACAAGAGTGCCTAATCAAATTTCAGCAACGCCAAATGGGCGTAATATTATTGTCGCGATTGATGCTGGCCACGGTGGGGATGATCCCGGTGCGTTAGGTAAATACAGCTATGAAAAAAAAGTAACATTAGAAATAGCTAAACGCTTAAAAAATAAAGTTGATGGTCAAAGGGGTATGCAGGCTTTTTTAATTAGAACGGGTGATTATTTTGTTAACTTAAATAAACGTTCTGAAATTGCGCGTAAAGGTAAAGCCGACTTTTTAGTGTCTATTCATGCCGATGGTTTCACTTCAAGCCGTCCTAAAGGGGCATCTGTTTGGGTTTTATCTAACCGAAGAGCGACCACTGAGCTTGGGCGTTGGATGGAAAGAAATGAAGCACAATCAGAGTTGTTGGGTGGCGCAGGTGATTTAATTCAAGACTCTGACAGTGTGCCATTCTTAAACAAAATGTTATTAGATATGTCGATGGGTAATACTATGGGCGTTGGTTTTAACATTGGCAGTTTAGTGACTAACGAGCTTTCTAAAATCACTACTATGCATAAAAAAGAGCCAGTACATGCCAGTTTAGCAGTATTGAAATCTCCTGATATTCCATCAATTCTCGTTGAAGCTGGTTTCATTACTAATCGTACTGAAGAGCGTTTATTAAATCAGGCTGAATTCCAAAGTAAAATTGCTAATGCTGTGTTCAAAGGGATCTACACTCACTTTAGTGAGAAACCACCACAAGGTAGTTTATTTGCACAGAAGAAACGTGCCATTAAACATACTGTTCGTAGTGGGGAGTCTCTTTCAGTTTTATCAAGACGTTATAGTGTTAGTAGCGCTAAGTTGAAAGACTTTAATCATCTAAAGTCTAGTTCTTTACGTATTGGCCAGGTATTAAGCATTCCTGAAAATTATCATATGGTGCCCGATAAGCCAGAAGTCAGTTCGCAGCCAAGTATTGCGCAAAACCAAAAAGCAACAACACATGTAGTACAACGTGGTGAATCATTATCTATCATCGCTAATAAGTATAATCAATCGGTCGCTGGGTTAGTTGCCCATAATAAATTACAAAAAACATCTTTACTCGTCGGTCAAAAAATTAAGATCCCTGGTAGTCATGAGCCGTCTTTAGTAGTGCAACAACCTGTTCAAAAAGAACGAATACATATTGTAAAACCAGGTGAAGCTTTGTCTTTGATTGCTTATGAATATAATCAAAGTACTGAGGAATTAGTCGCTTATAACAATTTGAAAAAAACGTCTTTGTACGTTGGTCAAAAAATTAAAATTCCAGGCGATGCAGCTTCATCACCCTCTAAAATAGTTGAAAGGGTTGTTCGAACACCATCAGTGCATACGGTGAAATCAGGTGAGGCTTTGTCACTGATAGCCCGTGAGTATGGACTTAATACATCGGATTTGATTGCTTATAATAACTTAAAAAAGACGACTGTATATGTTGGTCAAAAGATTAAAATACCAGGCGAAATAACTCAATCTTTAGCCGTTCAAAAAACTGTCATTCATACAGTGAAAGCAGGTGAAGCTTTATCTTTGATCGCACGAGAATACAATAAAAGCACTGCTGAATTAGTTGTTTATAATAATTTGAAAAAGACGTCTTTGTACGTTGGTCAAAAGATTAAAATTCCTAGCGGAACGGTTCAAATTTCAGTTTCTCAGCAACCCATTAAAAAAGTGGTTCAAAAGCCAATCGTTCATACGGTGAAAGCAGGTGAAGCTTTATCTTTGATCGCCCAAGAGTACGACAAAAGTACTGCGGATTTAGTCACTTATAATAACTTGAAAAAGACGTCTTTATACGTTGGTCAAAAAATAAAAATACCTAATTCAAACTATGTTAAAGCAGCCGAAAAAATAATGAAGGCGCCAGAGCCTACCCAACATAAAGTGCAAAGTGGAGAATCTTTGTCTGTTATTGCAAAACGTTATGGTCGTTCTTCTAAACAGCTTCAAGCATATAACAATTTGAGCTCTTCTCGATTATTGGTAGGGCAAAGATTAAAAATTCCAAGTTCAAATTATGTTGTGCCTACTCGTCCTACTTTACATACAGTGAGTAGCGGACAGTCGTTATCAGTGATTGCTAATAAATACGATATAACAACAGGACAGCTTAAACAGTTTAATAACTTACGTTCTAACTCATTAAAAGTGGGTCAAAAATTAAAAATACCATCGACTCATTTTGTGATTAAAAAACATAAAGTACGCAGTGGTGAATCTTTGTCAGTGATTGCTAAACGTTACGGTACGACGACCAGTGCAATTATATCGACGAATAAGTTACGCTCAAAATCGTTGTCTATTGGTCAAGTGTTAACGATTCCTGTTAGTTAGTTTTACGAGTTTATTATCATGCCTATTCAAATATTACCTGCACGATTAGCTAACCAAATAGCTGCGGGTGAAGTAGTTGAAAGACCCGCTTCAGTGGTTAAAGAATTAGTTGAAAACAGTTTAGATGCGGGGGCAACTCGTATCGATATTGAGATTGAGCAAGGCGGTGCTAAGTGCATACGCATTAAAGATAATGGGTATGGTGTAGGCAAAGAACAATTAACACTTGCTTTAAGCCGCCATGCGACAAGTAAAATAAGTCATCTTGATGATCTCGAAGCGATTGTAAGTTTAGGCTTTAGAGGCGAAGCATTAGCCAGTGTTAGTTCTGTTTCTCGTTTAACGTTTACTTCAAAACCTGCCGATCAAGATCAAGCATGGCAAGCGGTTGCTGAAGGGCGTGATATGCAAGTGAGTGTTCAACCTGCTGCTCACCCACAGGGTACGACGGTTGAAGTATTGGATTTGTTTTTTAATACACCTGCTCGTCGCCGCTTTTTAAAAACAGAGAAAACTGAGTTTCAACATATCGATGAGTTGATTAAACGTATTGCGTTGAGTCGTTTCGATATTGCCATCAGCTTAAAGCATAATAATAAAATCATCAGACAATATCGTGCTGCGCCAGAGCAACAAGAAAAGCGCATTGCTGCGATTTGTAGCGAACAATTTATGCAACATGCTGTCTTTTTTGAAACGGCCGATCAAGCCTTAAAAATTTCTGGTTGGGTGTCTGATCGTTTATCGCCTAGACCATTAGCGGATGTTCAATATTGTTATATTAATGGGCGAATGATTCGCGATAAATTAGTCAATCATGCGATTAGACAGGTTTATGCACATTTTTTACCGCAAGGTATGTTTCCTGGTTATATTATCTATATTGAATGTGACGCTAAAGAGGTGGATGTTAATGTTCATCCCGCTAAACATGAAGTTAGGTTCCATCAAGCGCGGTGGGTGCATGACTTTATTAGCAGTACATTAAATGCAACGCTAAGTGATAGTTCTTTACTAGGGCATGAGCTAGACGAAGATAATATGCAAAGATCGGGTAATCAACGCGTTTCAGAACATGCTTATCAACCCCCCTCTAATATCAATTATGATGAGCAAGAGCAAGGTTCAAGCGCTCACCATCATCCGAGTAACGCTAACAATGTTAGTAACGACAGTTATGAAGGAAGTAGCAATCGTAGTAGTCGTCACGATAGTTATGATCGCTCGCAAGGAAGTAGCGGTAATAGCTATGGTCAAGGAAATTACTCTGGAGCCGTTCCTCGCCCTCAATTAGATCATCAACAAGTTGGTGCTTATTGTGATTTTGTTGCAGAAGCTTATCAGCAAAATATTGATGCTTCAGTGCCTGATAGCAAAAGTAACCAACACAAAACGGCTAATGTGATCAGTATGATTGATGCGGAGCATCTGTTAATACAACCTGTTTTTCCAGCTTGGTGTGCGCTCTCTAATAATGGTTTGTTATTAATGTCATTAACACTAGCCAATAAAGCCCTGGTTTCTGAACGATTATATAGTGCATGGCAAGATGGAGAAGTTATTTCGCAACCGTTATTGCTACCTGTTCGTTTTAAATTAGAATCTGATATGTTAGATATAGCGCAGAAAACAACGACGTTATTAAACAGGTTAGGCTTCATTTATAAGTTTCAATCTCAATTCGTGATAGTTAGCCAAGTCCCTGCTGCCTTTAGGCATGCGCCAATTGCGGCTATTTTACCTAAGTTATTTGAGTATCTTGATGATAATAAATCAGGGGGTAATAACTTAGATGACGTGAGCTTAGATGCAAACAATAGTAATAGTGAGGGTGATGAATTATACATTAAGTTATTGTGTGATCAATTAAGCCATTTATTAGCCGACAATGCGTCTGCAAAAATATTATCATTATCTGAAATAGAAGCCATTTTAGATTCATTAGTTAAATTATCAGTAGAGCATTTACAAAGCTGCTTTAAGCAACCTAATTTATCGTTGTTATTACAAGGTATTCAGTAGTATGTCTAACACCAGTTCATCTCCATTTCCAAAAGCTCTTTTTTTAATGGGGCCCACGGCATCAGGGAAAACAGATTTAGCGATTAAATTAGCACAACAATGTCGTTGTGAAATTATCAGTGTCGATTCAGCATTAATTTATAAAGGAATGGACATCGGTACTGCAAAACCAAGTGTAGAAGAACAAGCATTAGCACCACATTTGTTAGTGGATATTATCGATCCTAAAGAAAGTTATTCTGCTGGCAATTTTCGGGATGATGCCTTGCGTTTAATGCATGACATTGTTGCTAGAGGTAATACTCCATTATTGGTAGGTGGCACCATGTTGTATTATAAAGCGCTAGTGGAAGGCTTATCGCCATTGCCTAGTGCGGATGCAGAGATAAGAGCTGGAATAGAAAAACAAGTTAATGAAACAAGCTGGCAAGCATTGCACGACGAATTACGTATTATCGATCCAGTTTCGGCAGATAGAATTCATGTTAATGATCCGCAGCGTCTAGCAAGAGCGATTGAGGTTTATCGCATTAGTGGTAAAAGTATGACTGAGTTGACTGCCATTAAGAGTGATCCGATTCCATTCGATGTACATCAGTTTGCTATTGCTCCTGCTGAGAAATCAGTATTGCATGAACGTATTGAAAAACGTTTTGATTTGATGTTAGCGGGTGGATTTGAACAAGAAGTAAAAGACTTATTTGAACGCGGTGATTTACATTTAGATTTACCGTCGATGCGTTGTGTAGGCTATCGTCAAATGTGGGAATATATTGAAGGTAAATTAGATTATGATGAGATGCGTTTTAGAGGTGTAGTGGCAACTCGACAGTTAGCTAAAAGACAAATGACTTGGCTTCGAGGCTGGAAACAAGATATTACTTGGCTAGAAAGTGCTAACCCAGATAACTTCGAAAAAGTTAAATCGATTTTATAATAAACATAAAAGCTGATTAAATCGTTAGTTATTTGAAATACAAAGGGATAGAAGGAGGTACGGATCAAAATTTTAGCCTTTGGCTCGGTTTTTTTCTAACCCTTAGATATACTGACATTTAGACACAATAAAAAGAATAATAAGGACAAGCTAATGGCAAAAGGACAATCTCTTCAAGACCCATTCTTGAATACACTGCGTAAAGAGCGTATTCCAGTCGCTATTTACTTAGTTAATGGCATTAAATTACAAGGTCAAATTGAGTCTTTTGATCAATTCGTTATTCTCTTAAAGAATACTGTGAGCCAAATGGTTTATAAACATGCCATTTCAACAGTTGTGCCTTCTCGTGCTGTGCCTACTATTGCTCACGAAGAATAATTAAATTATTAATATCGGTACATCGATAATATTGGCTTGCCTGCAGGCAGGCCATTTTTTTATCTAATCATTTTATAGCTGTGGTAGGATTAAGGTCTATTTATAATTCTTACTTAATCTATTGGAGAGTTAATTGTTTGAACGTTACGAAGCCGGTGAACAGGCTGTTTTAGTCCATGTTTCTTTTTCAGATGAAAATAATAAAGAAGATCTTGATGAATTAAAACTGCTGGTCAGTTCTGCCGGAGTTAATTCAGTTGCAACCGTAACTGGTCCACGTAAATCACCCCATGCACGTTATTTTGTTGGTACTGGTAAAGCACAAGAAATCGCAGATACAGTGCGTACAATGGAAGCTGATATTGTCATCTTCAATCATGCTTTGACGCCAGCACAATTACGTAACATGGAAAAGATTTGCGAGTGTTTAGTGCTTGATAGAACTGCACTTATTCTTGATATCTTTGCGCAAAGAGCAAGAACTTATGAAGGTAAGTTACAAGTTGAACTTGCCCAATTGCATTATATGTCGAGTCGCCTTATTCGTGGCTGGTCACATCTTGATAAACAAAAAGGTGGGGTCGGGATGCGTGGTCCTGGTGAAACCCAGCTTGAGAGTGATAGACGTTTATTAGGTGCGCGTATTACCACTATTAAATCTCGTTTAGAGAAAGTGGCGAAACAACGAGAGCAAGGTCGTCGTTCTCGTTTACGTAATGAAGTGCCTACGGTATCACTGGTTGGTTATACCAATGCCGGTAAGTCTACATTATTTAATCAAATTACCGCTGCGAAGGTGTATGCTGCCGATCAACTGTTCGCGACCCTAGACCCTACATTACGAAAAATTACTGTAGATGATGTGGGTACCTGTATTTTAGCCGATACAGTAGGTTTTATTCGTCACTTACCACATGATCTTGTTGCTGCTTTCAAAGCGACATTACAAGAAACGCGTGAAGCAACCTTATTACTACATGTCATTGATTGCTCGGACGAGAACTATTTAGCTAACGTTGATGCTGTTGAAGATGTGTTAAATGAAATTGATGCGGGTGAAGTGCCTACGTTAATGGTGATGAATAAAATAGATGCCTTAGAAAAAGCAGAGCCTAGAATTGATTATGATGATTTAGGGCAACCAATCAGAGTTTGGTTATCTGCTCAAAAAGACATCGGTGTCGATCTTTTATTTAATGCATTAACTAGTCTATTATCTGGAAAAATCCGTTCTTTACAATTATCAATACCGCCTGCACAAGGTAAATTGCGTGCATTATTCTACCAATTAGAATGTATTGAAAATGAAGCGTATGCAGAAAATGGTAATAGTGTTATTAATATTCGTCTAAATAATACTGATTGGCAGCGTCTGATAAAACAAGAAGGCGATTATATAGAAGAGTTTGTAGTGGATGATAACTATCAAACTGTCGCAGAATTAGATAAAGAAGAATGGACCTAATATGTCATAAACTCTTTATTATTAGAGTGAACATTGTTACATTGCAGTAACAGTTTGAGTAGATGGTAAATTCTTTTAAATGATTCATTATTAAACAGATTTTATTAATTCAATTTATGAGTAAATCAGGAGCTAACATGGCTTGGAATGAACCGGGTAAAGATGATAAAAAAGATCAAGACCCGTGGAACAAAAACGATAAAAAGAATGAACAAGGTCCACCTGACCTAGATGTTGTATTTCAAAAGATATCTGGACTTTTAGGTGGCTTGTTTGGCAAAAAATCAACGCCTGGCCCAACGGGTGGTAGCGGTAACGCTAACGGTGGGAAATTTGTTGCAATTGCTATCTTAACTATCATTGTACTTGTTTGGTTTGCAAGTGGTTGGTACACAGTAAAAGAATCTGACCGTGGTGTTGTTTTACGTTTAGGTGCTTACCATTCACAAGTTGAACCTGGTTTACACTGGAATCCTAAATTTGTAGATCAAATTATTCCAATTAATGTTGAAGCTTTCCGTACGTTACCAACTTCTGGTTTTATGTTGACCGAAGATGAAAATATTGTACAAGTTGCGATGGAAATTCAATATCGTATCGTTTCACCTGAAAAATATTTATTCAGTGTGACGAATCCTGATAACAGTTTATTACAAGCTTTAGATAGCTCTTTACGTTTTGTTATTGGTCATTCAACAATGGATGATGCGTTAACAACAGGCCGTGAAGTGGTACGCCAAGAAACGTGGGAAATGCTTGATAAAATCATTGCACCTTACGACTTAGGTGTTCAAATTCTTGATGTTAACTTACAACAAACTCGTCCACCTGAGCAGGTTAAAGATGCATTTGATGATGCAATCGCTGCACAAGAAGATGAAGAACGTTTTGTTCGTGAAGCAGAAGCTTATGAGCGTGAGAAAGAACCGATTGCTCGTGGTCAAGTGAAACGTATTGAACAACAAGCACGTTCTTACGAGGAAGGTATCGTATTACAAGCACAAGGTGCAGTTGCTAAGTTTAATCAATTGCTACCTGAATATCAGGCTAACCCTGAAGTGACTCGTCAACGTTTATACATTGAATCAATGGAAAAAGTATTAAGCAATAGCTCTAAGGTATTGATTGATAATAAAGCAGGTGGCAACTTAACCTTCTTACCACTTGATAAGTTAATGAGTAATCCGGCGAATGGTGCTTCTCGTTTACCTATTCAAACTGAAATTGAAACTCGTTCTCGCGCCGACGAACAAGCGGATTTAGATGAGAAAGCTGCTACTAGCGTTCGAGATTCACGTAGCACCCGTACTACTGGGAGAGACTAATGAAAAAATTATTAATACTGCCAGCAATCTTGTTTTTGGCTTTTATCAGCAGCGCATTCGTTGTATCTGAAGGCCAAAACGGTATCGTTATGCAATTCAGTAAAGTGAAACGTGATAGTGATAATAACCCAGTCGTTTACGGACCTGGCTTACACTTTAAAGTCCCATTTATTGATTCTATCCGTATTATGGATACACGTATTCAAACGCTAGATGATCAACCTGATCGCTTTGTAACATCAGAAAAGAAAGATTTAATTATCGATTCTTATGTTAAATGGCAAATAGATGATTTAGCGGTTTACTACCTATCAACAGGCGGTAATAAAATACAAGCTGAAGCATTATTGAAACGTAAAATTAATAATGGTTTACGTAACGAAATCGGTTCTCATACGATTAAAGATATTGTCTCGGGTAAACGTGGTGAAGTGATGGAAACAGCACTTAAACGTATGGCTCGCTCATCTGAACTAGGGATTAAAGTGATTGATGTTCGCATCAAGAAAATTAATTTACCTGATGGTGTAAGTAACAGTATTTACAAGCGTATGCGTGCAGAGCGTCAAGCTGTAGCGAGAGAGCACCGTTCAGAAGGTCAAGAGAAGTCTGAAGTCATTCGCGCTAATATCGACCGTAAAGTATCGATCATGTTAGCTCAAGCAAATAAAGAGTCTGCTGAGATACGCGGTCGTGGTGATGCAGAGTCATCTAAAATTTACTCTGAATCATTCTCTAAAGATCCTGATTTTTATGCCTTCTTACGTAGTATGCAAGCTTACCAAAAGAGTTTTGCAGACAAACAAGACGTAATGGTATTAAGTCCTGACTCTGATTTCTTTAAATATATGGGCTCTAAAGAATAAACTGACATTAATCACTCTTGGTGAAAATGACAGTAACCCATTGTAAAAAGGCCGATTTATCGGCCTTTTTTTTATTTAAAATTATTTATCTGCGTATTAACTAACAAAGATATTGATTCAACTGTTTAAACTTTGCTAAAATCCTCGCTCAATTCGCTAGAGATATGTGATTCTGATGGGAAAAAATGTAGTAATTCTTGGCACTCAATGGGGTGATGAAGGTAAAGGGAAAGTAGTTGATCTACTTACAGACAAAGCACAATGGGTTGTTCGCTATCAAGGCGGACACAATGCGGGGCACACGCTAGTAATCGATGGAGAGAAAACAGTACTTCATTTGATTCCCTCTGGTATTCTGCGTGAAAACGTACACTGTGTTATTGCAAACGGTGTGGTTTTAGCTCCTGATGCTCTATTCAAAGAAATGAATGCGCTTATTGCTCGCGGTATTCCAGCTAAAGAGCGTCTTTCAATCAGTGAAGGTTGTCCTTTAATTCTTCCTTACCATATTGCATTAGATGTTGCGCGCGAAACAGCTCTGGGTAACAAAGCAATCGGTACAACGGGTCGTGGTATTGGTCCAGCTTACGAAGATAAAGTTGCTCGTCGTGGTTTACGTGTTGATGATTTATTCGATATGGAAACATTTGCTGTAAAACTAAAAGAAGTCATGGAATACCATAACTTCCAACTAGTTAACTACTACAAAGTAGACGCAGTAAGTTACGAAGATGTATTAGCTGAAATAACAGAAATGGCGCCGCTATTAATTAGCATGGTGATTGATGTTACTGATGAATTAGATAAAGCCCGTTTACGTGGTGAAAATATCTTATTTGAAGGTGCACAAGGCACATTGCTAGATATCGATCACGGTACATATCCATACGTGACGTCTTCAAATACAACTGCAGGTGGCGTTGCTACTGGTAGTGGTTTTGGTCCAACGCACCTTGATTACGTATTAGGTATCGTTAAAGCTTACACAACGCGTGTTGGTTCTGGTCCTTTCCCAACAGAATTGTACGATGGTATTGACCATTTAGATCCTGCTGGTCATCACATGGGTACAGTTGGCCATGAATTTGGTGCAACGACAGGACGTTTACGTCGTACAGGTTGGTTTGATGCTGTTGCAATTAAACGTGCAGTTCAATTAAACAGTATTACTGGTTTTTGTTTAACTAAGCTTGATGTATTAGACGGCTTAAAAGAAATAAAAATCTGTATTGGCTACACTATGCCTGATGGTAAAGTAGTTGATGTTCCGCCTATGGCTGCTGCAGGCTACGCTAAAGCTGTACCTGTTTATGAAACAATGCCTGGTTGGTCTGAAGTTTCGTATGGCGTAACAAGTTACGATGCATTACCTGAAAATGCTAAAGCGTACATAAAACGCTTAGAAGAAATTACAGGCATCCCTATGGACCTTATTTCTACTGGTCCTGATCGTAACGAAACAATTATTCAAGTTAATCCATTTAACTAATTGATTTAATCAATACAATGGTTGTTTCAAAAGCCCGTTATATTGCAAAATATAACGGGCTTTTTGTTTATGTTAGGCTTCATTTTATTACACTGGATAATCTTAATATTAGATAGCTGTACAAGCTCCATTTAGAATCGGTCAATCGACCAATACAACTCCAATAGGTGCTGTGTTAAAACAATCTTCCGATAACCAAACATTACGTTGATAACTTTTCTGAGTACACATCGTTAAGGTTAATGATTTATCTCCTGCGGATTTATTTTCTACCTGTTATTTTTTTGCGATGCAGTGATTGTGTTGTTTATTTTTAGTGATGATTGTTTATCGATAAATGCTCAATAAGTTTAATCTAAAAAATTAATAGACATTGGTTTGAGATTAAGGACTTGAAATTCTAAATAAAAATACGAGTATAAGTTAAGGCGGCTTTGAGGAAGGACTGAAATTAGGCTGTTATGCGAGAATCGTATTGAGAATTGTATTGAGAGTTCAGGTGGATTGAGATAGAAGGAAACAAAGGAAAGGGCGACTTTCTCTTTGTATCTTCTATTTTTATTGCTTAGCTTGTTCTGTTAGCTGCAATATGAGCAAGACTAATCATTGCTTCTTTGTAATCACTTTCAGGTAAGATTGAAATAGCATTAATGGCTTTATCTGCTTCTTCCATTGCACGTTTTTTAGTATATTCAAGAGCTTTAGTTTCATTCAAAGCTTGCATGATTAAATCAAAATTTTGCATGCCATTGGCTTTTTCAATCGCTTCTCTAATTAAGGCTTTCTGAGCCACTGTGCCATGCTGCATTGCATAAAGTAATGGTAAGGTAGGCTTACCCTCTGCTAAGTCATCACCGGTGTTTTTACCCATTTCTTTCGCATCAGATGCATAATCCATTACATCATCTGTTAATTGGAATGCCGTTCCTAAATATTTACCGTAATTAAGCAAAGCGGTTTCAACTTCTGCACTTTGTTTACCTAATACTGCAACCAGTTGTGTTGCCGCTTCAAATAATTTTGCTGTCTTAAAGTAAATAACATCCATATAGATCTTTTCAGTCGTATCTGGGTTATTACAATTCATTAGCTGTAAGACTTCACCTTCAGCGATGACATTCGTTGCACTCGCTAATACTTTCATTACTTTTAAGTTTTCAAGTTCAGTCATCATTTCAAAAGAGCGGCTATATAAAAAGTCGCCAACTAATACACTTGCCGCATTACCAAATAAAGCGTTGGCCGTTTTTTCACCACGACGAAGGTCTGATTCATCAACAACATCATCATGTAATAAGGTGGCAGTGTGAATGAACTCGATAATGGCTGCTAGTTTAGTGATCTCTGGGTTATAAACATTTACTGCTTGTGCAGCTAACACGGTTAGTAATGGGCGAATTCGTTTACCGCCACTGTTGATAATATAAAAGCCAAGCTGATTAATTAACGCAACATCAGAGCTTAATTGCTCAGTAATCAATTGATTAACTTGAGTCATGTTCGTTGAAGAAAGCTGCTGAATTTGTTTAATATCCATGCCTAAAAAGTCCCATTGGATGTCTTGAAAATAATGTGTGTATTATTGCCGTTTATTGAACATATCTCAACACCCTAACTGCATTAACAAACGCTTAATCATCATTTAATCAATAAGTGTTAAATTAAGTTTTATTTAGTTGATTTTTAGTATGTTATTTTGTTCATTTTTATTGTTTTTTTTGCTCTTTTTTACTTTTACTGTGAATTCTAAAATAAAACTACGGTTTAACAGTGTTAATAGTTTATGTTGAATAAAATTTAAAAAATGATTAACAATAAAATAAGAGAGGTGATTTTTGATTATGGCTAGCTTTTCTTAGGCTTGAATGGTTGTTAGTAAGCCATTTAATAGATAACCTCAGTTATGGATAAGAAAAACGATACAACACGGATATTTCTGCGTGTTTGTGGGGGAATTATCTCTCAATAACCCGTTATTGCTTCAATAATTTTCCTTAAACTCCACAAAACTAACGGCCTGTATAGCTGGGGGATATAACTTTTTGATGTTAAATGTAATTCCGCTTTCGTCAATCAGTAAACTAGCGAGGTTATTCATTACTTTAACTGTGCTGTATTAATAACTGTTAACCATTATTATAAATATTTTTTTACAACTAAATACAGATTTTTTTGTTTTGTTTTCGGTTATTAAATACACTAAAAAATGTTATTTATAAGCTTTGATATCACGATTTCTATGGCATTGATTTACAGTGCTTTTTATTGAAGCTTTAGGATTAAAAGATAAAGCAGTAAACTAATTGCAATTTTTTAACCAAAACTCGTTGCCAAAGTAAGAATGTCTCTGTAGAATCCGCGTCCATTGTGATTAATTAGTGCGCTCTCGATGTTATGTTTGAAATAAAACAACACGAGATGCCTGAACGGAGTAAGAAACATGTACGCTGTTATCCAGAGTGGTGGCAAGCAACACCGTGTTGCTGTTGAACAAACTCTTCGTTTGGAAAAACTTGATGTTGAAGCTGGTGCAACTGTAGAATTTGATAAAGTTCTATTAGTAGCAAGTGCTGAAGATGTTAAAGTTGGTGTTCCATACGTTGAAGGTAGTAAAGTTACTGCAGAAGTAGTAGCTCACGGTCGTGGCAAGAAAGTTAAAATTGTTAAGTTCCGTCGTCGTAAACATTCTCGTAAGCAAGCTGGTCACCGCCAGTGGTTTACAGAAATTAAAATTACTGCGATTAACGCTTAATTAGGAGTTATTAAAAATGGCACATAAAAAAGCTGGTGGTAGTACTAATAACGGTCGTGACTCAGAAAGTAAACGCTTAGGTGTTAAACGTTTTGGTGGCGAATCTGTTTTAGCTGGTAACATTTTAGTTCGTCAACGTGGTACTAAATTCCACGCTGGTCTAAATGTTGGCTTAGGTAAAGACCACACACTATTCGCTAAAGCGACTGGTACTGTTAAATTCGAAAAGAAAGGCATGCCTTTACGCTCATTCGTGAGCATTGTTGCTGAATAGTTTTTTCGAAGCAAATTTTAAAAAGCCTCGCAAATGCGAGGTTTTTTTTTGTCTATCTATTTCTATTGAAAATAAAAAATGTGATCTATGATCAATAGAAATGGGTATAATCATCGCTACTGAGTAGCGAATATGTTTTTTGGAGGTTGTAATGAAGTTTGTTGATGAAGCAAAAATTAAAGTTGACGCTGGTGACGGTGGCAACGGAGTCGTCGGCTTTCGTACTGAAAAATATATTCCTCGTGGTGGTCCGAATGGTGGCGACGGCGGTGATGGTGGTGATGTTTACCTTGAAGCAGATGAAAATTTAAATACTCTGATCGATTTCCGTTTTGTTCGTTTTTATAATGCAGATCGTGGTGAAAATGGTCAAGTTTCAGACTGTACGGGTTCTCGTGGTAAAGATAAAATTATCAAAGTACCTGTAGGAACACGTTGTCGTGATGATGACACCGGTGAAATTGTTGGTGATTTAACTAAGAATGGCCAAAAATTACTAGTGGCTAAAGGTGGCTTCCACGGTCTAGGCAATGCACGTTTTAAAACGTCTACTAACCGAGCTCCTCGTCAAAAGACTGAAGGTACACCAGGTGAAGTACGTAACTTATTATTAGAGTTATTATTATTAGCCGATGTAGGTATGTTAGGTCTACCTAATGCGGGTAAGTCAACTTTCATTCGAAGTGTTTCTGCTGCTAAACCAAAAGTAGCTGATTATCCATTTACTACCTTGATCCCGAATCTAGGTGTGGTGAGTATGGGGCACGGTAATAGCTTTGTTATTGCTGATATTCCTGGATTGATTGAAGGTGCTTCTGATGGTGCTGGTTTAGGGACTCGATTCTTACGTCATTTAGAGCGTTGTCGTGTGTTATTACACATGATTGACTTACTACCAGCAGATGCAAGTGATCCTGCTGAGAATGCACTGGTTATCTTAGAAGAGTTAAAGAAACATAGCCCTAAATTGGCTGCTAAACCTCGTTGGTTAATCTTTAATAAAACTGATTTATTATTAGAAGATGAAGCTGAAGAAGTCATGCAACGTGTTAAAGATGCACTTGAATGGGATGGTCCAGTTTATAAAGTGGCTGCTATTTCTAAAACAGGTACACATGACGTTTGTAAAGAATTAGTTGCGTATCTTGAAGAGTTACCAACAGAATTTACACCAGAAGAAGAGCGTCAACAAGTTGAATTCCAATGGGATGATTATCATAAGGCAGCGATTGATGCTGTTGAAGGTGCTGTTCATATCGATGATGAAGATTGGGACGATGAAGACGAAATGATGGAAGTTATTTACGTTAGAGAATAATCCTTTCTAATATCTATCATTTATCTTTATTGAGAAGCCATTTAGTGAAAACTAAATGGCTTTTTTGTTATTAATTTTTGAATATTATGTTATTAATACGATCTTTTTTATGGAAGTCATTTCAGCAAATAGTGATCTATTGTATTAGCTAACCTAATTGTTGTTAAATGATTTTTAAGAACGTTATTTATCGAACCATTAGTCACGAGTAAATCGGCATATTAGGAATTAACATGTCACTAGAAAACCTAGAACTAACCAGTACGTCAGCAGTAAAAACTTCATTTTTTCAATCTTTTACTGATTGGACGCAGGATCATAATGAGTTGATATTAAGCTATATTGCTAACTTTGTTGTGGCGATATTAATCGTTGTTGTCGGTTTATATATTGCGCGAATATTATCTGAGCTTCTATCTCGTTTATTAACTAAAAAGAAGATTGATAAAACCATTGTCGACTTCCTGTCAGCGATCGCTCGTTATACCTTGATTGCAATGACTCTTGTTGCAGGAGGAGGGCATTTGGGTATTCAAACTGCTTCATTTGTCGCTATTATTGCAGCAGCGGGTCTTGCGATTGGTTTAGCGTTAAAAGGTGCTTTATCAAACTTTGCTGCTGGCATTTTATTGGTTACATTACGCCCTTTTAAAATAGGCAATTTTATTGAAGCTGCTGGAACATCGGGCACGGTTGAATCAATTCAAATATTTCACTGCATACTCAGAACGGGTGATAATAAACATATTGTTGTCCCCAATGCTGCTATTTTAAAAGGCAATATAGTGAATGTGTCACGTAAGCCGATACGCCGTATTGACCTTATTATACGAGTCAGTTATCAGTCTAATTTGAAACATGTTAAACAAGTTTTAGAAGCCGCAGTGCTAGCGAATGATAAGGTGTTAACTGAGCCTGGAATACAAATAGCGGTATCTGAATTAGCTCATTCAAGTGTTAATGTTGTGGTTCGACCTTGGGTTAAATCAGGTGATTATTGGTCTGTGCGATTCGCGCTAACTGAAAGTATTAAAAATGCGTTAGACAGTGAAAAGATTAAAATACCTTATCCTCAAATGGATGTGCATCGTAAATAAAGGTTTATAACCAGTAAACCTGAATACAATAACCTTCCAATCTCTTATGCAATCAGAGGTAATAAGTTGGCATAAGGAAGGGGAGGTTTAACGTATTAAAAATCATCTATTTTATCTGTTTGTCACACTCATTAGTAGGGCATCAATATATGATAATATTTTCGAATACGCCTAATTGAACAGATTATTTTTTAGCGTTTAATAACGGTTACTTAATAATAAAATGTGTAATATCACTTACTAGAATGGATATATTTTATTGCTTATACTGAACTTTTTTCGTTAATGTTGTTTTATTGGCTCTACTTATCAATTGTTTAGTTGTTGCAACTGGTTTAGCTTTTAGTCTTTTATGAGTATCATCAGTTGCTATTCTCTTAATGTCTTCGTTTTACCCTAAGGATTTATATGTTCGAACAAGCTGAACTTTATGTAACAGACTGGCTGCTTACATTAAATATTGGAAACTGGGTGGCTAATTTTGCCCTGATGCTCTGTATCACTCTTCTCTTGCAATTAGTTTGGCGTTATTTTGCAAGAAGAGCTGAACAGATGATCGCTAAAACGTTGAATAGTTGGGACGATATTGTTTTTTATGCAGTTAACAAACCCATTAATTGGGTCATTGTATTGATGGGAACATCGATGTCATTGAGGGTAATTGCAGAAAGTGAAGATTTTGCTATCTCTGATTATTTACCAGCGGTTCAAAAAGTGGCTATTTTATTTTTGATTGGTTGGGTATTTTGGCGCTTAGTTTATAAAGCAGAACATACTTATATTGCTGACGATGCAAAAGATACAACGACAGTGACTGCATTATCTAAATTAGCAAAACTGTCCATTATTACCATTATTACCTTATCAATTATCCAAACATTAGGTGTCAGTATCTCTGGTGTACTTGCGTTCGGTGGTATGGGGGGATTGATTGTTGGTATGGCCGCTAAAGATTTATTATCGAATCTATTTGGTGCAACCATGGTTTATATGGATAAACCTTTTAAGGTGGGCGATTGGATCCGTAGCCCTGATAAATCAATCGAAGGAACTGTAGAGGAAATTGGCTGGCGTGTAACACGTATTCGTACTTTTGATAAACGCCCTATTTATGTACCAAACAGTTTGTTTACAACGATTGTGGTAGAGAATCCATCGCGTATGACGAATCGACGTATCAAAGAAGACTTTGGCTTGCGTTATAAAGATATTCAACAAGTTCAGCATATTATAAAAGCGGTTAGGGAGATGTTACAAAATCATCCTGACATTGATCAATCACAGACTTTAATTGTTAACTTTGATTTATTTAATAATTCATCTTTAGACTTCTTTATCTATACTTTTACTAAAACGACTAACTGGATCTTATTTCATGAAGTGAAGCAGGATGTTTTATTAAAAGTAGCTGATATAGTGATTGAACATGGTGCTGAGTTCGCATTCCCTACTCGCCAATTGCACATGGATAAAGATGACCACAGAAACTTATTAGAAAGCTCTGATAGCATTAAATAACAAATAATCAGTACAAACTTAGTTTTAACCTTAGCGTTAATCTTTTAAAAAAGGCTTATCATTGATAGGCCTTTTTATTGACTAAGTGAAGGTGTTATCGATAGTTAAGTTAATTCAGTCTACTTGCCATTTCTAACCCGTTACTTTTAAACACTTATTTTAACCAACTACTTTTAACGTTATTGTACTTATTAATTCCTTAGTAAATACTTAAAATGAGTCACACTTTAAGATAAATAAGACTGTGCTTCTTTTTCTACATTATCTAGCTCATCTAACAGTTCCAACAATTCAGGCTCTAACTGATCAGGAGTTACTGCATTTTTTATCTCTTTTTCAATTAAACCCGCGATATTTTTTAATTTAGGCACGCCGCTATAACTACAGCCCCCGTGAAACTTATGGATCTTTTGTGCAAATTGCTCTGGATCTGAATGACCGTTAATAGCATTGTTGGCGATGTCACGAATATCATCAAACTCTTCCAATAGCATACTCAGCATTTCTTTCGCTAAGTCGCTCTTGCCTGCTGATTGTTGTAATGCCAGATCCCAGTCAAAAGATTTCTTTACGATGGCGGGGATTTTTTTATGAGGAAGCTTCGCTATTTCTTCTTGAGGTCCTGTCTCCATAATTTGTGCATTAGGTGCCCATTTATCAATAATGGCTTGTAATGCTAATTCATCAATCGGTTTTGCTAAACAATCATCCATACCTTTTTGCAGGAACTGCTCTTTTTCACCAGGTAATACGTGTGCTGTTACCGCAATGATAGGGCTTTCTTCATTAAGGGAATCTTTTTTGATTTGAGCACAAGCACTGACGCCATCTAAAATAGGCATTTGTATATCCATAAAGATAATATCAAATGGCGTATTTTTTGCGTGTTCTACGGCTTCTTTGCCGTTTTTACAGGTGGTTACCCGGTGAACCCTATCGGTTAACATGGCAGAGATAAGTTTTAAGTTTGCTCTATTATCATCGACAGCCATAACATTAATATCTTTGCGTTGTATCGGCATTGATATTTGTAATCTTGTCGGTGTTGTCTCATTAGAGACTAAGGCATTGGCAAAGTTTTTATGGTTAACTGGCTTGTTTAAACAATGAGTAATACCCGTTTCCATTAATTGTTCATACACACTTGGATCGCTGCAGTTAAGCAATACAATGATATTATCTGTGTATTCTTTTGCTTCTTCTATATGGGCTAGCAGTGGAGTGATATTAGTATTATTACTATGTCCAATGACAATACTGTCATAACGTTTACTCAGTGCTTTTTGCCATTGAATATCAGTTTCAGTAATCGTGGCATTAGTTTTCCATTGAGTTAGCAATTGAGAGCAAGCACGTACAGCATATTCATTTGACTCGTAAGCCAAGACGCTACGGTTAGATAACCTTTCTAACGGAAGTGAAGCGAGTGGTACGCGAGTACATCTTTCAATGGCGATCGTAAACCAGAAAGTAGACCCTGCATTAGGGGTAGAGATTAAGTCAATACTACCTTTCATTTCATTGACTAGTTTTTGCGTGATAACGAGGCCTAAACCAGTACCGCCATACTGACGAGTGATACTGCTATCTGCTTGTCCAAAGGCTTTAAATAATTGCTCTTGTTGTACTTCTGAGATGCCAATACCTGTATCTGAGATAATGAATTTAAGATTGATGCTTTTATCGGTATCCTTTTCTTGTTCAGTACGTTGTATCTTAACTTCTATATTACCTTGCTCAGTAAATTTTATCGCATTACCTACTAAGTTAGTTAATATCTGCTGTAGGCGCATCGCATCACCAATTAATTCTTGTGGCACATCTTCATCAACCATTAAACTTAATTCAATATTTTTCTCGTGTGCACTGTGCGCTAATAAATGCATTGTTTCATCAATCGATTCACGGATTTCGAAAGGAATATGTTCAAGATCTAATTTACCGGCTTCTAGCTTAGAAAAGTCGAGAATATCATTAATGATGTTTAGTAGATTACCCGCGGAACGCTCAATCGTTTGTAAATAATCCATTTGGTTATTGGTCATTTGTGTTTTTAATAACTGTCTTGCAAAACCAATTACACCATTTAATGGCGTACGTAATTCATGACTCATATTTGCTAAGAATTCAGACTTAACAGAAGCTGCTTGTTGCGCTTCTTTACGCGTAATGTCTAACTCAATGTTTTGTACTTCCATTTGATCAAGCGTTTCACGTAATTCACTGGTCGCTAAATCAATACTTTCTTGCATCTCTTCATGGTGTTTCGACATCGCTAATGCCATTTCATTAATACCATGCTGCAGTAAACCTATTTCACCCGTGTATTCACCCTCAACACGAGAGTTCAATCGACCTAAACTGATCTTTTCAACGACCGATGCCATGTCTGAAATAGGTGCTGTAATACGTTTAGCATGTTTAAAGGCCAAATATAAACTGCCTATAATACCTAACAACACCACTAATAAGGAAAAGGCGGCATCACGATAAAGTAGTAGCTCAATCTGATCTCTATTTATTTCAAGCGCAACATAACCGACCACTTTTCGGGGTTGGTCGAAGGTTAGTTGATACTCTAAAAAGTTTGTTTCATCAATAATTGGGCTATGGATGATAATACTGTCATCTAAAGTTGTGATTTGTGGCAAGTCGGGTATTGGTTGGTCTTTATCTAAACGCAACTTTTGATAGTCACGATGATAATTACTAATAACAAATAATTGATTATCAGCTGTAAAAATAGCGATACTTTTGATCATTGGGCTATTTTTTCGATGTGTTGTACCAATCAATCGGCGCAGAATTGTTCTGGTTTCATCCTGCATACCGTATTCACTGGCAATAGATAGCGCATCTGCAATATTTAATGCGCGATCAATTAAAAATTCATCGGCTTGTTGAAAACGATGAAATGAAAAGTAACCTGCTAAAATCCCACCGATAAGGACAGTCGGTAGAACAGTGTAGGCAATAACTTGTGCGCGTAGGCCGTATTTAGTCATAAGGTAAAATCTAATTTCAATGGAGTAATGAATGCTTGTATTTTTTGTGTGACAATAGCGTTCCGATAAACGTAATTGCTATCATGGCATAGCTTACTTCACCTGTGAAATATTTATGGCCCAGTTCTTCAAAACATCGCGTACAAATAAGCAAAATAACAACATAATCAAGCATTGCCAGATTGATAAGCTCGATCATCAAGGCAGAGGGATGTTATTCCATCAAAATAAGCCGATGTTCGTCGAAGGTGGTTTAGTTGGTGAAATTGTTGACGTTTCTATCGATGAAGATAAAAAACGTTATAAAAAAGCCAGTATTCTAAAAATACAGCAAAAGAGTGATCTGCGTATTGAGCCACATTGCGAACATTATCAAGAATGTGGTGGTTGCCATTTACAGCATGTTGAACAAGCGACTCAGATTGATATAAAAAAAACGGGTCTGATGACGTTGTTTGAACGTTTCGCAAAACATAAACCAACACAATTACAAGCAACATTAAAATCTGATGCCTGGGCTTATCGCCGTTGTGCTCGTTTTGGTGTGATGTACGATAAAAAAACCAAGAAAGTACAAATGGGCTTTCGTCGTTCAGGCAGTAATGAACTCATTAATCAACAAAAATGCCCTGTATTAAAGCCTGCATTATCACAATTAATTTTGCCTCTTAAAGCGTTGTTAAATCAACTGCAAGGCAAAATGGCATTAGGCCACATTGAGTTGGTTGAAGCGGATAATACGGTTGCCGTGTTATTACGCCATTTAAAACCATTGTCAGATCAAGATATTGCATTAATCATTGCCTTTTCTGAAGAACATCAATTACATTTTTATGCGCAAAGCAGCCCGACTGATATTCAATGTTTAACAGAACAACATAAGTTGACCTATTCGTTAGCAGAACAAGATTGTGAGTTTGAGTTTAATATCGATGATTTCTTACAAGTAAATGCAGATATTAATAAAAAAATGGTTAAACAAGCGATTAATTGGCTTGAATTAAAAAATACGGATCATGTCTTAGATTTGTTTTGTGGGTTAGGCAATTTCACCTTGCCGATTGCTAAAAATGTTGCACAAGTTGTTGCGGTTGAAGGCATTCAAAAAATGGTCGACCGTGGTGCACAGAATGCCCTGCATTGTCATTTAACTAATGTTGCCTTTTATCAAGCAGACTTAAGCGACTTGAATGAATTAAAAGCAGAGTGGGCACAACAACGTTACGATAAAATATTACTAGATCCTGCTAGAGCGGGGGCTGCCGAGTGTATGGCGTTTGTCGCCAATAAAAAACCAAGCCATATTGTTTATGTTTCATGTGATCCGGTGACATTAGCAAGAGATAGTGCATTACTATTAGAGCAAGGTTACACATTAGCTAAATTAGGTTTGATTGACATGTTCCCACAAACTGCACATATGGAGTCAATGGCATTATTTACTAAAAAATAATCTACGTTTAAAACGCCATTGTCACAATAATAAATAGACAATGGCTTTATAAGTTAATAATTTTAAGTATTATTAGTTTTTTGATTAAATGATTTTTAGTTGGCGATTCAAATATAAATTAATGGGAAGCCTCTATAAAATAGAATCGCTTCATGTGAATTAAATCAAAAGGGATAGCGTCTATATTTATCCTTTTTAAAGGTGATGACTCGATATTTAAACATCATGCTATAAGCGTTAATTTTTACTTCCAACTTAAATATTCAGCTACTTTTTTTGGAGAGTTAGATGGTTTCAGTTCGTGATACACATTTTTACCAAAGTGCATTAAATGACCCAGAAATGTGGGTGACAACATTTGGTTTAAGTAAACAAGATCAAGATAACTTATTCGAAAACTATAATAAAGTGAGTGGTTTATGTGACTCAGAACAACAGATTATTGCATTGCAATTAGGCTGTGAAATGGTTGAGATCTTAGTGACTTTGAACATGGACATGGACACTTTAAATGCAGCTTTAATATTTCCTTTACTCGCCCAAGATGTCTTAAGTACTGAAAAAGTTGATGAGTTATGGCCAACGCGTATTGCTAAATTAGCAAAAGGCGCAATGGAAATGGAAGGTATTAGAGCCTTACAAAGTCGTGGTAACAAACAGAACGCCGAATCTCAAGTTGATAACTTACGACACATGCTATTAGCAATGGTTGAAGACGTACGTGCAGTGGTTATTAAGTTGGCTGAACGAATATGTTACCTACGCCAAGTTAAAATCGCTGATGAAGACACTAAAGTTAAATTGGCACATGAAATCTCAACTATCTATGCACCATTAGCAAACCGCCTAGGAATAGGGCAGTTAAAATGGGAATTAGAAGACCTTTCTTTTCGTTACCTGCAAGCTGAAACCTACAAAAATATTGCTAAACAGCTTGATGAAAAACGCATTGACCGTGAAAACTACATTCAAGATTTTGTTGAAACTGTTAAATCATCACTCGCTGAAATGAATATCGAAGGGACGGCTTATGGGCGTCCTAAGCATATTTATAGTATTTATCGCAAAATGCAGAAAAAAGATCTGCAGTTTGATGAGCTATATGATGTACGCGCGGTGCGTGTTGTTGTTGAAAAATTACAAGATTGTTATGCCGCATTAGGCGCAATACATACTAAGTGGCGTCATATTCCTCGTGAATTCGATGATTATATTGCCAACCCTAAACCTAATGGTTATCAATCTATTCATACGGTTGTCTTAGGCGATAGTGGGAAACCTGTTGAAGTTCAGATACGTACTCAACAGATGCATGAAGACTCGGAAATGGGCGTTGCGGCACATTGGAAATACAAAGAAGGGAGTGCTGGTGGTAAATCAGCCAGTAACTACGAAGAAAAAATAGCATGGTTGCGTAAACTCTTAGCATGGCAAGAGGATATGACCGATGGCGATGATTTAGTTGAAGAAATTCGTAGCCAAGTATTTAATGACCGCGTTTATGTCTTTACACCTAAAGGTGAAGTCATCGATTTACCTGCAGGCTCTACACCACTTGATTTTGCTTATTATATTCATAGCCTGATTGGGCATCGTTGTATTGGTGCAAAAGTAGCAAATCATATTGTTCCTTTTACCTATCAATTGAAAACCGGCGATCAAATTGAAATTCTTACTCAGAAAGAACCAAATCCAAGCCGTGATTGGTTAAACCCACAATTGGGTTATATCAATGCGCCAAGAGCGCGACATAAAGTCGCGACTTGGTTTAGAAAGCAAGATCGTGATAAAAATATTGTAGCTGGCCGAGAGTTATTAGAAGCTGAGCTTGTTAAAGTCGATTTGAAGTTAACTGACATCACACCTGCAATCACGCGTTTTAATGTCGGCACAACCGATGATATCTATGCGGGAATTGGTAATGGCGATCTGCGCCTTAACCAGCTTGTTCACTTTTTAGATGGTTTTTATCATCAGCAAACACTAGAGCAACAAGATGCAGCTGCACTATTAGAGTTACAAAACCGTAAAATACAAATAGCGCCTAAAAATACAGGCAAAGACATTATTATCGATGGCGTAGGTAATTTAATGCATAACATTGCAAGATGTTGTCAGCCGGTGCCTGGTGAAAGTATTGTTGGGTATATTACGCAAGGACGTGGTATTTCAATTCATAGAAAAAACTGTGAACAATTAGCCGATTTAGAAGACGCACATCCAGAACGTATTATTAATGCAAACTGGGGAGACTCTCAATCATCAGGTTATACATTAACGTTGCGCTTAATTGCAGATGATCGAAATGGCTTGTTGAAAGATATTACAACCGTATTATCCAATGAAAAAGTCAACCTCTTAGGTGTTAACAGTCAAACCAATACGAAGACGTTAACGGCGACTATTGACCTGTCTTTAGAAGTTCAAAATAACAAAGAGATCAATATGCTATTGGTTAAATTAAAGCAACTAAAAGATGTGTCTGATGCTCGCCGAATTTAGTTAATCTACTGTGAGCGAGTAATAAAGGTTACATAGAAAATTTTTAAAATAAATAAAGCAAAAAGCCTAATAATACATTGAGATGTGCTTATTAGGCTTTTTGCTTTTATGACCCTGTAAATAATTCTGTGTAACTGCGCTAGTTAATCAATCCTCTTTAAGGTTGTACTTATATCTATATTTATACTTAGATGAAATCGATAGGATCAACATCAATCGACCAACGTACTTTCCTGCCTTCTGGTAATTTTTCAAAGTGCGCTAATGCGATGTTTAATGTTTTTGTTATCAAAACCCTTTGTTCACTTTGTAGCAATAATTGAAAGCGGTATTTTCCTGCTCTTCTTTCCATTGACGCTGGGATTGGCCCTAATATTAATAATCTATCACTGACTTTATTATTATCTGCGATTTGATTTAAAATTTGTTTACATAGCGTCAGGAAGTTTTCTGCTTGTGTTGCATTTAATGCTTCAGCTCTAATCAGTGCTTGAAAAGAAAAAGGCGGTAGTTGTGCCATTCTTCTTTCCTGTAATGCCGTACGTGAAAAGTCACCATAGCCGTTATTCACTAGTTCTTGTAATAAATTATGTTCAGGGTGAAAAGTTTGTAAAACTACTTGGCCTTTTTTCTCTGCACGTCCTGCTCTTCCAGCTACTTGTGTAAATAGCTGACCTAATCGCTCACTTGCTCGGAAGTCATTACTAAAAAGAGCACCATCCACATCGACTAAAGCCACCAATGTGACGTCTGGGAAATGATGCCCTTTAGCGAGCATTTGTGTGCCGAGTAATATTTTATATTTACCGCTATTAATATCATCAAGGTAATTATTGAAACTATCTTTTTTACGCGTATTGTCTCGGTCAATTCGCACTGTTGGATGATTGGGAAATAGCTGATTTAATGTTTCTTCAAGTTGCTCTGTTCCGACACCTGTAGAGTGTAAATTAGTAGAACCGCAGTCATGGCATTGTTCGGGAACCGGGTGCGTAGCCATGCAATGATGACAATGCAAATAGTTAGCACTTTTATGGTAAGTATAAAATGCATCACAACGCTCACATTTTACTAACCATCCACACTCATGACACATTAAAACGGGTGCATAACCTCGACGGTTTAAAAACAAAATGACTTGATTATTTTTTGCCAGATGTTGTTGCATTAATTCAATTAATTGTGGAGACAAACCTGACTTAAGCGGTAACCCCGTTAGGTTAATGAGATCGTTTCTAGGTGGTTTAGCATTACCTGCTCTGTGCGTTAAAAATAAATGCTGATAACGACCGGATAGTGCGTTATTAAGAGATTCAAAAGCAGGAGTCGCAGATCCTAATAAGATAGGGATGTGTTGTTCTGAAGCACGCTTTATTGCAAAATCACGCGCATGATAACGAAAACTATCCTGCTGTTTAAAAGAGGCATCGTGCTCTTCGTCTAAAATAATTAAACCGAGGTTTTTAAAGTCACTAAAGATAGCACTGCGAGTACCAATAACAATAGCTGCACTACCTTGCTGTGCATGTAACCAGGTTTCTAATTGCTGCTGTTCATTTAATGCGGAGTGTTTTAAGTAAATAGGGACATTAAAACGCGCTTTAAAACGCTTGACTGTTTGTGGCGTTAATCCAATTTCAGGCACAATAATTAATGCTTGTTGCCCTTGCTCTAATACTGCTTTAAGAATGTTTAAATAAACTTCTGTTTTACCGCTACCAGTAATACCCTCTAATAAGTAGCATTTAAATTTGTTTAACTGCTGCGTTACTGTTGTCACTGCGATTGCTTGTTCGGTGCTTAAGTTAGGCTTTTCTTGTAACTCTCGTATGTCATATGGCCACGTTAAGTTCGTCTCTGGCATTTTTTCGTAATGCTCAACCAATCTTTTTTCTAATAGGCTATTTAAGGTTGCACGCGTGACACCTTGGCTTTTTAACTGTTCATAAGCGAGCGGGGAGTTTTGTAATAATGTTGCAGCATTTAATTGTTTTTTAGCGCGAGATAATTGCTCAAGGTTTACATCTTCTTCAATTAATTTCCAATACTCTTGTGTTTTAAAGGTCGCCGCTTTCCCTTTTCGTAACAACGTTGGGATAGCTTGCTGAAATACATCACCAAAAGGGTGTTGATAATATATGGCTGCCCAATTTAATAGCTTATATAAGCCTGAACTCAATAAAGGTTGCTGGTCTAATAGTTGTGATACGGACTTTAATTTATCAATCGCATAATCAGATTCTTCTGGTGTTGCCGTGATCACACCAATTTGTTTACGCGGACCGCCACCAAAAGGGACTAATACACGACAACCAACCAGTGAGTTTGAATCTTTTGGACAAAGATGTGCCGCAAGTAAGTAGTCAAATTGTCTATGTAAAGGAATAGCTAATGCTACTCTGCAAATTATTGGTTTAGTCATAGTTGATATGTTTTAAATGATAAAGTATAGAATGAAGTTGTATTGTAACCTGTTTAGTAGTGCTGTTCTGTTTAAGACTTCTATTTTGTTCTTTTACATTGATCCTATTGATTTATATAGTGGATAAATCATAAAATTGTTGGCAGGACCAAATGCAGCTATGCCTTGCTTGACGGCCATTTATAACCTGTTTTTTATCATCGTAATTAAGTGTTAAATTTTAATTATTTTAAGTTGTACTTTTATTATTCGTTACTATACAATCCGCAACCTGTAATACAATGATAAATACGTGTGGTACTTTGTTGAATGAAATAATTCATTCAAGCTGAGCAGCGACACGGCCTAAATAGAGGTTTTCCCAATGAGAAAAGAAATTCACCCAGAATACAAATTAGTTACTGCAACTTGTTCATGTGGTAACGTTATTAAAGTTGGTTCTACGCTTGGTAAAGAAGAGCTAACTTTAGATATCTGTTCAGCTTGTCACCCATTCTACACTGGTACTCAACGTGTTGTTGATACTGGCGGTCGTATTGACAAGTTCAAAAAACGTTTCGGTGCTTTATCTTCTAAATAAGATAACTACCACGTTTTTTAAAAAGCACCTTAGGGTGCTTTTTTTGTATCTGAAATCTGAGTATCTAACGTGTTTTACCTTAAAAAGGCTCACTAACAGCAATATGTTATCTTTGCTAACTTGCGCGTATAATATGAATTAACCCTGTGATTATGATCAAAACTTGACTATCATCACACTTTACTCGTTAAAAATAACTCAAATTACTTAGTTCACCATAATGGAATTTATAAATGTCAGACAAACGCCAACAAGCCCTTGATTATCATGCATTTCCTAAACCAGGAAAAATAAGCATCGAGTTAACTACTTCCGCTGAAACAGCAGACGACTTATCATTAGCTTATAGTCCAGGTGTTGCTGAGCCAGTGAGAGAAATTGCTGCGAACCCAAATGATGTCTATAAATATACAGCTAAAGGTAATTTAGTTGCGGTTATTACAAACGGTACTGCTATTTTAGGACTAGGTAATTTAGGTCCATTAGCGTCTAAACCGGTAATGGAAGGTAAAGCATTATTATTTAAACGATTTGCTAATCTTGATGCGATAGATATTGAAGTAAAACACCGTACGCCAGAAGAATTTATTAATACGGTTGCTAATATTGCAGACACATTCGGTGGTATTAACCTTGAAGATATCAAAGCACCAGAATGTTTCATCATAGAAAAAGAATTAAAGCAGTGCTGTAGTATTCCTGTTTTTCATGATGACCAACACGGTACTGCTATTGTAACCGCAGCGGCGATGCTCAATGCGTTAGACATCCAAGGTAAAAGTATTGAAGATGTTAAAATAGTGTGTATGGGAGCGGGTGCTGCGGCCATTGCTTGTATGGAGCTATTAATTAAATGTGGGGCATTACGCGAAAAAATCTACATGCTTGATCGTAAAGGCGTCATTCATACTCGTCGTGATGATATTAATGAATATAAGCAACGTTTTGCGAACAATACTGATCAACGTACTTTGCAAGATGTTATCTGTGGTGCCGATGTGTTTGTTGGTGTATCAGGTCCGAATGTTCTAGGGGCTGAAGATGTTAAATTAATGGCACCAAACCCGGTTATCTTTGCTTGTTCAAATCCAGACCCTGAAATCAAACCTGAGTTAGCTCATTCTGTTCGAGATGATCTTATTATGGCGACTGGACGTAGTGATTACCCTAACCAAGTTAATAACGTTTTATGTTTCCCATTTATTTTCCGTGGTGCCTTAGATGTGCGAGCAACAGATATTAATGATGAAATGAAAGTGGCGGCGGTTAATGCGATTCGTGACATTGCTAAGCAAGCAGTACCACAAGCCGTATTAGACGCAAGTGGAAGTCGTGCGCTTACTTTTGGTAAAGATTACATTATTCCAAAACCAATGGACCCTCGTTTATTAAAAAGTGTTGCTGGTGCAGTTGCACGTGCTGCGGTTGAAACGGGTGTAGCTCAAATTGAGCTTCCAGATAACTATATGTTATAAGATGTTATAATATTCACCTCATAAGTTAATAGTGTTGCTTCTATTTGTTGTTTTTTTTATCTGAATAGAACAGAATAGCGCCATTAATGGGCTATTATTGGCTCAGGCTTCACAATATACAATTTATTAGTAAATGATTTATATTGATTAGACTTCAATAGTGGAATCAAATGCTAATAAGTTGTAAATTACGACATTTATTTTTTCCATCACTTTCTTGTAAGGGTAATTATATGACAGGAAAACCTTCATCTTCTCAGTTTGAAGTGAATAATATTGCAGATCCGCTATTTATTCATGCTGAGCATATCGCAAAAGACTTTTCTTTATTTCCAGATAATTCATTACCGTCAAATACAGATGGTGTAGAAGGTCTTATTGAAAGTCAGCGAGTTAAATCGAATCTAGCGACGATTAAAAAGCTAGATGTTGATGCATACATTGCGCGCACAGTAACGCCAGCTGAAAGTAATAAACGTCCTGGCTCTAAAAGTATTATTGAAGGCTTTAACGGTAAAATCGTAACACAGCAATCAAACGGTGCTTTTTACTCTGCTGAAATGGAATTAGACTTTGGTGGCTACAGCCGTCGTATTGGTATAATTGCACAAGAACGTAGTTCAAATAATGGTGCTTGGATGCCTGAGCATCACTTAGCTGCAAGCAAAGCAATCCGTAAGTTTGCGGATATGTCGTTACCTATTGTGTATTTAATTGACACACCGGGAGCGGATGCGGGCGAAGAAGCTAATAGCCAAAATCAAGCACACAGTATCTCTCAAATGATCACTGAAAGTGCCAATGTTGATGTTCCTACTATCGGTATAGTAGTGGGTGTTGGTTATTCTGGTGGTGCAATTCCTCTGGCGACAGCTAATATTTTATTATCTGTTCGTGACGGTATCTTCAATACTATTCAGCCAAAAGGTTTGCAAAGTATTGCTCGTAAATACAACTTGTCTTGGCAAGAATGTGCTCAATCAGTAGGTGTCTCACCTGAAGAGCTACTTGAAATGGGGTGTATCGACGGTATCGTTGATTATTCACCTGTTGACCAAGATGAGCGCCAACATAACCTTCAAAAAGCGATTATTTCTGGTATTTTATCTATCGAATCAAAATCAGTTGAATTTGTTCGTAAATATCCAGATATCCTAGAACATTATAACCGTAGCTTATCGCGTTACCTTGAGCCTTCAAGTAAATTAACAGCGATTGAAAATGCAAATGAAGCGCGTTTATTAGCTAAAAACCCAACATCTCATAATAATGCATTCGGTACGACTTACCGTTACATGCGTTACTTAACATTACGTTCACGTATTAAAGCGATTCAAAAGAACGAATATGGCCGTCTATCTAAATTAACCATTCCACAAGGTGATTTAAAAGCACGTGTTGAAGCTGATCGTAAACAAGTATTCTTAAACTGGTTAGAAAATCCAGATAAGTTAATTTATGACGATACGTTAAATAAAAATTGGAAAACATTTTTACAAAAACGCGAAGATAAAGGCGTTGAACGTAATGCATTAACAAAACTTATTTTAGGTGAGCCAAAAGCAAACTACGATAATGCTCGTAGCACGCTAATGATTAATCTAACTTGGTCTTTATATAATCGCTGGAAAACAAGTGCTGAAAATAACTTTCATTCTCTTATTAAACATTTAGAAAATGAGAAAGCAGTACCGTTGACAGAAGAGTGGCCTGTTCTAGCTGAACTGAATATTATTGACGTGGTTTCACATGTAGAAACACGTGAATGCTTTATTGTTCATTGTCGTCATATGCTTGTATTTAATGCGTTATACGATAATACGATGGGTAACTTAGCGTCTATTGCAAAAGAAGCGATGGCGACGAAAGAGCTTTCTCGTGAGTCAGTATCTTCGTTAGTACGCAGCTCACTAAAAGCAGCGCTAAGTAAAGTAAGTGATGACGATTACGAACAATTAAAAGTAACGTTTAATGCATGGCTACAATACTTTACTGAGCAAGCTGAGCGTGGCGAAATCCTAGCTAAAGTTGAAGAGTGGAAGAGTATCGGTGCACCACAAATGAACTCTAGTTTATTTGTAATATTGACTTACTTGTTCGAAAAATTATTGCCTGAATATTACAACAGTCGCGATAACGAAAGTTCTTACAACGGTGCTATTAACCCTGTTCGAATTGGTCGTCGTAAAGATTTCTGGAACCGTTTAACCATGGGTTACCAGGATCTATTGATTCAAGCGGTATTACGTTCAGAAAAAAGCAAAAAGAATAATTCTCATCAAGCAATCATTGCAAAATTCTTTGGAAACTTTCAAGAGTCTAAAGCAGACTTAATGACGGCTAACCTACTAGAGTTCCCTGGTTTCCGTTTATCTGTTGAAGATGCATTAGATAAAAACATCAAACCATGTGGTTTAATTACAGGTACAGGTGAATTTAAATTAGAAAATGGTGAAGTCCAACGCGTTGGTGTTGCTGTTTCTAACTTATCTTTCCAAGCCGGTGCGTTTGATATGGCCAGTGCAGAAAAATTCTGTGCGCTATTAGTTAAATGTGCAAAACAACATTTACCAGTTGTTGCTTTCATCAGTTCTGGTGGTATGCAAACGAAAGAAGGTGCTGCTGCACTATTCTCTATGTCTGTTGTTAATGACCGAATTACACGCTTTATTCGTGACAATGATTTACCGGTTGTTATGTTTGGTTATGGTGACTGTACTGGTGGTGCACAAGCGAGTTTTGTAACGCATCCTATGGCACAAACCTATTACCTATCAGGTACTAATATGCCGTTTGCTGGTCAAATGGTGGTACCTGCATATTTACCATCAACCTCTACGTTATCTAACTACTTATCACGTGTACCTGGTGCAATGGATGGTTTAGTTATCAACCCATTTTCTGATGATTTGAATGATAAGTTACGTGAAATTGATGAAAACATGCCAATGCCTGTTGTGACTGTTGAAGAAACAATTCAACGCGCACTATCTGGTTTTGTTCCTGTTTGTAATCTTGCTGATGATAACGTCTCTAAATCTGACCCTCGTCAATTAATGCACCCAGTGAAAAAAGTATTAATCCATGCTCGTGGTTGTACTGCGGTTAAACTGATCCGTATTGCGAAACAGAATGATATTAATGTGGTATTGGTTGCGTCAGACCCTGATATGACATCAGTTCCTGCTGATATGTTAGGGGAAGGCGATAAACTGGTTTGTTTAGGTGGTAATACATCTGATGAAAGTTACTTGAATGCGGGTTCTGTATTAAAAGTTGCTGAATATGAGCAAGTTGATGCATTACATCCTGGTATCGGTTTCTTATCTGAAAGCCCTCACTTTGCCGATTTATGTGTCAGCCACAAAGTTAACTTTGTTGGTCCAAGCATGAACAGCATGTTGACTATGGGTAACAAATCAAACGCAATTAAAACGGCACAAGATAACGGAGTTCCAGTTGTTCCTGGTTCTCACGGTATTTTAAGTGGTGCAGAGCAAGCGTTAGATATCGCAAACAACATGGGTTACCCTGTGTTGCTTAAAGCAGTAAATGGCGGTGGTGGTAAAGGTATCTTAGTGATTGAAAAAGCTGAAGATATGTTTGCTGGTTTTAACCAAGTTTCTGCTGAAGCGCGTAGTGCATTTGGTAATGGCGACTTGTACTTAGAGAAATACATTACGTCTCTACGTCATATCGAAGTGCAATTATTACGTGATAAATTTGGTAATACTAAAGTATTAGGTATTCGTGATTGTTCTGTTCAACGTAATAACCAAAAAGTAGTTGAAGAGTCTGCATCAACTATGTTACCAGAACGATTAGAAAAAGAAGCATTGAAACATACTGCTGCACTAGCTAACGCTGTTGATTATATGGGCGCGGGTACGGTTGAATTCATCTATGACTTAGATGCAGATGATATCTACTTCATGGAAATGAATACGCGTTTACAAGTAGAGCATCCAGTTACTGAAGCAACATCATGTATTGATATTGTTAAAGCACAATACGATATTGCATCGGGTGGCGACATTTCAGACTTGAAACCTCAGAAGAAAGGTTATGCTATTGAAGTACGTGTTACAGCTGAGAAAGCTGGCTTAGATTCTGACGGTATCATGCAGTTATTACCTTACCCTGGTAAAGTGGCTGAGTGTATTATTCCTGAGCAAGATGACGTTGAAGTTATTTCAATGATTGCAACAGGTAAAGAGGTTTCTCCGTACTACGATAGTTTAGTCGGTCAGTTTATCTGTCATGGTAAAGATCGTAACGATACTGTTAAGAAGTTATTGGCCTTCTTAGATAAAGTGAGCATTAAAGGAATTGCGACTAATATTCCACTATTGCAACGTATCTTAAAAGATGAAACATTCTTAAACGGTGTATACGATACAACCTACTTACCTAAATTCATGGCAACACTTGACCAACAAGTGATGATCGATGAAATGGAAGCGTCAGCTGCCTCTGGTCTTGAAGGTGTTGCAGAGTCTATTCAGGTTGATGGTAGTAACGAGTTAAAAGTTATTGCTCAAAGCGCTGGTATTTTCTACCGCGCTTCTTCACCTGCAGAACCTGACTTTGTGCTTGAAGGCGATATTGTTAATGTTGAACAAACATTAGGCTTAATGGAAGCAATGAAAATGTTCTCACCAATCACGTTAGGTAGCTTCAATCGTAAAGACGCAGTACTTTATGATGCGAAGACTAAATTCCGTGTTGAACGCATCATTAATACTAATGGTCAGCAAGTATCAAGCGGTGACTTGTTATACATCATAACGCCTTTATAACGTTATAATGTATACGAAAAAGCCAGTCTATTGACTGGCTTTTTTTTGTGCCTAATAAAGTATATGATGGTTGAATAGACATTTGTTTTTATATGGAAATTATCTTGTTAACGTCTTTAAAATTTATCTTCAAAAAAAGTATGCTTAGATACTGTGCTTTCTTCTTATTTTTCTATTCTATCAATGTCCTATCTGCTGAAGTATTGGTGTTACATTCTGGTTATCAAGGGGATGAGCAAACACGTCAAATTCAAAAAGGCATTGAAAAAAAGTTTAAAGATAACAATATTTCATTATATGTATCGTATTTAGACAGCAATCAAACCATGCCAGCACAAGCATTAATTCGACATGTCGATTTTCTGTCAAGAAAATTTGCAACTAAGCACTTCGATGCCATTATTACTAGTGGCGAGAATGCGCTTAAATTAGTGCAAGATTATGGTGAGCGGCTATTTATTAATACGCCTATTATCATGACAGGTATTAAGTTAAAAAATCATTCATCAGCTGATTTTTCTTATAAATTATCCGCGGTTGTAGAACCTGAAAATATTTTTGATACCGTGGGATTAGCGATCGATCTATTTCCTAAAGCAACGGATATTTATATTGTAACGGGCACATCCTCTGCGAGTAAATTAACCGAGGAAACCATCCAACAGCTTTCTAAAATAACGAAACAAAGTGTAACTATTTTAAGTGAAGAAACAGCTGTTTCCTTAAAGAAAATAATCAGTAAAGCACCTAATAGAGGCGTATTGATTTTTAGTGATTTTTCTCGAGATAAAGACGGTGTATTTATAAACCGCACTGAAATGCTTAAGTCACTAACATCGATCGCTAGAATTCCTTTGTTTGTATTACATCAACATGACTTAATTGAAGGCGTATTAGGCGGCGTTGTTACAAGTGGTATTGTTCAGGGGGAAGTTGCTGCAGATAAAGTGTTACAGCTTTTACAAGGGACTTCAATAGAAGATTTACCTGTAGAAATAAACTTAAATAATAACCCTCTTATTCAGTATGCAGAGTTATTAAGATGGGGTATTGAAGAGAATACTTTATCTAATAAATATCAAGTTATAAACCAACCAGATCCTGAAAATAAAATTAATTTTGGCTTTATGACGCTATTGATTATTTTACTGACTTTTACATTAGTCTTTGTATGGATATGGCGTAAATATCATCATTTAAGAGTGAACGCTTCTTTATTAAAAACAGAGCATGAAAGGGTTAAAAATATCTTTAATGTTTCTTATGACTTTATATTTATCTTAGACCTGGTTGGTGAAGTTAAAATGGCCAACCAAACGGCTTTAGACTTTATTGAAATGTCTGAAATAGATATCAATGGCGAGATATTATGGGAAACACCTTGGTGGCAACATGATGCGACGAGTAAAAGAAAACTAAAATCTGCGATGGGCCAAGCACGAGTGGGAAAAACGGCTCGATTTGAATGTCGATTAATTAATAAAAATAATGAAAGTTCTGCTTTTGATGTTTTCATCCAACCGGTTAAAAATGATCAAGCGATAGGTAATAGTCGTAATGAAATCACCTCAATTATTGTTGAAGCTCGTGATATCAGCAGTATTAAAGCAGTAGAAGAAGAAGTTCAAAAGGCTAACAAACGTTCAAACCTTTTATTAGATGAAAGTCCTTCAATGTTACTCATGTTAAACGT
Organism: uncultured Psychromonas sp.; assembly: GCF_947489755.1. Lineage (GTDB taxonomy): Bacteria > Pseudomonadota > Gammaproteobacteria > Enterobacterales > Psychromonadaceae > Psychromonas. Next base: position 145,186 of record NZ_CANLFB010000007.1, read on the forward strand.
ACAAGGTTTGATTCTATCTTGTAATAAGTTTGGCTGTAATTTATTAGGTTATGCTGACGGAGAGTTAATTGGCCGAAATCTTGTCACACTTTATTCTCAATTGGTTAATATTAATGAACTAAAAGATTACCTTGCTGAATGTGCCGATCGAGAAGGGATGCTGCTAACGCGAGAAATATCCTACTCAACAAAAAATGGCAGAAAAGTTTGGATTAATGAACGTGTAAGAAAAATAGAAGGTCATGATCAGTACTTCTTAGTGTGTGAAAATATCACTGAACGTTACGAGCTTTCGAAAGAGTTAAATTACCGTGCATCGCATGATTATCTTACTGGGTTAAAAAATCGTTTATTTTTTGAAAGCCAGTTAGATAAAAGTCTACAAGAAATTCAAACATCAAATAATCCCTGTAGCTTAATGTATTTGGATATGGATAAATTTAAAATTATCAATGATACCTGTGGGCATCACGCAGGAGATGAGGTTTTAAGACAAATCGCCACGATATTGACCGAAAGTGTACCCAGTAGTGCAATGGTCGCTCGATTAGGTGGAGATGAATTTGCCATTATTTTACCAATGTTAGAGCTTGAAGAAGCACATAAAGTTGCTGAAACCATCATCTCCGGTATTGCTAAGCATTATTTTTTATGGGAAGAACACCATTTTTCATTAGGTATTAGTATCGGCCTCACTGAGCTATCTACTTTCTCAAGAGATGGCGTACAAGCCCTTAATTGTGTGGATAGTGCTTGTTATACCGCTAAACAGTCAGGGCGTAATCGCATCCACGTTTATGAGGAAGATAAACAAGAAGAGTTACGTCGAGAAGAAGTCGTCTGGGTCACTAAAGTCCAAGATGCCTTACGTGATGAAACACGTTTTTGTTTATATGCCCAGTTAATTAAGCCTGTGGATGGCGATGATGATTACTTACATTATGAAATTCTAACAAGAATGATTGATGAAAATGGTGAGCTCGCACCGCCAGCTAAATTTATTCCAATTGCTGAAAGTTATAACCTAGCTGATAAGATCGATATGATCATTATTACTAAAACATTAAATTGGCTTAAAAATCATCCCGAGCATGTTTTAAAACTTAATATGTGTTCAATTAATTTATCTGGTCAGTCACTTGGCGACCCTAAATTTATTGAAGATCTCGTTCAATTATTAACACACTCTTCATTACCACTAGAAAAGCTGTGTTTTGAAATCACTGAAACAGTAGCAATAGGCAACTTTAGTAATGCATCTAAATTAATTAATTCATTGAAAAAATTAGGTTGTAAATTGGCATTAGATGACTTTGGTACAGGTCTTTCTTCCTTTGGTTATTTAAAACGTTTGAATGTAGATTATTTAAAAATCGATGGGGTTTTTGTTAAAGATATGGCGAGTGATGAACAAGACTTTGGTATTGTTAAAACCATTCATGAGTTAAGCCATTTGTTTGGTAAAAAGACTATCGCAGAATATGTAGAGAATGAAGATATCATCGAAAAATTAAAAGAAATTGGCGTTGACTACGCTCAAGGTTATCACTTAGGGAAACCGATGCCGATAGATATGATGGCATTATTGTCAACTTCATTGAACGAAGAGGATTATTAATGGATATCGCATTAATCTGTAATGAAAATATTCTAGCGCCTAAAGCAAAGAAGTTACGAGAAAAGTGGGGCTTTTTAGCCTCAAAGAGTGAACAATTTCAATTACGCTTGCTACCTGAATATTTGGCCCTTGAGCAATTAGATGACAAACAACAAGGGTTAGTCTTTGTTGACTTTGCTTCTGGTGCTGTCGCACATCGACGAAAATTTGGCGGTGGTAAAGGGCAGTCAATTGCAAAAGCAGTTGGTATTAAAGCGGGTGTTGAACTGCATGTTATAGATGCCACTGCTGGTTTAGGGCGTGATGCTTTTGTCTTAGCTTCTTTGGGCTGTAAAGTTGATATGGTTGAACGTTCATCGATTGCCGCTGCGCTATTACAAGATGGATTAGAAAGAGCTTATTTAGACAGTGAAATAGGGGAGTGGATGCAACAACGTATGCGCTTAACTCATGCAAGTGGTTATGAATATCTACAAAATAACCAAGCTGATATTGTTTATTTAGATCCGATGTTCCCACATAAAAAAAAGTCTGCATTAGTTAAAAAAGAGATGCGTGTATTCCAAGGCGTTGTGGGTGCTGATTTAGATGCCGATGACCTGTTGGATGTTGCATTAGCTGCTGCGAAATATAGGGTTGTGGTAAAGCGACCAGACTATGCACCATTTTTAAATGATAAAAAACCTAGCATGAGTATCAATATGAAAAATAATCGATTTGATGTTTATGTAAAACAAGCCATTGGGCGCTAAGCATAACCTGTTGTGATGTATGGTTGGGATATTTGTCGCTACAACCATACTTTAGTATATACTTGATTGTACAAAAAACAATCAGGTTTGTTTCATGTATATACGAAATTTACGTAAGCCTTCACCGAATAAAAATGTATTCAAATTTGCTAGTACAAAAATTAGTGATGTGATTATGTGTGAAAGTACACTGGAGTTCGATGCCTGTTTTCATCATGAATATAATGATGCAATTAAAAGTTATGGAAGCCAACCCCAAGGCTTTAAATATCAATTTAGGGGGAAAACACTTCCCTACACTCCAGATACACTAATTGAATATTTTGATGGTGTAGAAATATTTCATGAATACAAACCATACAGTAAAATTTCATCTCCTTTATTCAGAGAAAAATTTGTAGCTAGAAGAGAAGCTTCATTGGCATTGGGGTGTGATCTTATTTTAGTTACAGATAAACAAATCCGTGTGAACCCAATTTTAAATAACTTTAAGTTATTACATCGATATTCAGGCGTTTATGGTCTTAATGCTATTCAGAATGAGCTACTTGAGACAATTCAAAAATCTGGTGTTATTAAATTAAATGATGTCAGTTTTCAATTTGGTTTGACGATTGGTGAAGCTCGATCTTTTCTATATGCATTAATTCATAAAGGTTTTGTTAAAGCTGATTTAGGTCGAGAGGATCTAAGTGCTAATCCTAATTTATGGTGTCCTTCGTGAATGATTTTTATGATGAATTCGATGAACTGGAAGTACCAATAAAGCCTAGTACACCTTCCGAATACGTAAAATTAGAAGACGCAAACGTAATTAAGCGAGATATAGATACTTTCTCTGACTCCCTGAAAGAAAATGCTTTAGATAAATATAAGTTGATTAGCTTTATAGAGAAAGAGAACACTGAAGGATGGACCCAAAAAAATTTAGATCCCATCCTTGAAAGCTTATTTGGCATAGATAATCCCAAAAGACCAAACTGGCGTACTGTAGCTAGATGGCGGAAGAAGTATATTGAAAACAATGGTGATATTACTTCTCTAGTAAACGAAAATCATAAAATGGGAAATAGGAAAAAAAGAATAGAAGGGGATGATGTTTTTTTTGATAAAGCGTTAAATCGATTTCTAGATGCAAAAAGACCTAAAGTGTCTATGGCATATCAGTATTATAAAGACCTTATTATCATTGCTAATGATAGTGTTGTGAATGAAAACATCCCGACCATATCGTATAACGCGTTTAATAATAGAATAAAGTCTCTTCCTCCATATCCAATTGCCATCGCTCGACATGGAAAGTTCATGGCAGATCAATGGTTTGCTTACTGTTCATCACATAATCCACCTACGCGCGTATTAGAACGTGTAGAAATTGATCACACACCACTTGATTTGATTCTACTTGATGATGAGCTCAAAGTTCCAATAGGGAGACCTTATTTAACGCTAGTTGTTGATGTATTTAGTAGTTGTGTTTTAGGGTTTCATTTAAGTTATAAATGCCCTTCATACGTCTCCGTTGCAAAAGCAATTTCTCATGCTATTAAGCCTAAGTCTCTAGAAAATATAGGTATAGAGTTTCAGCATGATTGGCCATGTTATGGAAAGTTTGAAAATTTAGTTGTCGATAACGGGGCTGAGTTTTGGTCGAAAAACCTAGAACACGCATGCCAAGCTACGGGCATCAATATTCAATATAACCCTGTACGTAAACCCTGGCTAAAGCCTTTTGTTGAGCGTTTTTTTGGAATGATCAACCAATACTTCTTATCTGAAATTCCAGGGAAAACCTTTTCGAATATTCTTGAAAAAGAAGAATATAACCCGGCAAAAGATGCAATTATGCCATTTTCTACTTTTGTTCAGGAATTCCAACGATGGATTGTTGATGTCTACCATTATGCTCCAGATTCCAGAGAGACTAGAATTCCAATAAAACAGTGGCAAAAAGGTTTTGATGTTTATCCTCCTCTAAAAATGGAAGCTGAAGATGAAGACCGTTTTACACTGCTTATGAAAATTTCTAAAAAAAGAAAATTAACTAGAAATGGATTTAAATTTGAAGGATTAATGTATGACTCAACGGCTTTAGCTGATTATCGGAAACATTACCCTCAAACTAAAGAAACAGTAGAAAAATTTTTTAAAATAGATCCTGATGATATTTCTAGCATCGATGTTTATCTCGAAGAATTAGATGGTTACCTTACAGTGCCTTGTACAGAGCCTACTGGATATACAAAAGGTTTAAGTTTATATGTACATAAAAGATTTAAGAAAATTAATCGTGAAATCATACGAGAAAGTGTTGATGGTTTAGGTTTAGCAAAAGCTAGGATGGCAATTTATAATCGAGTCCAGCAAGAGAAAGAAGATATAATTGCATCCAAAAGAAAAACAAAACTTCAAGCTATTAAAAAACAGGCGCAACTTGCTGATGTTAGTAATACAGGTACAGGTACAATTTCTAAAAAGCTTGAAACACTTCCTGAACCACCTAATAAATTGGGTGGTTTACTTGACGATTGGGATGATGATTTAGAGGCTTTCGAATGAATGAGTTATCTGAGCTTCAACTTGAACAGTTAAGAGTATTCAGTGATTGTATCGTTATGCACCCTCAAGTTAAAACCATTTATAATGATTTTGATGATCTAAGATTAAATAGAATGTTTCAAACAGACCAACAGTGCATGTTATTAACGGGTGATACGGGTGTTGGTAAGAGTCATCTAATAAATCATTATAAAAAAAGAGTGTTGGCGACTCAAAATAATAGTAGAGAAACAATACCTGTTTTAGTCAGTCGTATCTCTAGTGGTAAAGGTTTAGATGCAACATTAATTCAAATGTTAGCTGATCTCGATTTATTTGGAAGTAGCCAAAGAAAAAAACGAGGTTATAAAACTGATCTAACTAAAAAGTTAGTAGAAAGTTTAATTAGGGCCAAAGTGGAGTTATTAATTATCAACGAGTTCCAAGAATTAATAGAGTTCAAAACCCTACAAGAAAGACAGTTAATAGCGAATGGCTTAAAGTATATTAGTGAAGAAGCAAAAATCCCAATTGTACTTGTTGGGATGCCGTGGGCAGAGAAAATTGCAGAAGAGCCTCAATGGTCTTCTCGATTAGTTAGAAAAAGAAAACTTGAATACTTTAGCCTTCAAAAAGACAGCAAATATTACCGCCAGTACCTCATGGGATTGGCTAAGTCTATGCCATTTGCCGAGCCTCCTAAACTTGAAGAACAACATACTGCAGTTGCATTGTTTTCAGCTTGTAAAGGTGAAAATCGTTCATTAAAACATTTATTGACAGAGTCGTTAAAGTTGGCGTTATCTCATAATGAAGTACTTGATAAAAAACATTTTATTACTGCTTACGACAAACTTTATCTAGCTAACAGTGAAACTCATCTTAATAATCCTTTTAAACAAAAGCTTGAAGATATACTTATATCTGAGGTGGAGAAGAGTTCAAAATATGATCCTAACGCAATAGATCCAGAATATAGGTTAGTTGGTCGTATTTTTTCTAAGTCCAAAACATTGGCTGCGTTGTTATCAAAATAATTTTTTTGAACGATTCTGTTATCTGAATTACTTTTCTATCTCGCAAAGGGGCACAAAGCGCCCTAGAAAAATTACCGATAGATACAAAAAAGGCAACCATGTAGGTCGCCTCCAAGGGCTCTTTAGAGATTTGAAGTTGGGGTTATGCTAAATACAGAAATGCACCTAACAAGCATTCCTATGCATATCTCGTTAATAAGAGTTTAAGTACAGCGCTATTAAAAATGTTTTACTCTGCATCGCTTACTTATTCAAATGCCCCATCATTATTTATTAATACGACGATACCAATCATAGATAGCCCTGCCAATTGCATAAGGATTGTCTTCTTGCACATAGTGAATACCCTCACCAATATAAGATATCTGTATATTTTTAGCGCGAGTTTCCCAATAATCAGCGGCTTCTGGTGGTTTTTGAGAGCCCGGTGTTGCGTACAAATATAACCATGGAATGTCAGTATTTTCAAGCCAAGTATTGTAGTCGCTGATCACTTTGGTAGTGACTGCGGGCTCACCTCCAATCGGTATTTCCAAAGGCCATTGGTAAACCTGTATACGGGATTTTTCAGTCGGAAATGGCTTTAGATACTCTTCGTGTGTAGCTTTGTCTAACGGACGAACAATAGCACCCGGTAGCGCAACTTCGAGAAACCAGTTATCTTCGATAATCAGTTTATGTCCTTTAATAGGATCAAGAACCATTTTAGAAAATTCAGCTTTTTTATGAGGATAATCTTCGTAGCTCTTTGCCGGAAGAAGAGGTGCCATAAGCGCTTCCATCGTCACAATCGCTTTAATCCTTGATTCATTCAAACGAGCATAATGTAAACCAAGTCCAGAGCCCCAATCGTGGACAACTAAGGTAATGTTTTGAAGGTCCATTTTTTTCATAAATGCATCAAAATATAGATAATGATCTTCAAATGTATAATTTAACTCTGGCTGATCAGATTTACCAAAGCCGATATTATCAGGTGCAATTAAACGACCTTGCGATTCTAAGTGTGGCATGATGTTACGCCATAAATAAGATGATGTTGGTTCACCGTGTAAGAATAAAATAGGGTCGCCTTCGCCAACGTCTATGTAAGCCATCTTAGATCCTAAAATATCGATAAATTGATGGGTTTACTTAGTCGTTGATGGAATTTCAGTTGTTAATTGTAAGTTCATATTATCTCCAAAACCTACCACAAACGATAGGCTAATTTATTAGGGATCAGGTTTAGGTTAATCACTATCAGTCATGATGACGCATGAGTATGTTCATATTGTCAGGTTTATACTTTCTTCTGCCATGCAAATTTTTGAAATGGTTTATCCACTGGCGTATTAGCAATATGGTTTACATAGTTACTGATAGTCTTTTGAGAAAGTCCCAAAATAATATCTAGCACTTGTTGTTGCTCGTAGCCTGCATCATAAAAAGCACTCAGCTCCTCTGTTGATACTTGTCCACGTTTGCGAACAATACTCAATGTCAAATCTAACAACGCTTGTAATTTAGGTGTTGGCATTGGTAGTTGATCTCGCAATGCCTTTGTCAATGCAGGGTCTACTTTCATCATGTTTGCAATAGCAGTATGAGCAGGTACACAGTAAGTACAGCCATGTTCGATATTAATTCCTTGCCATACGACGGTTAATTCTTCTGCATTAAATGAAGACTGAATGAAAAGGTTATTAAGTTCATTATAGGCAATAAGCAGTTCTGGAGATTCTGCAATAATGCCATGCAGGTTAGCAATCATGCGGTTCTTTTTAAGAGAAGTCGCTAATAACGGTTTACTTTTTTCTGGTGCAGTTTCTAGGGTATGAATAGTAAATGTGTTCATGGTATTAACTCCAATATTGATAAGGTATCAACTCAGTCATTCACTGTATTGATTAATTGGTTGTTATTATTCCTTAAAAAACACATCAGATAATCAGAGGTTTTTCCCATTGATTAGGGGGTTATTTGCTACAATAGAAGTCTAAGTGTAATAAAAAGTGCTAACTGGCTACTTTGAGTGGGATATTGCAAACAATAAGCCGATATGTAGTTTTGTGCTGACGAGGATTTTTATCATGGATATAGCAACAAGATTAGATCTGTTTTTCGATGTCGTTAAGCAAGGTTCTTATACCAAAGCGGCTAATCTTCGAAATATAGATAGATCATCATTATCTAAACAAATAAAAATGTTAGAAGATGAACTAGGAACTCGTTTACTTAATCGTTCAACACGTTCTTTATCATTAACAGAAGCAGGAAAAGAAGTACTTAAACAAGCAGAATTAGTGAGGCAAACCATTGCAGATACTCACCGGATTGTTGAATCTTTCCACAGTCAGCCTAAGGGCCTGCTTCGAATCACCAGCCCGACTTTATTTGGCAAACAATACGTACAAAAAGCTATCATAAAATTTATGAAAGCTTATCCAGATGTCCATGTTCAACTCATTTTAGATAATAAAAAACGCAGTATAATCGAAGATAAATATGATATTGCCTTTCGTATTGGACAGGCACAGGATTCCAACTTAATCGCACGAAAGCTAGCAGTGAATAAACCGATTTTATTAGCTTCAAAAGGTTTTCTAAAAGAATATGGGACACCACAAACACCACAAGAATTGTTCGCACTACCAGCCGTTGTATATGCAAATGACGGTTTAGTTGTGAATCGAATTACCATTGGTGCTGACTCGAAATTAACGCTTGGCGTAATATGGGAGCTTCAAGGGAAATATCGAGTTAATGAGCCGGAACTTATTCTTGATGCCATTAAATCGGGTATTGGCTATGGAATGCTGGGCGCTTATATGCTCGATAAAAATATCAAAGAATATGGACTGGTGCCACTGCTGACCAATTACACCTTGCCTGAAACATTAGGCGATATTCATGCACTATACCCGCATCGTAACCCAACCCCATTAGTGAATAAATTCATAGATACGATAAAAGAGGTGATTGGTGAGACGCCAATTTGGGAAAGTTATATTGACAATTTTTCTGATTATTACAAAAAGAACTAAATTAGGCTGGACTTGTTATTTGATGTCCATTAATCACTTTACACATACTAAGTTTTTGTGGCTGAGTAATATTAGCCACAAGTTTGTAGGTTTCTAAATTGCTTTGGGGGCGGAAGCATTTTGCTTCCGGATAGCATTATATTGATGATCATGTATCTGTTGACTCTGAAATTGTTAATGCATCTTCAATCTCTACACCTAAATACTCAATAGTACTTTCTAATTTTGAGTGGCCTAAAAGTAGCTGTATTGCTCGAAGATTTTTTGTTTTAGTATAGATTAAAGATGCTTTAGTTCTTCTAAGTGAATGGGTATTGTATTGAGTAATATCTAAGCCAAGTTTATCAACCCATTGTTTAACTATATTTGAATAGTAATGGTAACTAATATGGTAATTTTCCTTTCTGGGACTAGGAAATAAATAGTCGACAGGTTTTAAATCTTTACTATGGATCCAAATATTTAAACATTGCTGTGTTTTGGAGGTGATTTCAAATTGGACTTCTCGGTGTGTTTTCTTTTGTTCTATTATCGCCCTAGATTGAATTAGTGAGCCTGTGCAAATATCACGTACCTTGAGCTTAATTAAGTCACTTGACCGAAGCTTGCTATCAATTGCCAAATTAAATAAAACTAACTGTTCAAGCTTATTTTCTAATTCTAACCGTATACGAATTCGCCAAATTTCCTCTAATTTAAATGCTTTTTTCTGACCGACTCGCTTTCCTTTATTCCATGCTTTCATAATCTACTCCTATTGAATGGTGTAGTAGGAGCGTTATGTAATTCTGTTTCGAAAGCAAAGTATGGGGCACATAGCGACTTAAAAATTCATCTCTAAATGAGTAGTTAAACCTATGAACTACCATAAATAGCGCTCTTTTTAATTGCGTAGAATATCGGTTTTTTCTAGCCAAGTTCGAGTATTAAATTTCGAATCTGATCAGCCAGCTCAGGTGATTTAATTAAAGCACCATGACAAGGCAGTAAAATTTTAGGCGGTGAAATTTCAATAAGTTGCATTACCGCGCTGGCAAAGACTTTTCGATCTTTAATACCAAAATTAGGAAATACTTTAACCATTTTTACAATGTCACATATTGGGCCTTCAGTATGTTTTTGGCCCGAAAAGGCATCCACAACATGCCAAATATAGCCAATCTGCGCTGACTCTATAAGCCAAACCTCACCATTTTTCAAACCACTGGGTTCTTCTAGGGTAAGTCCTTCTGGTAGTGCATTGGCTAGCGATGATAATTCTTTGAACGTTAGCCCTGTCCTGTCAGTCAAGCGTGCATGAGCACTCTCAGATGCCACTAAATGAGCTTTTGGGGTAGGCTTTTGAGTATTCTATCAAACCAGCATTATGGTAGGTATAGAGGCGAGTAGATATTGGACTTCGCCTAATTCGATTAGGCTATCTTTAGCCTCTTCACTGAGGCCTGACACTGGACTATATAAACAAACGCCACCTGTTCTCAGTTTAATAGCCGTGCATCTAAGGCTATTTTTGGTGGCGGTATATAATGTAGCAGAGCCATCGACTGCTTCAAACTTGGATAATTTAGCTGCCATCGGTACTTCCTTTGTCGTGGTCAAATTATAGTGTCAAATTATAGCGGTCAAATAAATCTGCTCATGGTTCCGTAGTCTACCCAATATAACGCTTAAGCATTTTTTCTATTTGACCACTAGCCCTATAATTAGTGTTTATTTAATAACTTTTTTATACCAATCGACAATACCTTCACCAATTTCGTGTGGATGTGACTCTTGTAGATAATGCTTTCCTTCACCTAAATCTACTGCAGTAATATTTTTCCACGTTTCAGCGATATGCTCACCTAATTCTCGATTAATGATTAGTCCTGGCTCTGCATAAAATAACAACTTAGGCACATCTGAATTTTTGTGGTATTCATTATATGAATTAACAATGTCAGTGGTAAATTTTGGGACGCCATCAAAAGAAATTTGACCAGGCCACATAAGCAGTGGTTTACGGCTCTTTTCTTCCAAATAAGGCGCTCGGTAATGGTCCATTTCTTCTTGAGTTAATTCTCTGCCCGCCATCATGGGTAGCATAGCCTCAATAAAGAAGTTGTTTTTAACAATCATTTCATGCCCTTCTGCAGGGTCACGAAATTTTTTAAATAATGTTTCTGTCTCTTTAGTCGTATTTTTCCAATAAGAAACTTGAGACATAGCTTCAAAAAAAACAATCCCTTTTATATTTTCTCTATGCTGATTGGCATAGTTAAAACCTAAAGCAGAACCCCAATCTTGAATGACTATAATGATATTTTTTAAGGCTAACTTTTCAATAAACGCATCTAAATAGGTAATATGGTCTTCAAATGTATAATCTATATCGGGCTTGTCAGACTTACCCATTCCAATAAGATCAGGAACAACCACACGACCTAAGGCACTTACATACGGAATGATGTTTCGCCATAAATAACTTGATGTAGGGTTTCCGTGTATGAGTAAAAAAGTATCTTTAGAATTTTTGTCTCCTTCATCTACATAATGCATTTTAGAATCTAATACTACTTGAAATTTAGATTCAAAAGGAAACGCTGCTGATATTGGTTTGTTGTTTGACATATTTATTCCTTTTTAAATGTTTAAATTGAATTTTTGCGATTTAAAACTCTTGCTGCTTTTCTAATTTGCTTCAGTTTTTCCCGTTTTGTTTTATCCCACTTTTCTGTACCCGCGCTATATCCGTAAGCACAAATTTTAGTTGCGTTTTCAAATAGAAATTCTTCCTGCTCTTTAGGGTATATATTTCCTATTTCTCTAAGTGTCCAACCCACTCCTTTTTCAACATAATAAGCGTGGTCAGAAATTAAAGGTGCTACCAAATCTATAAGTACTTGAAAAGGTAAATAGTGTTTTCTATGAGCGCTGTAATAAAGTAAACCCACTATGCTTTGTCTTCTATGCCATGGGTTTGTAGACGTATTCCATTTTTTTATACGTTGGCAAAATTAATGCTGCATCATATTCTACTAATTGAGCATATATTTTTGAAATGCCATCGCTTGTTTCCCATCGATTAATTTTGTCTTGCCATAATTTAATCGTTGGCCAAGCGGCCAGCATTTCATCTTTGTTTTTAATATGCTCCTCCAAGAAATACAAACAAAACATTTCAGCTCTATACACTTTGGTGTTCGTCCAGATATAACTCCATATCGCTAGTTGTTCATAAAAAGACATGTGTTTAAAAGAAAAACCTCTTTCAAAAGCTTTTCTTTGTAAAGGAACGGTTTCACCTGCTTTAGAAGTGATTGTTTCTATTTCTTGAAGGTAGTTTTGCATATTATTTAAAACTCTACTATCCATGGCTTCTTTCGCTAATGCCGATTTAAAGAAATGACCAACCGTTCCTTATAAATTAATTGCTTGCGGTTAATGCCGAGCTAATCACTTCATTACCATGATAAAGTTCAAATATCTGGTTACTGACTTCGTCACGATTAATGCAATACTCAATTGATTTGGCGACATCTTCTCTGCTAATGAATAAATCATTCGTAGAAGTCGAACGCGTGGTTGTTATGAGCCCGTTGCCTTTATCATTAGTCAGGCTTCCCGGTCTAAGAATGGTGTAATTTAGACCACTGGATAATAGGTACTGATCCGCAAAATACTTTGCCACCAAATAGGGTTTTATTTCTGATTCAAATTCGTCAGGGTCTTGTGCGCCTAAACCACTTACCATTACAAAATGTTGTATACCTTCCTTTAAAGAATAATCAACTGCTTTTTTTGCTGCCCATAAATCTATTAAAAGTGTTTTATCGTCGCCTGTATTACCGCCAGAACCTGCACTAAATACTACTTTATCGCAGCCCTTAAAAGCGTGTTCAAAATCAGTTTCAAGATCGCCAATAACAGCCTCTACACCTATATTTTCTAACTTCTCAGCTTGTTGTTTGCTACGAACCATTGCGACAACTGGGCGATCCTGATTGTGAAGCAACTCAACCACTATTTTACCAATCTGGCCATTAGCGCCAATAACGAGTGTTTTTTTCATTTTTTATACCTTTTAAAGCAACTGTTTCACGTTGACCTGCCAAACAAAATACAAAAAAGGCAGGATCAACTCACATTAGATTAGAAGTCTTGAATAGTTGGTCTGATAATAATTTCGTTAATATCGACATCATCTGGTTGTTCAATCGCATAGGCGACAGCTTTGGCAATAGATAACGCTGGAATGGCGTCTTTATAAATATCTTTAACAAATTGAGAGGTAGCTTCATCCGAACTACCGAATTTTAATTCAGAATCAATTAAGCCGGGTGATAATAGCGTTGTACGTATATTGCCACCCACTTCCGCTCTCAATCCTTCTGTTATCGCTTTAACCGCAAATTTTGTACCGCTATAGACAGCCGAACCCGGTGAAACTTTATGTGCAGCAACGGAAGCGAGATTAATAAAGTGACCACTATTTTGTTTGGTAAACACGGGAAGTGCAGCGGCGATACCGTAAAGTACTCCTTTGATATTAATGTCGACCATGCGATCCCATTCATCAACCTTAACCTCAGCCATCGGAGCAATTGACATCAAGCCGGCATTATTGACCATGACATCTAAGCGTCCAAAAGTCTCAATCGCCTTGTCGACAAGCATTTTAACCTGATCGGATTTGGTGACATCCATCGTGACATATTCAGCTTCGCCACCCTCAGCACGAATATCATTTACGATAGCTGCTAGTTTTTCACTACGACGCGCACCCAATACGACTTTAGCACCTTTTTGAGCCAGAAAACGCGCAGTTGCTTCACCTAAACCACTGCTTGCACCCGTTATAACAATCACTTTATTTTCTATATTTGTATTCATTGGATATAGCCTATTTATTATTCATTTCTAAGTGAACAAGCGCTTTTTCTGCAATTTCAACACCGTATTCTTGAACAAAGTGTCCTGCTTCTGCAATTTTTAAGGGCTCAGGGCAGCCTTTAATAAAGCTTCTTAAGTACTCCATTGGGCCTTCGCCTAAAGCTGTATCTTTCATGCCTATCGCCATGAAACTTTGACCGTTCCAGTCTTTTGACCAAAACTCTCTTGCGCGTTTTCCGTGCTCAACACCATCCATCGTTGGCTCGACAGGCACCATGGCGGGAAAGCGTCTTACGCCTGCTTTATAGCTGTTGTCTGGAAATGGCGCATCGTAAGCTATAACATCCATCACAGATACGGCTGGCCCTGCGTCACAGGCAAATAAACCACCGACTGGTATTTCAGGGGCATTTGCGCAGAAATCTCGCCACTGATAAAACCCTTCAGGGGCGGTTTCACCCACCGATATTGCCGTGTTCATAACAATCAAATTTTTGAATCGATCTTGCATATCCATTGGGATTGTTAACCCTAGAATTCCGCCCCAGTCTTGACAGACCAACGTAATATTTTTCAGATCAAGGCGTTCAATTAATCGCATTAAACTATCACGGTGAAAATCAAAGGTATAAACCGATTCATCAACGGGTTTATCTGAACGACCAAAGCCAAACAAATCAGGCGCAACAACACGATGACCAGCGCCCGTAAATATAGGAAGCATTTTTCTATATAAGTAGCTCCATGAAGGCTCACCGTGTAAACATAAAAAAGTGTTTTCAGATGAGGAATCACCCTCGTCGATGTAGGCCATGCGTAAAGACTCAAAACCAGCTAAATCATCAATGTAGTTAGGTTGGTAAGGAAAGGCCGGTAATACAGAGAATCTTTCTTCTGGTGTTCTTAATGCTTTAATCGTCATAATATTTCTCCTGAAAAGTAGTTTATTTAAGTTAATGTTATCAATGCTAAAATTATTAATTTATAAGTTACTGAGTTTTGCCTAAAAATAGGGATTTAAAGGGCTGCTCGGATGCTCGCATACTGCCAATGATGTAAACAAAGGCGGTAATAAGATCCATGACAGAAATATAGACAAAGATCTTTGGTGCCAAGCCTAATGAAGCGGCATATGTAACAATGATAAAGCCGACCATTCTTACCAATCCGTTCCAAACAATAAGAGGGGCACGGGTTTTAATGTCTGAAGTAGCCCAAAGTAACGCAGCGCCCATAAGCATAAAAGATACGCCCAATACCACCGTGATAATTAACGTGTCTGCTTGAGGTGCCATCAGCGCTGAAATAATCATACCTAGTGCGATTGGAAAGTTGAATAGCGACGTAATTTGTACGAATTTTTTAAACATTTTTAGTTCACTTATTTTATTATTATGAAGCGATCGCTTCAGAACTGAGTTAATTGTGAATCGATCACTTTGTAATGTCAATAGGGTGGATTGACATTTTGAAGTGAATGCTTCAAAATAGAATTAATTAATATTATTTTTAAGGGTCACAGAGTGAAAGCAGGACGAAAAAGAGCGTTTGATAAAGAAGTCGTTTTAGATAAAGCGATGCGGTTATTTTGGGCCAATGGGTACTCGGGTACTTCTGTTGCTAATCTTTCTTCTGAACTTGGCATTAATACGTCGAGTTTGTACGGAACGTTTGGCAATAAAGAACAGTTATTCAAAGACTCACTGGTTCATTATGTTAAGCAATACGTTGCAGCTAATTACAAACACCTAGTAGATCCATCAAAAGCAACATTAAAAGAGCGATTACAAACTTGTTTCTATGGGCTTATTGAGCTGTTCACTAATAATGAGACTCCCCGTGGATGCTTACTCGTAAAAAGTGTTAATGAATCAGACAGTGTTGCGTTTCCAGAAGACGTGGTTGTTTATATAGAAAAATCAGGAACAGAAACTCAGCAAATACTGACGGATTTATTCGCGTCTGGCATTACGAAGACTGATATGCCCAAAGGTCAAACAGCTGAAAAACTTGCTACGTATCTATTGTCAATTAGTTATGGCATTGCCGTTCAAGCAAAGGCTGGTAAATCGGAAGAAGAGTTAAAGTCAGTCCTTGATCATAGTTTGAATTCTATTTTTGCTTAAAGCTAGTTAAGTATCATGACTAACTACTGTAGGATATAAATTTTTAGTCTTAGTAAGTCGCTAAGGGGGCGAAAGCGACTTAGAAAAAAATAAGCATTTACTCATCTAAATAGAAGAAAATGCTTCAATTAATTTTTCTCGGAATCCACCAAAGCCTTTTAAATAAGCGGGAGGGTATGAGGCTTCATTTCCAACTTGTGTATTATTACTTGGATCTTTAAACGACAAATCTTTAAGTGGTATATCGCTTGAAGTTGGTCGGTGATCTAATGCTGTTGATATTTTGTGGTTACCCGTTGCAATATCAAAATGTTTTGTGGCCTCATTACTTCTAACTAACCTGAGTTCTGGATAAGCAATAGCATTTATTAGACTGTCATCATCTCTAATTCACTTTTAGATACCTTAATACA
>NZ_CANLFB010000008.1 GCF_947489755.1 uncultured Psychromonas sp.
CAAGGTGTGTAAGTGCAGTAATGTATTGAGCTAACTTGTACTAATTACCCGTGAGGCTTAACCATACAACACCTAAGTGGTGTTGGTGTTTACCAAGACACATAGAGTGGAATCTCTTTAAACTAGCGCTTGTGAAGTGTATTTACATAGATTTTACTTGATAACGAACAGTTTAATTAGAACATATCAAACAGCTTTTCTAATTTATTTTTTATAGAGATTTAGATTGTTGCCTTACGGCGATTAACAAAAAACCGTTAATAGCCTACCGGCCAAAACAATTTAAAGCTCGAAGAAGCCTAAGCTTTAAAAAGTTTTTGCTTGGCGATAATAGCGCTGTGGTACCACCTGATCCCATGCCGAACTCAGAAGTGAAACGCAGCTGCGCCGATGATAGTGTGAGGTCTCCTCATGTGAAAGTAGGTCATTGCCAAGCGCCTAATACGAACAATCCCTGTTGACTGACGTCAGCAGGGATTTTTTCGTTTAAAGCGTTTAATAATGACAGATGGGCTACGTTGATAGCAGGCTGGCAAGGTTGATGAGCGGTGGAGCTTGCTATACTTTACATGCACAAACAACCTCTGTTGACTAAACTCAGTTGGGTTGTTCGTTTTAACGCTTTATTTGTGATTATAATTCCTTCTCTTATAATGTATTTATCTTAGGATTAAAGTTATACATTATATTTGAGATGTTTAAATATGGGGTGTCTGTGAAAAATTTACGTCAAGCAACTAGAGAAGATATTGTACGTATTGCTGAAATTGAAAGCTTAGGATTCCCTGAAGCAGAGGCTGCTACTTTAGCTATATTTTACGAACGATTTCAGGCTTTTTCTGAATGTTTCTTTGTTTTAGAAATAAATGAAGAAATTGTTGGCCATATAAATGGATGTATCAATGATAGCCCTGAGCTACCGGACGAGCTTTATTCAAACTCTTCTTTACATTGTCCTAATGGAAAATATCAAACAGTATTTGGCTTAGTAGTTGCACCAAACTATCAAGGAAATGGATATGCAGGTTTATTAACTGAACACTTAATTGATGTTAGCAAATCAAGAGGGCTAGTTGGGATCGTTTTAACTTGTAAAGACCATTTAGTTAGCTTCTATCAAAAACATGGATTTAATCATCAAGGGAAGTCTGCTTCTACCCATGGTGGTGTAGGTTGGAATGATATGTTGTTAATTTTTTAAATGAGGGTTTAGTCGTTATTTTACAATTAAGCTACCTCAGTTTTAAATTAAACAGTTAAAGCTAAGTTTTGTATGGTCTCCCCACAGGGACTCGAACCCCGATCATCCGCTTAGGAGGCGGGTGCTCTATCCTGTTGAGCTATAGAGAGATGACAACTCATCTGTAATATGAAATGAGTTGTCGTATTATTAATACAAGATATATTATACATAATTAGTGTATTGATTTAATAGTCGCAATATCATTGATTTGAATATTACTTAAAGAGAATCATATAAAGTCGTTAACTCTAGACTATTTTCATGTATTTCTATTATTTGCATTGCTTATTTAGCAATAGTTGAAAACTTCCTTTGCATACTAAATCGATCTTTAAAGTTACTTGAATAATAGAGTTCAACTAGCATATCTTTTGTAAATTTTTTTCACCAAGATTGATTCTTATATTATTACTTTATGCCATTACGATACGGCTCGTGAAACAATACACTGTATATGTTGAGAAATATTTATATTGGCTAGGCTAAAGCTTTTAATATAGATTTTCCACCGCTGTATTCTCAAAAGTGTTTGCTATTTAAATCTACCTATTCTTCTTTTCCATATTCCCAAGTTGTTTTTTAATGGTGTTTTTTACTACTTTATGATTAATATCCTAAAGCTTTGGTTATTATTGCCGATAATATTTATAGAATAAAATTTATTACCAAGGCAGGCTTTAATGAAAAAATTATTTATTATTTCTACATTGATTATGGTGTTACAAGGTTGTGCATCATATCACTCTCCATGGCATCAAGAGTCTGCTGCTATTTCAGCCATCGAGAGAGCAACCTCAAACGATAATTACCTTTATTATTATGTCGCTCATTCATTTAGTGGAGGGGATCTCAATAATGAAGATCGCAGCCAAGCAGATGTTAAGACAGACTCGAGTCGTTATGGTCACCTTTATACTTTTAGTGGTAAAAAATCACTTATATTGTCAGAGGTCGTCAGTAAAATGGCAGAGCAGTTACTTTATAATTATGAATCCCCTTTTGATCGAGAATCTATTGCACTTACGTCGCTTGTTGATTTAAATGATCACAATAATACTAGTTGGTTAGGGCAAACTATTTCAGAACAGTTTTTTCATGAGTTACATATTAGAAAGTTACAAGTGATCGATTATAAGTTAATGGGAAATATTCAAGTGACCGAAAACGGTGAATTCGGTATGACAAGAAATTGGAAAAAACTTCAAAAAGATGTCGATGTGAGCAAAATATTAACGGGCACTTTATCTAGAAATGAGGAAGGTGTTATCGTCAATGTACGTATTGTGAATGCTACTAGCCATGTTGTCGAATCGACAAGTAGTGCTTTTCTTCCACATAGAATATTTGTTGGCGGACGCTATGACTATACGCCTAAACGCTATATAACACGTAATAGCGAACGTGATAGCCAGCGAGCACTTGTTCGACTAGTTGAGTAACGGAATAATAGGTAATAAAAATCGTATTTATAAAGCAGACTTCGGTCTGTTTTTTTATTTTTTAACGTTTATTACTTTATTACTTTATGGCTTTTATAAACTATTAAATGAAACTTTAATCGTTATATTAACTCGATTAAATTATATTGTTTATTAATTTAAGTTTGGGTGCGTTTATTGCATTATTTAAAAAGCATTCATCATTTGGCAATTTTGGCCATTTAATCATTATTAAGGAGCAAACTATGCTTAAATCAAATCAATATGGCCATAGAGCATTTACTTTGAGCATATTGTCCGGTTTGTTGTTGATCTTATCAGGGTGTGTCGTTCATAAAGAGCCCGTTAAAGATATTGATGAATATGAGTTCGTTTCGGTAGGTTATGCGACTATGTCTGCTCAAATGGGAGCGACTGATGATATTAAAATGTTAAATGCAATTAAGGCTTCTAAATTGGAAGCTTATAAAGAGTTAGCAGAACAAGTCTATGGAGTGATGCTAAGTTCTGAAAATAGTGTTCAGGATTATCAATTACAAAGTGGTAGGCTTAAAACAAAAGTGAAAGGGCTTGTTAGGGGAGCTAAGGTGATACGAACTTATCATGAGAGTGATTTGTATATTACTGAATTAGGTTTAAATATGACTATCTTGCCGTTTGTAAAAAAGGCTGAGTTTGCAAACCCTGATGATGTCATTAAAGTGCAAAGCCAAGTCTATTATTAAAGTATTTTAATACTCAATATGTAAAAGTAATACATAAAAAATGCGAGCTAAGCTGCTCGCATTTTTTATGCATTTAATATCTTAACTGATATTTAATATACTGTAATAAAAACCGTTAAGCTTCAATATTGTTGCCTAATAAACTTCCGCTATTTAGCAGTCCTTTTTGGTCATAGGTAATGCTATTCTTACCTTTAGCCTGAGTAAGTAGCTGCATTAAATGCTTATTACTTTTCATACTCAGTTCAATTAAGCGGCCGTTAATTTCGTTGTTTTTTTGACATGCTATTAATTGATTCACAACATCTTGTTTTAAAATGGATAAGGCAGGATCTTGCTCTATAACGGCTAAGTTATTTTTTGTGCTGATAGCTTGATTACTACTATTAATTTTTTGCAGTAATTTTTGTTTATTAAAAAGAAGTGTATTTAGATTTTCGAAGGACTTTTCTTTTAAGCACAATTTTTCTTCTTCAAGTAGATTTTGTAATACTTGAATGGATTCTAATAGTTGTGAAAGTTGTTCTGTCAGCATTTTATATTCTTTTAAGTTATGGCATTAACTTGAATATGCATTATTAAAGTCTGTTTCAAATTTACCAATATTATTAGCTAATTTTTCTGAATTAATTTTATAATCACCATTTAATATTGCCGCCTTGAGCGTTTCAACACGTTTCATATCTACTTGTGACTCACTAGACGTTTGTTTTTGCATATTATTTAAACTCACAGCTTGTGATGTTAATTGCACAGAGTCTTTATTCGAATTTACTTTACTCGTATTGTCTGTCGCACTTGCATTACCTTGTTTTTGTGCTTTATTTTGGTCTATATTAAGGTTGCTTTGAGGTGCTTGACGGTTGATATTTATACTCATAATCGTATTCCAATTAGTCTACATAATTAATGTATCGGCAGAAATGTTGATAACTTTAGTTAAAAATTGCTTTTAAAAAGTGACTTGCACTTCTTTTAGAGCGTAAACGGTACCAACAACAATACGTTGCGTTCGTGAGTTTTCAACTCTTACTGTACTGCCTATATTACCATCGCTTAATGCAATACCCGAGGCTTTTATTATTAACCCTGATTTGTTAGCTGTAATCGTTACTTTGTCTCCTTCGCAAACATAACAAATATCTCTATGTCGAATACTTTTCTTAGAAGATATGTTTCTTTTTAAACGAACGCCTCTCAATGTTTGAGCATTAGTAAAGGTACTGCCTCTAACTCGAGTTTTATCTTTATAAATAAGTTCTATGTTTTTATTGCTCAGTACTTCACCTTTACTAATCGGGCGGCTACTAATAATTAAGGGGATTAATGTTTGCGCTTTTACTCGGATGTATAAATCCCACGGTGTAGCGTCGTCGCAAGAAACTTTAACTGCCGTTTTACTTTTTATTTTATCGCCTACGATATGGCCTTGTAATGGTACTAAACATTGAGAGAAAGTGACGCGATCCGTGATAGGTATTGCCTTTATATATAACTTTTGCTCACCAGTTATTTCGAAAGTTTCCTGATATTTGTCAAAAACGAGTGCTTCAGCAAAATTTTCTATCTCTTTAGAGTAGTTATTATCTGCTAGACTGTAAGAAGAGACTAGACTTAGTATCATTAAAGTAAATCGAAACAATGTAGTTACCTTATTTAAGTTAACTTGTTTTATGTGTATTTTACGTCGTAAAAGATTATAAAACTATTTTTGAAAAAATAACCATAACAAAAAGGGATAGAATATGGCAGGAGTTTTAGACTCAGTAAATCAACGTACTCAGTTGGTAGGGCAAAACAGGCTTGAGCTATTGCTTTTCAAGTTAGGTGGGATTCAACGCTATGGTATTAACGTATTTAAAGTAAGAGAAGTCTTACAGTGTCCTCCTCTTACTGTATTACCTAAATTGAATGGATCGATTCGTGGTGTTGCCTATGTTCGTGGACAAGCTATTTCAATTATTGACTTGAATTTAGCAACAGGAGGACGAGCAATAGATGATATTGAAAACCGTTTTATTATTGTCACTGAATATAATCGATCTGTTCAAGGCTTTTTAGTCGGTTCGGTTGAACGTATTATTAATATTAACTGGGAAGATATTTTACCCCCACCAACAGGTAGTAGTCGATACAGTTACTTAACGGCCGTGACTGAAGTTGATAATCGTTTAGTTGAAGTGTTAGATGTTGAAAAAGTACTTGATGAAATTGCACCTGTTAATACAGAAGTAACAACAGAAGTCACTATCAATAATATGAAAAATAAACGTATTTTGGTTGCGGATGATTCTTCTGTTGCTCGTAAACAAATTCAACGTACACTCACCGCTCTTGGACTTGAGTGTGATTTGGCTAAAAATGGTAAAGAGGCGCTTGAAATGTTAAAAGAAGTGTCTAAGACTCAACCTGTATTTGAAAAGTATGCATTAATGATTTCAGATGTAGAAATGCCTGAAATGGATGGGTATACGTTAACATCAGAAATAAAATCACACCCTGATATGAAAGATTTGTATATTATTTTACATACCTCTTTGAGTGGTATTTTTAATCAAGCGATGGTTGAAAAAGTAGGGGCAAATGACTTTATTGCAAAATTTAATCCTGATGAACTAGCAATTTCAGTTCAGAAAGTGATTAATTTCGATGTTGAATAAAGGTTAATATATAATCAAATGTAGTTGGTGACATTGTTACCAGTTTTCCATTTTATCTTGTCTTATTGATAAAATGAAGTCTGTCTATTTAAAGGTAACAATGCAATATGGGTAATATTTAGTGAGAATTTTTTCTGATGATCTTTACAAGAAATTTGCTTCTTTTTTAGAGAAGCAATGTGGCATCGTATTAGGTGAAAATAAACAATATCTTGTAAAAAGTCGTTTAACTCCATTAGTTTCTCAATTTGATTTTCCGAGTTTACCGGATTTAATTGAAAAGGTGATTACTGGCCACAATAATCAGTTACGTAATTCAGTTGTTGATGCGATGACCACCAATGAAACGTTATGGTTTCGTGATGTTTATCCTTTTGAATTGTTGACCACTAAGTTATTCCCAGAGTTTCTTAAAACAAAAAGAAACCTAAAGGTATGGTCTGCGGCTAGCTCTTCAGGTCAAGAAGCTTATTCAATTGCAATGTGTGCAATTGAATATGACAAAATAAAACCGATGAATAATTTAAATATAAAAATCACTGGAACAGATATTTCTGATTCAATGCTTAATCAATGTAATCTTGGGCAATATGATTCATTGGCTTTATCTCGAGGTCTATCGGAAGGTCGAAAGCGTCAGTTTTTTATCCCGGTTGATGGCCTTATGAATAAAATGCAGGTTAAGCCAGAGGTCAAAAAATTGACTTCTTTTAAGCGTTTGAATCTATTAGATAGTTATGCCGGCCTTGGGAAATTTGATTTGATTTTTTGTCGTAATGTACTTATTTACTTCTCAAATGATGTTAAATCTCAAATATTGAATCAGTTTGCTAATGCTTTAAACCCTGACGGCTATCTTATACTTGGTGCTTCAGAGTCATTAAATGGATTAACTGATAAATTTGAGATGGTGCGTTGTAATCCTGGTATTATTTATAAGTTAAAAGCTAAATAAAACACTTAACCTCAATGCTGGTTAATGAAAGCGGCATTATATTTAACATCATAAGATTATATTTTTGACTGTACAGCGTCGTTATTTTTACGTAGTTCAAGGCAAATTATTGAGAGATAATTTAACGCTGAAATTCCTAGAAATAGGGGGCTGTAGTGCTCTGCTTATCTAGAGCTGAGGTTACTGATACTTACATGAATATTCTTAATTTATGTTGAATAAAGGGGCAATTATTGCCCCTTTATTTTTTCTGCCTCACATTAAAGAAATTAAGCCCTACTTCTATTCTCCTTTTAACTGATACCTCTATTCTCTTAGCCTCTATCATTGTTATTTTTATCTACATTAAATGCTAATAATGAAAAAAATCATTTTTAAAAGCTTACATCGTTATTTTTTTATCTTTTTAACGTGCTTCGTTCTTCTTTTTATTTTTTTGGCACATGCTTTGCATTTGTATAATCAAAGGAGAAACTTATGGCAATTAACTTCGATAAAGCATTAGGCATTCATCAGTATACGTTAGGCGTTCGATCACGCCGTACTGAAATTTTAGCCTCTAATATCTCAAATGCAGATACACCCAATTACAAAGCAAAAGATATTAACTTTAAAGATGCCTTAAATGCGGCAAAATCTGGCACTGGGATTTCATTAAACCGTACAGATAATTACCATAATGCAGGTTTCTCAAGTTCAATGGCACAAAATGGCTTGTTATTCAGAGCCTCTAATCAACCTGATACTGGTGATGGTAACTCCGTTGATTTAGAAGTTGAGCGTAACTTATTTATGAAGAATAGCTTGGAATATCAAGCTAGTTTAGATTTTTTAAACAGTAAAATATCAGGGCTTCGCACTGCGATAAAAGGCCAATAATAGCGTGTTAGGAGAACTATTATGAGTTTATTAAAAGTATTAGATGTAGCTGGAAGTGGTATGAGTGCACAATCTGTGCGTTTAAATACGACTGCCAGTAACTTAGCTAACGCAAACAGTGTTAGTAGCAATATTGATGAAACCTATAAAGCTCGACACCCTGTATTTGCCGCAGAATTAAACCGTGCAATGGGTGGTTTAGATAGCAGTGTTGGAGTCAAGGTGCAAGGTATTGTAGAAAGCACTGCTGAGTTAAACCAGGAGTATGCTCCAAATCATCCTAAAGCCGATGAAAATGGTTTTATATATCACTCCAATGTAAATGTAATGGAGGAGATGGCTAATATGATTAGTGCTTCTCGCTCATATCAAACAAATGTGCAAATTGCTGATGCAGCAAAACAAATGCTAAGCCGCACCTTACAACTTGGTAAAGGATAATTAGATGACGACGATAACTTCATCAGGACTCAGCTTAACGAAGCCATTAACTGACGATCAAGTTAAAGCTAATTCGGAAATCGATTCTGAACAACAACTGGATCAAGAAGACTTTTTCTCTTTGCTATCTCAACAGCTTGCTTATCAAGACCCATTTTCACCGGTAGAGAATGCAGAAATGATATCTCAAATGTCGTCATTTACGACGGCGGAAGGTATTGCCACCTTAGGCACTGAATTTGCGGGCATTAAAGAAGTATTAAATTCTAGTCAAGCTTTAGAAGCATCATCGTTAGTGGGTAAGAAAGTATTAATTCCCAGTAATGAAACGTATTTACCCGAAGGTGGAACAGCCTCTGGTTCATTAACCACAACAACCGGTGCTTACAGTACTTTAGTCTCAGTTAAAGATAGCACTGGTAATGTCATTCGAACGATTGATGTCGGTGATACCGGAGCAGGTAATCAGCGCTTTGATTGGGATGGTTTAGATTCACAAGGCCAACCTGCTCCAGAAGGTAATTATACTTTTAATGCTTATGGAACAGTAAACGGTAACGGCGAAGAACTGACAACAGCAAGCTATGCTCATGTTGAAAGTGTCAGTCTCGGTGGTGGTTCAGCTAGTGTCTATTTAAACCTTAAAGGTCTAGGCGGAATTGAACTTTCTGATGCAATTGAAGTTGCAGAAAATATATAATTAGAGGGAATAACTATGTCATTTAATATTGCATTAAGCGGAATTTCAGCGGCACAGACAGATCTAGATACAACGTCAAATAACATTGCAAACGTAGCGACAGTAGGTTTTAAAGAATCTCGTGCTGAGTTTGATAGTGTGTACGCCAACTCTTTGTTTTCTAATAGTAAAACAAAAGTAGGTGATGGTGCATCGGTTTCAGCTGTTGCTCAACAATTTCACCAAGGTAGCTTAAAGTTTACCGATAACCCATTAGATTTAGCGATTACTGGTAGTGGTTTTTTTGCCACATCACCAGGCATTGATGATAGTAACTTAAGTTACACTCGTTCTGGCACTTTCAAGCTAAATGCAGATAATTATATCGTTGATAATAGCGGTAACTTTTTACAAGCATTCCCTGTGAATATAGATGGCAGTTCATCATCATTAAGTTTAGCGACGACAGAACCGATTAAACTACCAGAGACAGCGGGAACACCGGTTAAAACTGGAGCTATTGATATTAGCCTTAATTTGCCTGCTGGCGATGAAGCGAAAGTCCTTGCTGATTTTGATCCTGATAATCCTGATACTTATAATAATGCAACATCAGTAACAATTTATGATTCATTAGGTGAAGCTCATATTTTAAATACGTATTATGTCAAACCTGAAAGTGCTTCAGCTGAAGGTACAAACCAATGGGTTTCTTTTGTCACCGTGGACGGCAAACCAGTTGAAAGTACGACGCCTGTAAATTATTTAGTTGATACCAATGTAGATGGCGCTTTTGATGATACAACAGGTATTTCTGCAAGTTATAACGCAGATGGAGAAGAGCATTATGGTGTTGTGCTTAACTTTGATGAAAATGGTGTTTATGAAGGTAGTAACCCAACTGAATTGGCCTTTGAAACATTAGGTGTTGACGGTGCGGATATTCTTTCTGCAGGGGCTGATGGCACACAAGCCATTACGATTAATTATCAAAATCCTACTCAATTTTCGGCTGCATTTGAAGTCACGGCATTAGAACAAGATGGGTTAACCGTCGGGCGTTTAACGGGGATTGAAATTGGTAGTGACGGATTGATCGAAGCGACTTATAGTAACGGTACCTCTGATCCTCTTGCTCGAGTGGCAATGGTACGTTTTAGAAATGAACAAGGTTTGGCACAAAATGGGTCAAATTGGAATGAATCTCAAAATTCAGGTGAGCCACTTGCTGGTGAAGCTGCATCGGGGTCATTCGGTAGTATTAGCTCTGGTGCTTTAGAGCAATCTAATGTTGATTTAACCACAGAGTTAGTTGACTTAATTACTGCACAACGTAACTTTCAAGCGAACTCGCGTTCATTAGAAATTAGTTCTTCATTACAAGAAACGATTTTACAAATTCGTTAACTTTTATATTTTATTTTTAAATGCACCTTCTTCGGTGCATTTTTTTTAATCTTATTTTATAACCTCCTGTATTTTCTTCATTATTTAACCTTACCTTTATTATAAATTCCTTGTCCCTGTTTGTTGGCACAAGCATTGCATTTATCTGTTTATAAAATAAATGCTCAAACAATATTTGCCACTGTTATTCATCAACAGTTAATAGTTAAGGAAGTAAAATGGATAATTTTCTTTATGTATCAATGTCTGGCGCTAAAGAGACCATGAATGCGTTAGCTATTCACAGTAATAACTTGGCAAATGCGAGCAAAACAGGCTTTAAAGCTAGTTTTGAACAAGCGCGAAGCATGCAAGTACATGGTGAAGGGTTACCAACTCGTGTTTTTGCATTAGCTGAGTCGCCTGGACAAAATTTTGACAGTGGTATCGTACATGGCACTGGGCGTGAACTTGATGTCGCTATCGAAGGTGAAGGGTGGTTTGTTGTTAAATCTGATACTGGCGATGAAGGGTTAACCCGTAGCGGTGACTTTAATATAACAGCGGATGGTTTCTTAATTGATTCTAGCGGCAAAGAAGTCTTAGATAACACTGGCAGTAATATATACATACCGATGCCAATTGAAAAATTTAATATTCGTAAAGATGGTGTGATCGAAGTTCGTCCTGAAGGTGCTCCACCAGAAGGAATGGAAAATATTGCACAATTAAAATTAGTAAACCCTGATATCAAAGATTTGATGCGGAGTTCCGATGGCTTATTTCGTCGTATCGATGGACAACAAACAGAGTTCTCAGCTGGCGTTGTCGTTACTAACGGCGCATTGGAAGCATCAAATGTGAATTTAAGTAGTGAATTAACCAGTCTAATAAACTTACAACGAGGCTTTGAAATGCAAATAAAAATGATGAAAAAAGCAGAAGAAATAGATGAAAGTTCAGAGTCTCTATTAAAAGTAGTTTAATTCGATTTAGTTAATATTTAAGGAGAACATTATGCATTCCGCTTTATGGATAAGTAAAACAGGATTAGATGCGCAACAAACTAACGTTGCAACCATTTCAAATAACTTAGCGAATGCTAGTACTGTCGGTTTTAAAAAGAGCAGAGCAATTTTTGAAGATTTATTATATCAAAATGTAAATCAGCCCGGTGCAAATGCAACACAAAATACGAAGCTACCGTCTGGTTTAATGGTTGGTTCAGGCGCTAAAGTCGTTGCTGTCCAGAAGAACTTTGACCAAGGTAACGCATTAACCACTAATAACTCATTAGATTTAATGATCGATGGGCGCGGTTTCTTTGAAATTGAGATGCCAGATGGTAGCTCTGCATTTACGCGAAACGGTGAGTTTATGCTGAATGAAGAAGGGACGTTAGTTACACCTGGTTCAGGCTACCCGTTAGTACCACAAATACAAATTCCAGATAACGCACAATCCATTAGTATCGGATCTGAAGGTGAAGTATCCGTTAAGGTTGCTGGTCAAGCTGAGAATCAAGTAGTCGGGCAATTGAATGTTAGTGCCTTCATTAACTCGTCAGGTTTACAGCCATTAGGTGAAAATTTATATTCTGAAACAGGGGCATCAGGCGCTCCAATTGAAGGTGTTCCAGGTGGAGATGGTTTAGGTTTTATACGACAAGGTATGCTTGAAACCTCTAATGTGAATGTGACTGAAGAGTTAGTTAATTTGATTGAAAGCCAGCGAGTTTATGAAATGAACTCAAAAGTAATTTCGGCTGTGGATGAAATGTTATCTTACATTAGTCAGCAATTATAAGCGCATGATTAATATGGAAGGTTTCTTTTTTTATCAATATTGAATGTAGTTGGTTTTACTTAGTGACTTAGTTAGCAAGTGAAACACGTCCTGAATATACGCCGATAGAGCTTGTAGAAGCTGATTTAAATGTCGTTCTTAAAGGATCTTTATTTCAATCTAGTGGTACAGGTGATGTCGAAAATACCCAATGACAAGGGTGGTTAACGTCATTCTTTATTGGTCCTTATTGGCCATTCTAAATATTTTATCGTATCAGTTACTCGCGTATAAGCAGGAGAGCAATATGCAATTATCAATAAGTAAAATAGTACAATCCTTTTCAGTTACATGTCTTACTGTCGCATTTGTTCTATTTGTTAACGTTGCTGAGGCCGCTCGAATTAAAGACCTTGCAAGTGTTCAAGGTGTTCGTAGTAACCAATTAGTGGGTTATGGTTTAGTGGTTGGTTTACCTGGTACAGGTGAAAAAAGCAGTAAATTTACTGAACAAGCATTTTCTACCATGTTAAGAAATTTTGGTATTAATATTCCACAAGGGCAAAGCTTAAAAATTAAAAATGTCGCGCCTGTGGCTATCACTGCAGAATTAAAAGCATTTACAAAACAAGGCCAGAAAATTGACATTACAGTGTCAGCAATTGGTGAAGCTAAAAGTTTACGAGGTGGTGAGTTATTGCAAACCTTCTTAAAAGGGGTCGATGGTAAAGTTTACGCATTAGCCCAAGGTAGTCTCGTTGTTGGTGGTTTAGGTGCTGAAGGAGCCGATGGTTCTAAGGTAGTTATTAATACGCCTACGGTAGGACGTATATCTAACGGTGCAATTGTTGAACGTGAGATCCTTTCGCCATTCTCACAAGGCGATACAATTACCTTTAACTTACATGAAGCAGACTTTACGACTGCAAAAATAATGGCCGATACCATTAATAACTTGGTTGGACCAAATACCGCGAGTTTATTAGATGCTACGTCTGTTAGAGTATTAGCACCACGCAATATATCGCAACGCGTATCATATTTATCAACGTTAGAAAATTTAGAGTTTAAACCTGCAAGGTCAAGTGCCAAAATTATCGTTAACTCTCGCACAGGAACGATAGTGATAGGTCAAGATGTTCGATTATTACCAACGGCGATTACACATGGTGGCATCAGTGTCACTATTGGTGAAAAGAAAACCGTAGCTCAACCTAATGCATTTGCAGATGGTAATACAGAAGTGGTTGATAACAGCACCATTAATATTACTCAAGAAGATAGCCGTATGTTTCAGTTTGATCCTGGTATTAACTTAAATGATTTAGTTAGAGCCGTTAATGAAGTTGGTTTAGCGCCTGGGGATTTGATGGCCATCTTAGAAGCATTAAAACAAGCTGGTGCATTACAAGGTGAGTTAATTATTATTTAATATAAATTATTGCTTAATTTATATTAACTTCAAAGCCGCTGACATAACTTTTTAAGCATAACTGTTTAAACATAATGAAAATTATCTAATCAATAAATGTAAAAAGGGAAAGCCAATGGCTTTCCCTTTTTTCTTTCTAATATGCTACTTTGAAATATATCTACATATTCAGTGCGTTATATTGAACCTATTTTTATCTTTTGAGTTAATTAAACATAAACATAAATATAGCTTATAACGACATCGCTGCTATCCAGCCAAATGCAATTAGTGGCAAATTGTAATGTAAGAAAGTAGGGATCACCGTATCTCTAATATGGTCGTGCTGGCCATCAGCATTAAGTCCAGATGTAGGGCCTAGTGTTGAATCTGATGCTGGAGAACCGGCATCACCTAATGCAGCCGCTGTTCCGACTAAGGCAATAATTGCCATAGGCGAGAAACCAAAAGCGATAGCAAGCGGTACATAAATAGTCGCAATGATTGGGATAGTTGAGAAAGATGAGCCAATGCCCATTGTTACCAATAAACCAATGATTAGCATTAATAGAGCAGCTAACGATTTATTATCCCCGATACCTGAAGACAAGGCTTGTACTAATGTATCAACACTGCCCGTTGCTTTCATTACCGCTGCAAACCCTGCTGCTGCAATCATAATAAAACCAATCATAGCCATCATGTGAACACCTTTAGTGAATACATCATGTGTCTCTTTCCAGGCAATAACGCCACCGAGTGTAAAAACAGTAAAACCGGCTAGTGCACCAACAATCATTGAGCCGGTCATTAATTGAACCGTTAACGTTGCCACAATAGAAACCAACGCGACGATGATATGACGCATGTTTAAGGCTTTAAACTCAGCCGCGTTTGTATTCTCAACTTTCTCTTGATAAATACGCGGTTTACGGTAGCTAATAAGTACCGCTATTAACAAACCAACAACCATACCCATTGCCGGTAAAATCATTGCACTTGCCACTTGGTTTCCTGTTACGTCTAAACCGTTGTCGTGTAAATTCTTTAATAAAATATTGTTTAAGAAAATACCACCGAACCCAACGGGTAAAACCATATAAGGAGTGACTAAACCAAAGGTTAAAATACAAGCCGTTAAACGTCTATCGACACGTAGTTTATTGAATACACCTAATAGAGGCGGAATTAAGATAGGAATAAATGCAATATGAACCGGGATAATGTTTTGTGATGAAATAGTCATTAATAAAATAACAGTGAAAACAGTATATTTTATGGCGGTAGAGGTTTGTTGCGTTTGTTGACCATTCAAACGTTTAATAATGGCTTGTGATAATAAATCTGTGATACCTGATTTAGAAATTGCGACGGCAAAAGCCCCTAACATTGCATAACTTAAAGCAATGGTTGCGCCGCCGCCTAAACCACTTTCAAAAGCTGATATCGTTTCGGCTAATGATAAATTTGCTGTCAAACCACCTACTAGAGCACTTAATGTCAGTGCAATTACTACATTTATTCGCATCATTGACAGTATTAGCATCAGACATACCGCCAGTAAAACAGGGTTAAGCATATTAATTCCTTATAATTTTATAAATAGGTGAAAGGTACCGAGGAAAAATCGCAGGCATTCTACTTGATACGCCACTCTTTTACTGCAAAAAACGCCACTACTTTATTATTAATCAGAAAATGCTTACTTATTGCTTCCTAACTGAATTTTGGCACTTATTTTGCTTTATCTATGTAATGGTAATAATAGGGGTTGTTAATGAGCAATCAAACAGTAACGCAGGCAAGTAACTACTTTGATCTACAAGGGTTGGAGCAGTTGCGTCAAAAAACCAAGACAAATGACAAAGAAACGATTCGAGAAGTAGCGAATCAGTTTGAGTCAATGTTTGCGAGCATGTTGATTAAATCGATGCGACAAGCGAATGAAGCCTTTGAAACTGAAAGCCCTTTTAATAACCAACAAACAAAGTTTTATACTGATATGCAAGATAAGCAACTAGCTGTCGATATTAGTCGCCACGGTACATTAGGGCTGGCGGATGCATTAGTTAGGCAATTAGATCCTACTTCAATGGTTCGCCCACAGTCGGTAGCTCAAGACCAGTTAACGATGCCGAATCAAGCAGAGCAGAAGCAAATGATGAGCTTACAGCCAGAGGTTGTTAATAGTAACTTTAAAGCACCTGACCAAATGCAACAGTCACAACAAATTCAATTAAATAAAAGCGCTGTCAAAGGTTTAGTTGAAAATTCTGATGTAACGGCTGCAAGTGGCCCGCATAAAATCGACTTCACTTCACCTTCTTCGTTTATCGAAACTTTATTACCTTATGCTAAAAAAGCCGCTAAAGCATTAGGAGTATCGCCAGAGGTGCTCGTCGCTCAGTCCGCTTTAGAAACTGGCTGGGGGAAAAAAATTCTACAAACACCCGGACAAGAAAGCAGTTTCAATCTTTTTAATATCAAATCACATGGTGGTTGGAAAGGTGAAAGTGTTAATAAAAACAGTCTAGAAGTTGAAGATGGGGTTGGTGTTCAACGCCGTTCAAACTTTCGAGTTTACCAAGGGCTGCAAGAAAGCTTTAAAGATTACACCGATTTCATTAGTAATAATAAACGTTATGAGCAGGCTTTACAGCAAGGCGACAACGCGGAACGTTATATTGAGGAATTGCAGCAGGCAGGTTATGCAACGGATCCTAAATATGCGGAAAAAATTAAACAAATTATGAATAGTAACAGCTTCCAATCAGTTGTTGCGGGAGATAATAATGGCTGATCTATTACAAATTGGACTTTCGGGTATTTATAGCTCACAAGCTAGTCTCGCAACAACCAGTCACAACATTAGTAATGTCAGTACTGAAGGTTATTCTCGTCAAACAGTTGATACCTCTGCTGCAGGTGCGCAACGATCAAGTACAAACTTTATTGGTAGTGGTTCTGTAATAAGTAGTATTGACCGTGCTTACGATCAGTTTGCTTTTACTGAAAATGTAATTAATACATCAAGCCATGCTTATTATGAGCAAACCTATACACAAGCCAATCAAATGGATTTATTACTATCAAGTGATAGTACATCAGCAACCACTTCAATTTTAAATATGTTCTCTTCTTTAAGTAGTGTTGCTGATAATCCGAGTTTATTAGAATCACGAAATGTGTTCTTGAATGATGCTTCTAGCATGGTTAATCAATACAACACTCTTTATAGTCATTTAAAAACTCAATACGAAAGCATTAATGCTGATATTGAAAATTCATCTGATGTGATCACAGAATTAGCACAAAGTATTGCTAGTTTAAACTCTCAAATATCTATTGTTACAGGATCGGCAAGTGGTGGCGATGCCAATGATTTATTAGATAAGCGTAACCTTGCTATCACTGAATTAAGTGAGTACGTCAATACCTCCGTTGTCGAAGCGGATAATAATATGGTCAACATATTTATTGGTAGTGGACAAGGGTTAGTCATGGGGAATGTTTCTCAATCTGTTATTGCCGTTAATGGTGACCCTGATCCTACGCGTAAAGAATTAGCATTAAACTTTAATGGTCAAGCGACGGCTATTAATGGTAATAAATTAGGATCTGGTGTTGCCGCTTTATTTAATAGCCGAGATAATGACCTTGAAGTGGCAATGAATCAATTAGGCCAAAGTGTCATTGGTTTGACTCATGCAATTAATGAACAACAAAAAGAGGGCCAAACATTAAATGGAGAAATTGGCGCGGATATTTTTAATGACATCAATAGCACTCAATCAATGCAAAAACGCGTATTAAGTCACGATGATGGATTAGGTAAAGCGATATTAAGTGTTCGTATTGATGATTTAAGTGAATTATCTGCCGATGAGTTTACATTAAAAGTAAGTGAATATACGGCAGGTAGCACGCTTTCATTTACCGTTACCAATAAGACGACGGGCGCATCTCAAGATGTTTCTATTGCTGATTTATCAACGGAAGCGCGTGTATCGATTCCTGGCGCAGGCATAAGTATTGGTATTGATTCAATCATAACGCCTCTCGAAGAAGGAAAGGAGTTTACCCTACGTCCTACACGTAATGGTGCAATGGAAGCCTCTGTACAAGAGAATGAACCTGAAAAAGTAGCTGCCGCAGATGCTGAAATTAAAGCCTTTACAAATACAGGTAATACGGGCTCTGCTGAGTTTCGTGTCAGTGCCATTAATAATAAGTCAGATCGCTATTATATGGATGAAGATCATCCTCTCACCATCAAAATATCATCTAATACCAGCAGCAGTGAAATAGCATATAACTTATTTGATAAAGATGGATCGCAAGTGAATAACACTGAACTAACAACTTCTGTTGATCCATTGACGGGTAAAGCGGTCTTTGTTGCTGGTGGTGTTGAAGTTGAAATGAAAGCCGGGTTTCCAGTTGCTAATGATGAAGTTACTTTAACGTTCAACGAAACGGGAGAGGGGGATAACCGAAATATGTTAGCCATTACTGATTTACAGAACGCTAAAGTAATGAACGGTAATCAAGCAAGTTTCCAAGATGTTTATAATAATATGTTATCTGAAGTGGGTGCTAAAACCGCTAATGCTGATATTGCGATGCAATCCGCATCCATTCTAAAAGATCAATCTTTCGAACGAATTCAAAATATAAGCGGTGTTAATATGGATGAAGAAGCCGCTAACCTCATGTTGTATCAGCAATACTATAGTGCCTCTGCTCGTGTCATAACGGTAGCAAACGAAGTTTTTGAGAGCTTATTGCAAGCTTCACGTTAAATAATACTTCTTTTTTGGTGCGATTCTTGCTTTTTAAAGTGTAGGTGAGCGTAAGCTCAAAAGGAATAAGAGAGACAATATGCGAATTTCATCACAAACGTTTTTTACGCGCAATACTACTTCAATGATGGAGCAACAAGCTTCGTTAAGTGAAAAAAACTTGCACTTATCAAGCACTAAACGCGTGATGAATGGCAGTGATGACCCTGTTGCTATTGCGACTATTCAACGTTTAAAGCAAGACTTGTCAATTGGCGAGCAATATATAAGTAATGGTGAAACCGCTCAATCTTCGAATGAGTTATCTGATACTGCGTTAAGCCAAAGTACCTACATTTTACAACGTGTTAGAGAGTTAATGGTCAGTGGTAGTAATGGCTCTTTAAATGAATCTGACCGTAATGCGGTGGCGATTGAGTTAGAAAGTTTACGTGATGAATTGATGGGCGTTGCAAATACCAAAGACGGTAATAATCAATTTATTTATGCGGGTTATGAAGTCGATACTCAGCCATTCCAAAAAAATGAATTTGGTGAGGTAGAGTATCACGGTGATAGCGGCGAGAAAGCGTATAGAATCGGCTCTGGTGTTTTAGTCCAGGCTAATGATGCTGGCTCTAAAATATTCATGGAAGTCGCTGAAGGTAATGGTACCTTTATTTCAGAGCTTGGTGCTAATAACACCGGAGGAGGGGTTATTAGTGCGGGTAATATCATCGATGAAAATGCTGCCCGTGATTTTCTTGATCAGGATTATACCATTGCAATTAATGATACTGATGATGGACCAGAATATTCAGTTTATGGTTTAAAAGAAACGGCCGTCTCAGGTAATGCGAATATTAATATTAGTGGTGTTGATTTAAATGGTGCAGGTATAGATAGTGTTAACCCCGCAATCAATGGCCCTGTAGCTATTAATTTTATAGAAACTGGAACAGATACCAATCAATTTTATATCCAAGTAAATGGTCAGACATCGTCTAGCGTTTATGATGGAGACAATTCAGATACTCAAACATTGACTATTAATGGTATTGCCATTGATGTTAATGGCCAGCCAAAAGACGGTGATAGTTTTGAATTCGCACAGTTTGTAGCACCGACACCTTATGAAGAAGATCAAGCGATTTCATTTAATGGTATTAAAACGCAACTGAAAGGTGAAGTTGAAGATGGAGATGCTTTCACGCTACGTCAGAGTGAAGAGAAAGATATCTTTGCAACCATTCAAAGTGCCATCGATGCATTACGTATTCCTGGGAATGATGATAAGACGCTTGCACAGATGAATACGGCATTCAACATGTCTTTATTACAAATTGATGGTGCCTTAGATAATGTGACAAGTACACAGAGTGCGGTTGGTGCACGTTTAAGAACAATTGATAATCAGTACGAATCAACCTTGGATTTTAATTTAATTGTTCAAAGGACATTATCTAATTTAGAAGATTTAGATATGGCTGCTGCAATCAGTGAATATCAACAGCAATATAGTATGTTGGAAGTGTCGCAACAAACTTTTGTACAGTTACAGAATTTAAGTTTATTTAAGCTTATTTAATTTACCGCTATCCCTTACCAATCCACTAGAACGATTATTAAAAAGAGGCAATTTATTGCCTCTTTTTTTATGCTTAATTAAATTAACTTTAAAAAATATAATGAAAGACATTTATATGACTGCTTTATTTTAAATTAAGTGTTTGATTTATAATGTTTAAATTGTTTCTAAAAGTTGGCACATTAATCGCATTGTTAATGTTGAGAGTAAAAATTGACGGCAATAAATACTGTTTAATTGATTGCCGTATTTTTCAATAGGATTACCAAGAAATAAAAGGAAAACATCATGGCTCAAGTTATTAATACAAATATAATGTCGTTGAATGCGCAGCGTCAGCTTAATAAAACGCAAGCAACACAAAATGAAGCAATGGAACGTTTATCATCGGGTCTTCGTATTAACAGTGCGAAAGATGATGCCGCAGGCCTTGCTATTTCAACGGCAATGCAATCACAAATTACCGGTTTAACTCAAGCAGTACGTAATTCGAATGATGGTATTTCAATGGCGCAAACCGCTGAAGGTGCGATGGGTGAAATGACCAATATTCTACAACGTATGCGTGAATTATCTGTGCAATCAGCGAATGATACAAACTCTGCTGAAAATAGAACTGCAATTCAGGAAGAGGTTGATCAATTACATAACGAACTTGATCGTATCGCTGAAACAACAGAATTTAATGGTAAAAAATTATTAGATGGCTCAACTGGCTCAACGACATTGCAGATTGGCGCCAACTCAGGCCAAACACTCACGTTCGATATTGCTTCTGTAACGGCAAATGACCTTGGTTTAAACGGCGGTTTAAATAAAACTGATTTAAATGGCGGACGTATTGATACGGCTACTTCGCTTACAGGTGATTCTCTTGTAGGAGCGGCAATAAATGGTGTTGCAATTCCGAACCCTGCGAGTGATACCGCTCCTGAAATAGCTAAAGCAATTAATTTAACGTCAGCCGAAACTGGTGTAACAGCCAGTGCCTATAATGTCATACAAGGTGATCATGAAAGCACTGCCGTGACGGGTATAACAACAGGTGCCATGACAATTAAAGTAGGTAATAATGGACCAGTAACCTTATCTGCTACGTCATCTATGGATAATCTTGTTGATACTGTTAATCGTGATGTTGCAGGTGTAACAGCCTCTAAAGGTGATGATGGTGAATTAATCATGACCAATGATACTGGTCAGACAATTACTATTGGTGGAGTGACTGGTGAGTCAGGTGTAACAGCAGGTATTTATGGCGGATATCTTGCTTTAGATAGTGAAGATGATAGTCCTATTGCGGTTACAGGAAGCGAAATTGCAAGTATGGGGTTTGTAGCCGCTAATGGTTCAGATTCTATTGTTGGAACATCAACTCCTGCTGTTTTTGCTGAAGCTGCTGCTATATCGATCAATGGTGTTGAGATCCCAACTCCTCCTGCTGGTGCTGTTTTTGAGGATTATATTAATTCTTATACCGATCAAACCGGCGTAACCCTAACAAGTAACACTTACTCTGCAGAAGCTGGTAGAGGTGTTGAAATCTCTTCTAATGCAGGAACTCAAATTGAACGTAATGCTGCTATGTTGGCAATGGGGTTTGCTGGTGGATTAGAGATGGGTGGTAAAGTGATTGATTCTTTAGGTACCAATGTATCGACCATGGAAAGTGCATCAAACACTATTACTAAAGTCGATGCGGCCTTAGGTACTATCTCTGCATCACGTGCTAATTTAGGTGCGATTCAAAACCGTTTAGACTCAACAATTTCTAATTTAGAGAATGTATCTCAAAACTTATCTGCTTCAAACTCTCGTATTCAAGATGCTGATTTTGCAGCTGAAACATCAAATATGAGTAAAGCACAGATATTACAACAGGCTGGCACATCAATGTTGTCTCAAGCAAATGCAAGTACTCAAAACGTGCTGTCGCTGTTACAACAATAATTTAGTATTAACGATTTATTAGGTTTTTATTGAATGAGTTAGATGGCTGAGTATTCTTGGTTTTTACTCTCATGATCTCCTTGTTCGGCCATTTAAAGGTAGCTTCGGCTACCTTTTTGTTTTTAGTCGTTATTGATGACTTGAGTTCAGGTTATTAGTTAGAAATTAACTAAGTGTTTGCTAAGTATTTTACTTTACTAAAATGCCAAATCTGAGCAAATAAAAAATAAGCGACCCCAGCAATAGCACCGTATAAATGCGCATTAATTAATACTGTTGCACCAATTAATAATTCAGTACTCGCAGCTGGGCCATTTAATTGTTCAAAAGCTATTTTGACGATAAAACCAATGCCTAGAATAATGCCCCATTTATCTTTCTTTCTTAGTTCATCACACACGCCGAATGCAAACAAACCATGTAATACACCCGATAGGCCAACGTAGCCTTGTATTGTTGGTTCAAGATAAAATAAGCATAAGCTAATAAATATTGCGCTGAATAATAAGAGAGGTAGTAAAAGTTGCTTTTTAAAGGTGTCAAAAAATAACGATACAACTACGATTAATCCTATACCGTTAAGTAGCAGGTGGTAGCCATTAGTATGGCAAAAGTGAGCAGTGACCAATCGCCACAATTGGCCCTTTTCAATTGCGCTGTGATAATATGCAAACCATTGATGGCTGTCTGCTTGGAAAATAAACAGTAGTGTACTGAGCGTCAAAATAATAACAGTATGGGTTAATACAGCACGCATTTAGAAAACCTTAAAAGAAGTAGAAACAAGTCATGAGTAAAAGAGCATTTTGTAATCAGTGTAACAAAGCGTTATCTGCGTGTATTTGTGGATCGATTTGCCCACTTGATAATCAACACTTTTTGCATATTTTGCAAGACCCGAGTGAACAAAACAAAGCGATTGGTACTGCCCGTATTCTTGATTTGTCCTTATCTAAGGTGACGTTGACTGTTGGGCATTTTTTTGACGCTGCTGGGTTTGATTTAAATAATACATTCTTAGTCTTTCCTGATGAGCAAGCGAGCTCAATTAGCGAGTTAAAACAAACTCAACAAATTAATAAAGATTCACAGTTCATTTTACTCGATGGTAGCTGGAAAAAAGCCTACAAATTATTAATGACCAACCCTTTTTTACAACGTTTGCCTAAAGTCATGATTAATATTGAAAATAAAAGTAATTATCGACTACGTAAATCACCAAGAGAAGATGGTTTGTCGACCGTTGAAGCAGGGTATTATTTATTATCTGAGCTCTCAAATGACACAGATAAATATATTCCATTATTAGCCGTGTTCAATAAAATGATTGATTTTCAAATTTCAAATATGCCAGCAGAGATCTATCAAAAACATTATCTAGATCCAATCAAGGAGAACAAGTCTTAATGCCATTACAAATATCTGCAGGGGTCATTATTGCCGATTGGCAGTTACAATTAACCGCTATTCGCGCTCAAGGTGCTGGTGGACAGAACGTTAATAAAGTTAACTCGGCGATACATTTACGTTTTGACGTTAAAAGCTCTACGTTACCTGAGTTTTATAAACAACGTTTGTTAGCTTTATCCGATCATCGCATTACTGAAGATGGTGTTATTGTTCTGAAAGCGCAGGTACACCGTACTCAAGAAAAAAATCGTGATGAAGCATTAAGTCGATTAAAAGAGCTCATTTTAAGCGCGGTTAAAATACAAAAATCACGAAAAGCGACACAACCTTCTCGTAATGCTAAGAAGCGCCGTGTTGATGATAAAAAGCGTAATGGTAATAACAAAGCGTTAAGAGGTAAGGTGGTTGATTAAACAATCACGTTAATCAATGTTATATATTTTTTGACACAATGAATGACCTGACATATTTTAGTAAGATATAAGTGGAATGTTAATATTTACTGTTACTTTTAATGTAAGTAGAGCGGTGAGTAATGTAAGTAGCGCGATGAGAAATTGTTGGGTGATGTCATTAAAATTGTTATTAAAGTTGTCATCAAACATTGAACGATTATTTTGAATAGGTTTAATAAGGAAAAGTAAGTTATGGCTTTAATGGGTTTTTATGCAATTCGTAATGAAGATACTGAAGAAGAATTTACATTAGATGCAGACGATTTTATTTGGGAAGATGCAAATCAATCGGGTGAACAGTATCGTTTCATTCATGTTGAAACTGATGAATTACCTGAAGTGGTAGCAACATTCGATGTTGATGCTGATGAATTTATTATGCAGATGCCTGCTGGTTTTGAAGAGCTAGAAGATGGTTTATATATTAATGCTGATAAAGACGAGTATGACTCAGATAGTGAATATGGTTACGATGACGGTTATGACGATTAATTTATTTAAACCTGTTCAAATATATTAAGAGACTGTAATAAAAGCGGGGTTCATTTGATGGATCTTTAATGTGTAAAGAGCAGTACTTCTTCTCTTTACACATTTCATATTTATGTATCAGTTAGATTAGTTTAACTAATTTGGAAGAAACGACCTGTTTTTTCTTCTAATGCACATAGCTCAGAACTAGAAAGATCATAGCGCCAGCCGTGAAGTTTTAATTCCCCTGCATCAACTCGCTCTTTTATCCAAGGGAAGGTCATTAGATTTTCTAATGATTGCTCAATACCTTTTTTCTCACAACAGTCATAACGGTGTGTTTTTTCAGTTATTTCTGTATCTGCTAAAATTTCGTCACGCACATCTTCAAGCTGCATCATCCATTTTGAGATAAAGCTTTTATCCACTTTTTTACCTGCACCATCCATCAATGCTTTTATGCCACCACATTGTGTATGACCTAATACAATAATACTCTCTACTTTAAGTCCTGTTACAGCAAATTCAAGTGCGGCACTGGTACCGTGATAATTATCGTCATCTTCACAAGGAGGCACTAAATTTGCAACGTTACGTATAACAAATAGGTCACCAGGCTCACAATCCAATATCAACGTCGGTTCTACACGAGAATCCGAACAGC
This sequence comes from uncultured Psychromonas sp., assembly GCF_947489755.1. GTDB lineage: Bacteria > Pseudomonadota > Gammaproteobacteria > Enterobacterales > Psychromonadaceae > Psychromonas. Next base: position 24,923 of record NZ_CANLFB010000008.1, read on the forward strand.
TAACAATCGCTATTTTAGGGAATTGGCCTTCTTCGGATAGCTTGGATAACTGCTCTTGATGGTCCTTGTAATATCCTTCACGAAAACGTTGGTACCCTGCAATTAATTTATCAGTAGCTAACATTGAATTTTCCTTATTATTGACATGTTGCAGATAATAAAGGATAAACTGCATTAATAAAAATTAATATATTTTATTTTTACCATAAATAAAGGTTAATGATCAGTTTATGCGAGCTACCCTTCATCAGTTAAAAGTTTTCCGTCAAGTTGCTATTTCCATGAATTATACCAAAGCAGCAGATAAATTAGGCCTGTCTCAGCCAGCTGTCAGCATTCAATTAAAACAATTGGAAAATAATTTAGATATTTTCTTATTTGAAAAAATTGGGAAAACGTTATATCTCACGCCTGCAGGCAAAGAGTTAAAATTATTTTGTGACGAGTTGTTTATCAGCTTTGATAACATTGATATGACATTAAGTGGTTTAAAAGGCGATCTCGTCGGAGACTTTCGTTTGTCAGCGGTGACCAGTGCTAAATATTTTACACCACATTTATTAGGGGCTTTTCATAAACGTCACCCTAAGGTTAATTTTCACTTAGATATTGTTAACCGAGAGCAAATTATTCAACGTTTGCAAGAGAACAAAGACGATTTAGTGATTATGGGGCTCGTACCTGAAACCATGGCATTAGCTAAACATTCATTTGTTGATAATCCGATTATCGCCATTGCTAATCCTCACCACCCCCTTGCAGCAAAAAAGAATATCCCATTAACTGAATTGGCGAACCATGCTTTTATCCATCGAGAGCAAGGCTCTGGCACACGCAAAGCTTTTGAACAATTATTAAAAGCCAATAATATACAGTTAAAAGTAAATATGACTTTGGGTAATAGTGAAACGATTAAACAGGCGGTAATGGCGGACCTTGGTATTTCTGTTGTTTCACAGCACAGCGTAACGCTTGAGTTGGCAGCCGGGGTGTTAGTAGAGCTAAATATTGAAAACTTTCCGCTGCAAGGTAGTTGGTCTTTGGTGCATCATGAAAGTAAGCATTTATCGCCTATTGCAAAGGCCTTCGTCGATTTTGTATTATCACCTGAAGAAAATGTGCCGGCATTATGTAATCGATTTTTAGAGCATCATTTCTTTAAAAAAGATTAACCCTATTTTTTAAATTTTCCGTTTTTAGCCACTTTTTGATGGCGTATCTAAGGTGGCTTTTTTCCTCTCATTGAGTCACTATATTGTCTTCATTTTTATATTTTTATTATCTTTAAATACAGGGCAATAATATGCGCTTACTAATTGATGATTAAGAAGATAATTATTATAGTTTGTTTTAAATAGGTTGGATTTTTATTGAGTATTATTTTAGGAATTGATCCCGGATCTCGGATCACTGGGTATGGTGTTATTGAACAGAAAGGCAGTAAATGTACTTATATTGCCAGTGGCTGTATTCGAACTAAGGGCGACACTCTCGCGCCTAAGCTTAATATGATTTTTAATGGCATAGCAGAAATTATCCAGCAATATAATCCATCTGAGTTTGCTATTGAACAAGTGTTTATGGCTAAAAACCCAGATTCAGCATTAAAGCTTGGACAAGCGAGGGGAGCGGCGATTGTTGCTGCGACACAATCTGATCTATACGTATGCGAATATTCAGCGCGACAAATTAAACAGGCCGTTGTTGGAACTGGCGCAGCGACCAAAGAGCAAGTGCAATCAATGGTTATGCAAATATTAAATTTATCTGGCCGCCCACAGGCCGATGCAGCTGATGGTTTAGCGATCGCAATATGTCATGCTCATACCGCACAATCATTGGTTGCAATGTCAGGGCAAGTTAAGAAAACAGTCCGAGGGCGCTTTCGTTGATACTTAATCAGAAGAAATAAAGATTAACTTCAAGCCCTTACCTCATAATCGATGAGCTTTCACCTTTTATTAACGAGAAAAAATGAACAAATTATCTGATTCACAATTAGGCATTTTTTACGCATTAGGTGCTTATCTAATGTGGGGTATTGCACCGCTTTATTTTAAGCATTTAGGCTTTATACCTGTTTATGAAATTCTGGCTCATCGCGTTATTTGGTCAGTTGTTGTGACGGCTTTGCTGGTCTCTTATTTAAAAGACTGGCCAAATGTCATCTCTGTGTGTCGTTCTTATAAAAGCTTGCTCATGTTAATCGTGACCTCATTATTAATAAGTTGTAATTGGCTTGTTTTTATTTGGGCAATTAATAATGGAAAAATGCTAGAGGCAAGTTTAGGTTATTTTATTAACCCTATTGTGAATGTGATGTTAGGGCTGATTTTTCTTAGCGAACGTTTATCTCGTTTAAAATGGTTTGCAGTGTTTTTGGCCTTTATTGGTGTGGCAGCACAAGCCTGGCAGTTAGGTGAATTACCTTGGGTGTCTTTAGTCTTGCCATTTAGTTTTGCATTTTATGGGCTATTACGAAAAAAAGTAAAAGTGAAAGCAATAACAGGGCTGTTTTTAGAAACAATGGTCGTGTTACCTATTGCCGCTTTCTATTTAATGGTGATGACAGATAGTGCCACGTCAAACTTATTTAATAATGATTGGTCACTTAATATGTGGTTAATGATGGCAGGTATTGTCACTGCGATGCCTTTGATTTTCTTTGGGCAAGCTGCATTGCGTTTACCTTTATCTACATTAGGATTTTTCCAGTATTTAGCACCTTCGTTATTATTTTTATTTGCTGTGCTACTTTATGATGAACCGATTTCATTCATTAAAATGTTCACCTTCGCCTGCATTTGGTCTGGCATATTGCTTTTTGTTTTTGAGAATAAGCTAATTAAGTGGTTTAAATAAAAAGGATATAACCTCAATTCTTATCCGGAACTGAGGTTATATAAGCTAAATTAGCTAATTCATCACAAAACACTGGATATTTAGTCAGTTGTTTTTTATGCTTATCGACATTCGTCTTTAGCTTATATAGATTTTGCTCATTAATGACAAAGCAGGGAATAGTATGATTGGATTATTACGTGGTATTTTATTAGAAAAGCAGCCTCCAGAGATTTTACTCGATGTGTCTGGCGTTGGTTATGAGATTCAATTACCAATGAGTTCTTTTTACCCATTACCTGCAGTGGGTGAAGAAGCGACAGTTTATACTCATTTTGTTGTCCGTGAAGACGCACAACTGCTTTATGGCTTTGCTGATAAACATGAACGTGCGATGTTTCGAGAGTTAATTAAAGTAAATGGTGTTGGACCTAAACTCGCGTTAGCTATTTTATCTGGCATGTCAGCGAATCAATTTGTGCAGTGTATTAATAACGATGCAGTTACAACCTTAGTTAAGTTACCTGGTGTCGGTAAAAAAACTGCCGAGCGTTTAGTGGTTGAAATGAAAGATCGCCTGAAAAACTGGGGTGGAAGTGACTTATTAACACCAGAATCAGATAAATTGTCATTAACGAATGATTTTGAAAATACCTTTGTAAGCGGTAATGCAAAAGACGAAGCCATTAGTGCTTTGATTGCCTTAGGATATAAGCCTGCTGTAGCAGAAAAAACCATACAGCAAATTTATAAAGAAGGGATGGATTGTGAAGCCCTTATCCGTAGTTCATTAAAGAATATGATGTAGACTGTCTTACAATATAACATCACTATCAATTTCTATTTTAAATGTGATTTTATGGTCGCCACTTTTTGTTTTAGTAACGGCTTATTTTAAACTAATAGAGTAATACATGATTGAAGAAGACCGCCTTATTTCAGGTACTCAAAAGATCGATGATAATTTAATAGACAGGGCTATTCGTCCTAAGCTATTAGCTGATTACGAGGGGCAGCCACAAGTAAATGCACAAATGGAAATATTCATTGAAGCGGCACGCCAGCGAAATGAAGCATTAGATCATTTGCTTATTTTTGGACCACCTGGTTTAGGTAAAACGACGTTATCGCATATTGTAGCGAATGAATTAGAAGTTAATATTAAAACGACATCTGGCCCGATTTTAGAAAAAGCAGGGGACTTAGCAGCACTGTTAACTAATCTTGAAGAAAATGATGTACTTTTTATTGATGAAATACATCGGTTAAGTCCAATTGTGGAAGAAATCTTATATCCGGCTATGGAAGATTATCAGTTAGATATCATGATTGGTGAAGGCCCAGCAGCTCGTTCTATTAAATTAGATTTACCTCCTTTTACATTAATCGGGGCAACGACAAGGGCGGGCTCATTAACATCACCATTACGTGACCGTTTTGGTATTGTGCAACGGTTAGAATATTACGATTTAAAATCATTAACTAAAATTGTAATGCGCAGCGCTTCGCATTTAGAACTGATAATGGATCAGACTGGCGCGGTTGAAGTTGCTCGTCGTTCTCGCGGCACACCACGTATTGCGAATCGTCTATTACGACGAGTGCGTGATTATGCACAAGTTAAGAAAGCCGCTGTCATTAACGCTGATATCGCTCAACAAGCATTAGATATGTTAGAAGTTGATAAAGAAGGCTTTGATTACATGGATCGTAAATTATTAATGTCTATTTTAGATACTTTCCAAGGTGGACCCGTTGGCTTAGATAATTTAGCCGCTGCTATTGGCGAAGAAAAAGAAACGATAGAAGATGTATTAGAGCCTTATTTGATTCAACAAGGCTTTTTACAACGTACTCCGCGTGGTCGAATTGCAACTAATCGTACTTATTTACATTTTGGATTCGATAAGCCTGCCGTATCGTAGTCATCTCGTTGTTATTTTATCCTTACGATAAGTCAGGATAATAAGTAACTACGCTAAGTAACTGCATAAATAATCGTTATTTACTTGCTTAATGATGCGCTAAAAAAACAGTTTTATTCTCGGTATACCTACAGTATTTATACGACTATTTTGTAATCATCTTTTATAAAGCATTCGCTTAAAATAATTACCTATTTTAAGCTTTAATATCTCTCTTGTTCACTTTTAACATTAGGTTATCAAATAGTGTCTTCTGATGTCTTTTCTTAGTGTTTTTATCTTGGTTTTAAATCTTTATTTCATTTTTTAAGTTTGTATTTTAGGTTGATCAAGATCAACATTAGCAGTATAAATAACTAACATTTGGTCATTTATTGGAAATGTTAAAGCTGAGTTACACGCCTGTGTTAAAGGCGTTAATGGGTGAAAGGATTTACCTTCTATTGCAACATAAAGTTAACAAAACAACCTTAAAAAACTGTTTTGTTAATGGTAGATATTATAGGTAGTAAAAAATGTTAAAAAAACTTTTGCCTCAAAACATCATTTTTTCTCTTTCTTTGGTTCGAGAATTAACCTCTGTGTTAATCACCAAAGTGATAGCAATTTTTACTCTTATACATGTCTATTTTTCTACCCCCATCCTCTTTGAATCTCGCTACCTTTTTGATGACATTCAAAGTAACACCCTGATAGCCTATTAAATCAAATCGAAAAACACCTTAGATTCTAATAACAATAAGCAATGTGCAATTACTGATCAAAATGAGTAATAAAGTAGCGTTTTATTAGCCGTTTTACCTATTATCAATTTATAAGTTTAGGAGAATACAATGGACGATCTAGTTGATCTATCCCGGTTTCAATTTGCAATGACCGCGATGTATCACTTTTTATTTGTGCCTTTAACCCTTGGTTTATCATGGATCTTATTGATCATGGAATCGCTTTATGTGATGACCAAGAAAGAAATTTATAAGGACATGACAAAATTCTGGGGTAAGTTATTTGCGATTAACTTTGCGTTGGGAGTAGCAACAGGCTTAACCATGGAGTTCCAATTTGGTACTAACTGGGCATACTATTCTCATTACGTGGGAGATGTATTTGGAGCACCACTCGCAATTGAAGGTTTAATGGCGTTCTTTTTAGAATCAACCTTTGTTGGTTTGTTCTTCTTCGGTTGGGATAGACTGTCTAAATTACAACATCTTACAGCTACCTTCTTTGTTGCTTTTGGGTCGAGTATGTCTGCACTGTGGATCTTAGTGGCTAACGCCTGGATGCAAAATCCGGTTGGTGCTGAGTTCAACTATGAAACGATGCGAATGGAAATGACTAGCTTTGCTGAGGTGGTATTCAATCCTGTTGCACAAGTTAAATTTGTACATACGGTTGCTTCTGGTTATGTTGCCGGGGCGATGTTTGTGTTAGCAATCAGTTCATATTATTTATTAAAAGGTCGTGATTTGCCTTTTGCTAAACGTTCTTTTGCGATTGCTGCTGCATTTGGTACTGCTGGTATTTTATGTACGATTATCTTAGGTGATGAAAGTGGTTATGAAGTCGGTGATGTACAGAAAGTTAAATTAGCTGCGATCGAATCTGAGTGGGGCACTCACCCTGCACCTGCTGCATTTACACTGATTGGTCTACCAAACCAAGAAGAGCAACGTACTGATTATGCGGTTAAAATTCCTTATGCTTTAGGCATTATTGCAACACGTTCTCTTGATGGAGAAGTGAAAGGCTTAATAGAATTAATGGCTGAGCATGATGTGCGAATTCGTAATGGGATGGTCGCTTATGGGTTACTTGAAAAATTACGCGCAGGTGATAACACACCAGAAAATATTAAGGCTTTTGAACAAACCAAGGTCGATTTAGGTTACGGTTTATTGGTTAAGCGTTATGCCCCAAATGTAGTTGATGCGACTGAAGCACAAATAAAAATGGCAGTTGATGACAGTATTCCAGGTGTTACTCCTATGTTCTTTGCATTCCGAATCATGGTGGGTGCTGGTATTGCGATGTTAGGTATCTTCTTGTTTGCATTGTATCAGTCGGCTAGAAATCGTATTGGTCAGAATAAGCTGTTTAATCGAATTTGCTTATACGGCCTTCCATTACCTTGGATTGCGATTGAAGCGGGTTGGTTTGTGGCTGAGTTTGGTCGACAACCATGGGCAATAGCAGAAGTATTACCAACACATATGGCGACTTCGTCTTTATCATTAGAGCAGGTTTGGTTTAGTATTATTTCCATTATAGGTTTCTATACCGTGTTACTGATTGTTGAAGTCTTTTTAATGGTGCGCTTTGCCCGTCTTGGTCCAAGCAGTTTAAAAACAGGAAAATATCATTTTGAACAGCTTGAAAATCAACAGGAGTTAAAATAATGTTTGATTACGAAACGTTAAGATTAATTTGGTGGGTGTTGATTAGCGTATTGCTAATTGGTTTTGTGGTTACTGATGGTTTTGATATGGGGGTTGGTACGCTTTTGCTTGTTATTGGTAAAAGTGATGATGAGCGTCGAATGATGATCAATAGTATTGCACCGCACTGGGAAGGTAATCAGGTTTGGTTAGTATTAGCAGCGGGTGCTATTTTCGCCGCTTGGCCTGCGGTTTATGCGACTGCCTTTTCTGGTTTTTATGTCGCGATGATGCTGACTTTATTTGCATTGTTTTTCAGACCAGTTGGTTTTGATTATCGAGGTAAAATCGCCGATCCTCGTTGGAAAGAGAGTTGGGATTGGGGGATATTCGTTGGTAGTACTGTTCCTCCTATCATTTTTGGTGTGGCTTTTGGTAATCTGTTGCAAGGTGTTCCGTTCGCCTTAGATGAATTTTTGCGTGCTAATTATCAAGGTGGTTTCTTCGCACTATTGAATCCATTTGCATTGTTAGTTGGCGTGTTCACCTTGTGTCTATTTGTTCTCCAAGGATCGACTTGGTTACAAATGAAAACAGAAGGTGCGTTGTATGAACGTGCTCGTAAAGTAACATTAATTGTTGCGCCAATAGCGACGGTATTATTTGCTATTGCTGGTGTTTGGGTAGCGAAAGGTCTTGATGGCTTTGTTATTACTTCAGCGATTAATTTTGATGGTGTTTCTAACCCGTTAGTCAAAGTGGTAGAAATGCAGCCTGGTGGATGGTTACAAAATTACAGTGATTACCCACTCACAATGATTGCGCCTATTGTTGGTTTGTCATTTCCGTTAATTGCTTTTGTGATGAGTCTGTTTAAACGAAGTGGTTTAGCATTCTTTGCGACGAGTATTACGCAATTTGGTGTGTTGTTAACATGTGCCGTAAGCATGTTCCCATTTATTATGCCTTCGAGCTTAAATCCAAGTCATAGCCTTACCGTCTGGGATGCAACATCAAGCGAAATCACGTTAAATATAATGACTATTGCAGCCGCTATATTTTTACCTATTATTTTACTTTATACGAGCTTTGGGTATATCAAAATGTTTGGCCGTGTAGGTAAAGAATTTTTAGCTAAATATAAACATTCAGCGTATTAATTAAGGAGCATTATATGTGGTATTTTGCATGGATTTTAGGTGTGTTATTAGCTTGCTCATTGGGTATTATTAATGGGCTATGGTTTGAACAAACTGAAGCTAATGAAAAAGAAGAACAAGAAAAAGAGTAATATGAACTTTGGCTCGACTTATGTCGAGTGAATGTGATTTAAGAAAGTGCGGTTGTTTTTAATGAGGCAATCGCACTTTTTATTTAAGCATTCGTCATGAAAATACAATCTTAAATATCAAAAAAAGTCGTTAGACTACTTCCCTTGCTAATAAACCTTTCGCTATTTTATAGACTTCTTCAAAGAAATAACCCTTCTAACTTAGTGCTTTATTTTACTTGTTAAAATGCTTTATTTAATGATGGTCACTTTCGTAAAGGAGCCATTGTTAAAGAATGAACCTCTTTGCGCTAATTCCTTAACATACGATGAATTAAGTTAATGTATGAAACTCGTTAACAGAGGGCCGAAGCCCGTTAAAGTAAGTCATTTATTCTGCTTAATGATAAGCTAGCTCATACATATTATGACCAACTTAATGGACTAACTGGTTATGTAAGCTTGCATAATAGTCATCTGTTTGTATGAGTTCTTTATGCGAGCCATTATTACGTATCGTGCCACCTTCCATTAAGTAAATTTTATCCATTTTATTCATTGCTGTTAAACGATGACTGATCATGATAAGTGTTTTATCTTGAGCGAATTCAAATAGTAGTTTTAATATGTCGCGTTCAGTGCGTTTATCTAACCCTTCAGTGGGTTCATCGAGTAATAATATAGGGGCATCGTGTAACAGTGCTCTTGCAACACCAATACGTCTTTGCTCTCCGCCAGATAACTGTCGACCACCTTCACCTAACCAAGCGTCAAAAGGTTGATCTCCTTCTGTTAAATTACTGAGGCCAACGGTGTTAAGTATCGAATGTAGTTTTTTATCATTAATGTCTCGTGCTATTTTTTGCTCGGCAGCATTTTTAAACGTTTGCGGTTGTGTTTCTGGTTGAGCAAGTATTAAGTTTTCTCGCAAGGTGCCTGAAAATATATAAACACGTTGGCTTACGACAGAAATACCAGAGGTTAATGCTATTTGAGAATATTGTTCGATACCTCGATGATCAATTTCTATTGTGCCACTGTTAGGTAACCATTCTCTTGTAATGAGTGATAATAAAGTGGATTTACCGCAACCTGTTCGTCCTAATAAAGCGACTTTTTCTCCTGCTTTAATAGATAGGTTTATATTGTTTAATACTTTTGATGTTGTGCTGTTATTAGCTTCATCATCATAATTAAAGTTAATATTGCTAAGGTTAATATTACCTTGCTTAATGTGATGTGTACTGTGTTCATTAAATACAATATCAGGCGTTTGTTCTAATAAATCATTTACGCGTGTTGCCGCATTAATGCAAGAAGACAAGTGTTGAAAAGCCCCTGCAATAGGCAATAATATTTCAATACTTGCTAATGCCATAAAGCCGATCATAGCCAGCATTGCTCCTGGTGGCTGATATTCACCAAAACCAGAGGATGCTATGTATAAAATAATAAGTACGATAAAACCATGACATAAAACTAATAGTGCTTGGCTAAATGCCATGACGTTAGCAACCATTTGTTGGTTTGCTAATAATGCTTGCTCGGACTGTGCTAATTGTTCACGAAAGCGATCTGTTGCTGCAAATAAAGATATTTCTGAAAAGCCCTGTATAAATGCTAACAAATGTACTCGGTATTGACGCTTACTTTCTAATTGAAGTATGCCCGGTTGGCGACCTAAAAAGTAGAAAAGCACCGGCAATACTAGCCAGAGTCCTAATAAACTAAGACATAATATCAATGCTATTTGAATGTCGAACCAAGCAACAAACAGAAACATGGCTATCAATACAAAAAAAGCACTAAATAACGGGGTGAGTAAACGTAAATACAAATGATCTAATGCATCTATGTCAGAGACTAGGCGATTTAGTATTTCACCTTGTCTTTTACCTTGCATATTTGATGCACTAAGCGGTAATAACTTACTCCATGCCCATACTCGTAGTTGAGTCAGGAGTTTAAAGGTTGCTTGGTGTGTTGATAAACGTTCACCGTAACGACTCACTGTTCGTAGTATCGACAGAAAGCGTACACCGCCTGCAGGGGTGAAGTAATTGAAACTTTGCGTAGCAAGTAATGTGAATCCAGCAATGGCTGAAGCAGATAAAAACCACCCAGATAAAGATAATAAACCAATACCCGCGAGTAGGGCTATGATGCTTAATAATAAGCCAATGGACATCATGAACCATTGTTTTTTGAAAAGTAGAATAAAGGGAAGTAATACTTTCATTATATTTCCTCCTGAGAGGCTATTGGTGTAGAGGGAGCAATGGAAGCGTCAATATTATGCATATCTTGTTGCATATTTTTAAATAAACCGTCCACTTCATTAAGCGTGTCGAAGTTTCCTTGTTGCACTATCTTGCCTTTATCCAGTACCATTATTTTATGTGTGTTTTGTAGCTGATCTAAACGATGGCTTATCATGATACTGCTCATCTTTTGGGTCGCTTTAGCAATGGTCTTAAAGATCACTTGTTCACTATGTTGATCTAAACTGGCTGTCGGTTCATCTAATAAAAATAGCTGAGCATTTTTATTTAAAGCGCGTGCTAATGCGATACGCTGAGCTTGGCCAACAGAAAGGCCGGCCATTTGTTCCCCGATGAGATGATCTAGGCCTAATTCTTTTTCATTAATAAACTCCCAAATCCCTACTTTTTCTAACGACTTCTGTATTTTTTCATCTGATAAAGTGTTGTCACCCATTGAGATGTTTTCTCGAATACTGCCATAAAAAAGTTGTGGGTCTTGACCTAACCAAGCTAAATTTTTTCGCCATTGTGCTTTATCAATGGTATTCAGCTCAACCCCATTAATGAGTAAAGACCCCTGATAAGGAAGAAAGCCTAATAGGGCGTTCATTAAACTCGTTTTACCAGAACCACTGGGGCCAACAAATGCAACATTTTCACCTTGTTGTAAGGAAAAACTTATAGGACCAACAAGTTGAGTGCCGTCATAACTATAAACACAGAGCTGATTTGCTTGTAATGTAAGCGGATCATTAACATTAATTTGGTTTTGTACTTTACTGGTATTTTGTTGCGCTACTGGTATCTCGTATTCAATTAATTCTTTGAGGGCTTCAGCGGCACCAATTGCTTGCGCTTTTGCATGGTAATGAGACCCCATGTCACGTAAAGGTTGATAAAACTCCGGTGCTAGCATCAATATAAAAATACCTGTGAAAAGTGTGATGCTTTCTCCGTAATGTCCGAAATTGAGTTCACCTAAAAAACTGAACCCAAAATAGACGGCCAGTACTGCAATAGATATGGCGGCAAAAAATTCTAATACTGCTGAGCTTAAAAAGGCTAAACGTAAGACTGACATTGTGCCTGCTCTAAATGACTCTGATGCAGATTCAATATTCTTTAATTCGACTGTGCCTTGATTAAATAATTTAAGCGTTTTTAAACCTTTTAAACGATCCATAAAATGTCCGCTTAATTGTGTTAGTACTTTGAAATTTTTACGATTTGCATCAGCGGCTCCTTTACCAACTAAGATCATAAAAATAGGAATAAGTGGTGCGGTTGCTAATAAAATTAACCCAGCAGCCCAATTGAGAGGAAAAACAGCAATTAATATCGTTAAGGGGATGAAACCAACTAACAGCATTTGTGGTAAATAACGGGCGTAAAAGTCTTGTAGGTCTTCTATTTGCTCTAATACAATGGTTGCCCAACTCCCTGCTGGTTTCCCTTTAATGTATGCAGGCCCCAATTCACATAGTTTGTCTAATACCAGTTTACGCACTTGTAAACGAAGGCGTTTTCCCGCTTCGAAACTCGTGCGTTCACGTGCGAACACTAAAATAGCTCTGATGGGAATTAAACATAATAACAGTATAAATTCATGGCTTAATGCTGTCTTAGGCTGTTCTAATATAACAATGCCGTGAATAATAGTGGCAATGAGATAAGCTTGTAATATAAGAGAAAAGCCAGTTAATACGCCTAAAAAAACAGTTAAATTGAGAAAAAAACCGCAAGATTTTTTTTGTTCTTTTAACCATTTTGTAAGTTGTTTTTCTAAGGTGATATCCATTTATATAGCTCGTTATAGTGTTATAATTATTTTGACATATAATGTTATGTTTTAGACCCGTTATTTATCCAGATACAATACTCAGTGCACCTATTAAATTCAACTTGAATTAGTTTACAGTGAAGCCGCTCTTTTAGGTGAAATTTCGACTTTTATAAGCATTATAATTAATCACTTTTAAGTTATTCTATCGACCTCATTACAGAGTGGCTAGATAAGCGAGCATGCGGATAAAAAGTACTGGTTATATCAGAGTTTGATATGATTTTTAATTTAAGAAAAAATAATCTATTATTTGCTTCAATTCATACTAACAAATGGAAAAAATGTGTTAACTTCAAAATTACCAGTTCGAATTTATTATGAAGATACAGATGCCGGTGGTGTTGTTTACTATGCAAATTACTTAAAGTTTTTTGAGCGGGGCCGAACCGAGTTCTTGCGTGAATTCGATATTCAACAAGATACACTTTTAGAACAAAATATTGCATTTATGGTTAAGAAAGTTGATATGGACTGTATTAAGTCTGCACGCTTTAACCAGCTTTTAAGCGTTGAAACAGAGGTACTCTCTCATCGCAAGGCGAGTTTAATGTTTCAGCAAAAAGTTTTTGATGAAAACAGGGAACTTCTTTGTCAAGCAGATACTCTAATCGCTTGCGTAAATTTGCAAAAAATGAAACCAACCGCTATTCCAACAGAAATAATTGAGGTAATTACCCGTGCACGCTGATATGTCATTTTTAGGTTTATTCTTACAAGCAAGTTTGCTTGTAAAGTCGGTAATGTTATTGCTATTAGGCATGTCTATTTATTCGTGGACGTTGATTTTTTCTCGTTCAAGAATGCTTAAAGCTGCCCAAAATACCCTCAAACATTTCGAAGAACGTTTTTGGTCTGGCCATGATTTAAGCCGTTTATATAAAGAAACAGCTGCTCGAAGCGAACGAGTTAATGGTGGTGAAAAAATATTTTACATGGGGTTCAAAGAGTTCTCTCGCTTACATCGTATGCCTGGTCGTAATGTTGATGGCGTTATTGAAGGCGCTCATCGTTCAATGCGCGTGACATTATCTCGTGAAATGGATGAATTAGAAGCGGGTTTACCTGCCCTTGCAACCATCGGCTCAATTAGTCCTTATATCGGTTTATTTGGTACCGTATGGGGTATTATGAATTCATTTATTGCATTAGGTGAAGTTCAACAGGCGACTCTATCAATGGTCGCGCCAGGTATTGCTGAAGCATTGATTGCAACCGCAATGGGTTTGTTTGCCGCTATTCCAGCTGTTATGGCGTACAACAAATTTTCAACACAAGTCGGACAGTTGGAAGCTTCTTACGTTAATTTGATGGAAGAATTTACGTCTATTTTACAACGTCAAGCAATGACTGAAGGTGAGTAAGCATTATGCGACATTCTTATCGCTCACCTAGGCGTAAACGGGTTATAGCAGAAATAAACGTAGTGCCATATATCGATGTTATGTTGGTATTACTGATTATCTTTATGGTTACAGCACCTTTAGTGACTCAAGGTGTCAAAGTGGATCTTCCACAAGCTGTTTCTGAAGCGTTACCAGAAGAAACGACTCCACCGATAATTGCTTCTATAGACAAACAAGGTCGATATTATTTGAGCACAGGTGAAAATACAGACTCACCGTTAGATGATATTGACATGACTCGATTAGTTGAAGAGCAGTTATTACTTGATCCGAGAACTCAATTTATTGTTAAAGGTGACGGTGATGTTGATTATAAAACCGTTGTTAACTTGATGGTATTGTTGCAGCAAGCTGGTGTGCCATCATTGGGTTTAATGACAGAGCCTGACGAATAGATGAAAAATAGTACAAATATTATCGCATTCATTACCGCATTTTCTTTGCACCTTATTATTGGTGGCATATTGCTAATGAGTGTTGAATTTTCTTTGCCAAAAGATAAACCTAAAGATGCTGTTTCGATTATTGATGCGACTATCATTAATCAACAGATGCTTGATGATCTAGCAAAAAATGCAGATCAACAAAAACGTGCGAAACAGCAAAAAACTGATGATCAACGTAAGTTGAAAGAGAAAGAATTAGCCGAAGAAAAACGTCAAGAAGCATTAATTCAACAAAAGAAAGATGACCAAATAAAAGCAGAAAAAGAAGCGGTACAGCGTAAACAACAAGAAGTATTACGCAAGGAGCAAGAAACTAAACGCATTGAAACAGAAAAAGCGGCGGCAGCTGAGGCATTGCAAGAGAAAAAGCAAGCCGAAGAAGCGGCAAAAGTCTTAGCAGAAAAAAGGAAAGTGGAAGACGCAGCAAAGCAAAAACAAGAAGTCGAGAAAAAAGCATTAGCGACTAAAAAGGAAGCTGAGCGAGTTGAAGCTGAAAAATTAAAAGCAGAGAAACTTGCACAGGAAAAAGCTGTCAAAGAAAAAGCAGCGAAGGAAAAGGCTGCAAAAGAAAAGGCAGAAAAAGAGAAATTAGCTAAAGAGAAAGCGGCCAAGGAAAAAGCTGCTAAAGAAAAAGCAGCAAAAGAGGCGAAAATTAAAGCAGCGAAAGAAGCTAAGCGTAAAGCTGCAGCGGCTGCTGCTAAAAAAGAGCGCCTAAGACAAGAAGAATTAGATAGACAAATGGAAGCGGAGTTTTCAGATGACTTTTCAAGTGCAAGAAGCGCTCAGCAAACATCTGAAATAGCCAAGTATCGTGCATTAATTAAGTCTAAAATAAGCCGAAACTGGAAAGTCGATTCTAGTATGAGAGGACAGACTTGTACCTTAAGAATTAAACTTGCTCCAGATGGTTTAGTGTTAAGTGCAACAATGAGTAGTGGTGATAAAGTGCTATGTGATTCCGCTCGTCGAGCAACATTACAAGCAAATACATTACCTATTCCTAAGGATGCTGAAATTGTTGGTCAGTTTAGGGACTTCGATATTAAATTAGAACCAGATCTATAAGGAATAAACATGTTTGCTCGTTTAATTAGTATATTGGTATTAGTCACTGTTTCTAGCAGTGCTTATGCGCGGTTAGAAATTTTAATTACAGAAGGTGTTAACAGCGCTCGTCCGATCGCTGTTGTCCCTTTTAAATGGTTAGGGAAAGGCAAAAAACCTCAAAACTTCTCAGAAATTGTTGCTGCAGATTTACAACGTAGTGGTAAATTTAACCCTTTATCCATTGAGAAAATGCCTAAAACCCCATCAAGTAGCAAAGATGTTGATTATGCCGCTTGGACACAACTTGGTATAGAAGCGATTGTGATGGGTGAAGTTAAACCTGATGAAACGACTCCTGGTAAATATGTTGTTACCTTTGAGCTATTAGATGTATTGACTGGCAACGTCAATATGCCTAATTTTGATCCTATTATGGATAAACGTCGTAATACAGTAACAACAGCGCAACTTCGTCAATATGCACATCGTATTAGTGATATCGTTTACGAAAAACTAACGGGTGAAAGAGGGGCCTTTCTAACACGTATCGCTTATGTTGCGATTGATAGAAGTAGCTCTCATCCTTATCAGTTACGTATCTCTGATTACGATGGAGAAGGTGAAAAATTAGTTTTACGTTCAAAACAACCTATTATGTCACCATCTTGGTCACCAGATGGTCGTAAGTTAGCTTATGTTAGTTTTGAAAAGCGCCGTTCTCAAATTTTTGTACAAGATCTATATACACAAAAACGTGAGTTAATGACTTCTTTCCCTAAAATTAATGGTTCACCATCTTGGTCTCCTGATGGAACTAAATTAGCTTTAGTGTTGTCGAAAGATGGGCAGCCAGAAATTTATACATTTGATATAAAAACAAAAGCATTGAAACGATTAACAAATAATCGTGTCATAGATACGGAGCCTAATTGGACACCAGATGGGAATTCTATTATATTTTCTTCTGAACGTGGTGGAAGAGCACAGATTTATCAAGTGTCGCTCACAACAGGTGAAACAAAACGTATTACTTGGCAGGGAGATATTAATTTAGGTGGCACAATTACCCCTGATGGTGATAATCTTGTAATGGTTAGTCGTCATAATGGAAATTATATGATTGCCGTGCAAGACCTTGAATCTGGTGAGTTAAGAACTTTAACTAAAACGCAGTTAGATGAGTCTCCAAGTATTGCCCCAAATGGCAGTATGATTATTTATAGCACTGTTTATCAAGGTAAACAGGGCTTAGCATTAGTTTCGATGGATGGTCGATTTAAAGCGAACATCCCAGCGAATAATGGTGAGGTTAAATCACCAGCATGGTCGCCATTTTTACAATAATTTAATATAAACGTACTAAGGAAATAAAATGAATCGTTCTATGATCACAAAAGGCTTATTGATTGCTTTACCAATGTTAGCTATCAGTGCTTGTTCTTCAACTTCAGATGCTGATGCAGAAGCTCAACGAATTGCTGATCAAGCAGCAGCAGATGCAGCAGCAGCACAACAAGCAGCTCAAGATGCAGTACAAACTGATACTATTCAAGCAATTCAATTAACTGCTGAAGAAAAATTAGTTGAGATGTACTCAAGTGCAATCTTAGAAACTACAATCAACTTTGAGTTCGATCAATCTGTGATCTCTCCTAAGTACGCGTTAATCTTAGATGCACATGCAAAATACTTAGTAAACAACACTGACAAATCAATTACGGTTGAAGGTCATGCTGATGAATTAGGTACACCTGAATACAACATCGCACTAGGCGAACGTCGTGGTTTAGCTGTTTCAACTTACCTAGAAAACATGGGCGTTGCAGCAAGTCAAATTACAGTTGTAAGCTACGGTGAAGAGAAACCAGTTAATCTTGGACATAATGAGATGGCTCGTTCTGAAAACCGTCGTGCAGAATTAGTTTACTAATTTTATATGAAAAAACGTAATACTACTGCGGCCATCCTTTTGGCCGCTTTTTTCTCTACGTCCATCTATGCCGCGGCACCGATTTCTGATGCAACTGTTAGCACAGCAAGCAATGCTGAGTTACTTAAACGCATGGATGAATTGACCCGTGTGATGACAATTCGCAATAAAATGCAAATTCGTTTTCAAACTCAACTTGATCAGCTTGGACAAGAAGTTAATCAAATCAAAGGTTCAATTGAAGTATTTAATAATCAATTAGAGCAAATAGAAGACCGCCAACGTAACCTCTATCAAATGTTAGATGAACGTCAGCAAAGTTCTTCAACCAATCAATCTACTTCTGCACCTGAAGCTAACCAATCATCTGGTGATGGAACTGATAAAAGCGCATACCAATCAGCTGTAAATTTAGTACTTAATGACAAACAATACCAACAAGCTATTACTGCTTTTGAAGCCTTTGTTATTGACCATCCTAAATCAAGCTATGTACCTAACGCACAATATTGGTTAGGGCAGCTTTTATATAAAGAGAAAAAACGCAAAGAAGCTAAAACCGCTTTTTTAGTCGTGACAGAGCAATACCCTGAATCGAATAAACGCGCTGATGCTTTGCTTAAAATTGGTATTATTGATGAATACTCAGGGGAAATTGACTCTGCAAAATCATTTTATCAAAAAACAATTGCTGAATACCCAAGTTCTTCTGCTGCAAGCTTAGCGGATAAGCGTCTCAAAGCGCTTTAATTTTATTCATATAATTCCAATTAATAGTGTGAGAATTATATATTGTTTAATTTCTCGGCAGATGAATTAAAAGTCGAAATTTTTTGTTGCGCTATTAAAAAATTTCTATATCATACGCCGCAGTTGAGAGGGACATGTGACTTAGCTCATGTTGTAACTTTTAATAAAAAGCTCAGTTGGTAGAGCTACTTATCTATTTAATTCTAAAATAGATCTTAAATAAAAACCAAGCCATATAGTTTATATATGGGCCGTTAGCTCAGTTGGTAGAGCAGTGGACTTTTAATCCATTTGTCGAAGGTTCAAATCCTTCACGGCCCACCACTTTTTTAAAGTGTTATATAAATTAGCTCAGTTGGTAGAGTTTAAAACCAAACCATATGATTTATATATGGGCCGTTAGCTCAGTTGGTAGAGCAGTGGACTTTTAATCCATTTGTCGAAGGTTCAAATCCTTCACGGCCCACCACTTTTTTAAAGTGTTATATAAATTAGCTCAGTTGGTAGAGCTATTGATGCACTTTTAATTTAAAAGTGAATTAGAAATTAAAACCAAGCCATATAGTTTATATATGGGCCGTTAGCTCAGTTGGTAGAGCAGTGGACTTTTAATCCATTTGTCGAAGGTTCAAATCCTTCACGGCCCACCACTTTTTTAAAGTGTTATATAAATGAGCTCAGTTGATAGAGCTATTGATGCACTTTTAATTTAAAAGCGTTTTCATAAAACAAAATCATCATCATATCTTAATGATATGGGCCGTTAGCTCAGTTGGTAGAGCTATTGATACACTTTTAATTTAAAAGTGAATTAGAAATTAAAACCAAGCCATATAATTTATATATGGGCCGTTAGCTCAGTTGGTAGAGCAGTGGACTTTTAATCCATTTGTCGAAGGTTCAAATCCTTCACGGCCCACCACTTCTTGTATATCTCCTTTGTTGTAAATCCTTTAAAATATTTCATTACAATTTGTTATTCAAATTGCTATAATTTGTACCCATTTTTCTATATCTAAGAGTTAAGAATGAGCCAGTTATCTCCGCTTGTTGGATCCGCTTACCCTTTCCCAGGTAAACCCGTCCAATTATCCGTTCAGGAACAAATCGATTATAAAGCTAAAATAAAAAATCTGCTTATCGAAAAAGATGCGGTACTTGTTGCTCATTATTATACGGATCCTGAAATTCAAGCTTTAGCCGAAGAGACAGGCGGTTATGTTGCTGACTCATTAGAGATGGCTCGCTTTGGTCGAGACCATGAAGCTAAAACACTGATTATTGCAGGTGTTCGTTTTATGGGTGAAACTGCAAAAATTTTAACGCCACATAAAACCGTCTTAATGCCTGAACTTGAAGCGACTTGTTCACTTGATGTTGGTTGCCCTGTTGATGAATTCTCAGCCTTTTGTGACCAACATCCTGATAGAGTCGTGGTTGTCTATGCAAATACCTCTGCAGCGGTTAAAGCGCGTGCTGATTGGGTGGTAACTTCAAGTATTGCATTAGAAATAGTAGAGCATCTTGATAGTGAAGGTAAGAAAATAATTTGGGGACCTGATCGTCATTTAGGCAGTTATATTGAACGTAAAACTAAAGCTGACATGATCATGTGGCAGGGCGACTGTATTGTTCACGATGAATTTAAAGCCAGTGCGTTACGTGATATGAAAGCAGTGCATCCTGATGCAGCTGTTTTAGTTCATCCTGAATCGCCAGAAAGTGTTGTACAGTTAGCTGATGCTGTTGGCTCCACGAGTCAATTAATCAAAGCTGCGCAAACACTGCCCAATAAAAAGCTCATTGTCGCTACAGACACGGGTATTTTTTATAAAATGCAACAAGCGTGTCCAGACAAAGAGATGATGGCTGCTCCAACAGCAGGAAACGGCGCGACTTGTCGAAGCTGTGCTCATTGTCCTTGGATGGCCATGAATGGCTTAAAATCAATTTACAACGCATTGGTCGATGCTTCAGGGCATGAGATTGATGTGGATCCTAATGTTGCTAAAGGCGCATTAGTTTCTTTAGATAGAATGTTAGACTTTGCTGCAGAGCAACAGTTAAAAGTACAAGGTAACGCGTAAGCGTTTTACATTAAGCGCAGTATTGTTCAGCGCTTATTTCACTCAAACAATTGAGAATATATGATTACTAATGATGTTTTACGCCGTGTACGTTATGCACTGCAATTAAACGATACGAAAATGCTCGCTATTTTTGCTTCTGTTGATAATGAAATGAATGAAGAGTTTTTACATAGCATTATGGCAAAAGAAGATACTGAAGGATTTATCTTCTGTCGTGATAGTGTGCTTTCACTGTTTCTTGACGGTTTAATTTATGAAAAGCGTGGCCGTAAAGAAGGTGCAATGCCAGTTGTATTAGCAGGTAAAACGATTATATCTAACAATGATATTCTTCGTAAATTGCGTATAGCGTTAAACTTTAAAGATGAAGATATGCTTAATGCATTAAAACTAGCTAATTTCCCTGTGTCTAAAGGTGAATTATCTGCTTTATTTAGAAAAGCGGATCACCGTAACTTCAAACCTTGTGGTGACCAGTTATTACGTCGCTTTATTGACGGTATTACTGTGCAGTTCCGTGGTACAACACCAAGTACTGATGCGGTTGAAGCTGAATAAAACTTACTGTTTTTGAGGTGAATCTAAAAACCGAGCAAGCTTGCTCGGTTTTTTTATGTCTATTATTTATTGGTTGTAAATTTCGTATAGGGAAAAGTCATTAAATCATTAATACTTTTGGTTAATTCTCCGAAAGGCGGTTAACAAAGTTAACCGTGGGAATGCCTCAAGTGAGTTCTTAAATTAAGCCATTTTTTCAACGCAAAATTTAGAATACTTATTTAATATAGCGGCTATAAAAATTTAAATAATCACTTTTAAAAAATACCGCTAAATGAGCTAGCCAAATTGTTTAACCATTAAAGTACTATCAAGTTTTTAATAATGTCCTAACAGCGAATAATAAAATTAACTCTAGCCTTGAATAGAATTGA
This sequence comes from uncultured Psychromonas sp., assembly GCF_947489755.1. Lineage (GTDB taxonomy): Bacteria > Pseudomonadota > Gammaproteobacteria > Enterobacterales > Psychromonadaceae > Psychromonas. The sequence continues at coordinate 46,042 of NZ_CANLFB010000008.1, forward strand.
TTTATGTCTCTTTTGGTTCTCCTATTTGCCCTGAAACAATATGTAGATCTCGCTGTGGGAAAGGTATCGATATATTGTGTTGTGCAAGGATTCGATTAAAACCAGTGTTAATAGCATGGGTAATTGGTAGGCGATGCTCGGTTCTTTCAACAAATACACGCGCTTCAAAATTAAGTGAACTTTCACCGTGTTCTAAAAAGAAAACTTGCGGTGCGGGTATCGCTAATATGTCTTCTTCATCCGTAAGCACTTGCATTAACAGGTCTTGCACTTGATCAACATCAGAACCATAAGCAACGCCAATTTTAATCACTACGCGCGTAATAGCATCATTTAAGGTCCAGTTAGTCACGTTCTCAGTGATGATAGATTTATTGGGAAGAAGTACTTCACGGTTGTCAAAATCAGTAAGCGTTGTAGCTCTAATCGCAATATTGGTAACAGTGCCAGATTGATCGCCAATGGTCACTAAATCACCGACTCGAATCGGTCTCTCAAATAAGATGATGATACCCGATACAAAGTTCGCTACAATTTCTTGCAAGCCAAAACCTAAGCCGACCCCCAAAGCTGCAACAATCCACTGTAATTTTGACCAATTTATCCCTAAAAAAGAGAGCCCAAAAACAACACCTGTTCCTATCAATACATAACCTAAGATAGTCACTATTGCATAACGCGAACCGTTATCCATCTCAAATCGATCAAAAAATCCTATTTCAATGACACCACGAATATTTCTGGCCGCGAGCACTCCACTAACCATAAATGCGATGCCAAGAATAACCTGCCACAATGTCACACCGCTAGATAACTCTACACCATCGACAACGGTAAGTTGTTGCCAAAGCACAATATCTTCAACAATGCCTAATGCGGGTAAAATAGGTTTCCAGACAAACCATAAGCAAACTATAAACAACAATCTGGTGACCCAGAGGATAACTGCTCTGCTTTGACGAACGACCTCGTCATTATCAATGTCGTTGTTTGTCGTATGTTGAGGAATTAAATCATCAGTTGTAGATTCTTCTTGTTGAAGTTGTGCTTCTAATGCTTCTAAGCGTTTCTTTTTGACTATATAACGACGAAAAGTGACTAAAAATATACGAAGCATAATGCCATACACAATGGACGCCAGCACCAGTAAAGTGCCTGATAAAAATAATCTTGATTGCAACTCGACTGCCGTATCAAAAAAACCAAATAACGGAAGTAGCCCAATCGCAAATGGAGAAATAACAACAATAGGGAAAGATAGAAGCATTAAAGTACTAGCCGTGGTACTCGCTTCAACACTCGTTGCTACACCGCGTTTAGGTTGAAAGTATTGATAACTAAATATGGCAATAAAAACAGACCCAATGATGAATGCCAGAATAGCAATACCATATCGCAAGTCTGGCTCATCACTAGCCATGGCACTTGCGAAGATAAACGTCACTACAGATTGTACCCACACAAACCAGGTTAACATTTTTTTCAGTTTCCTTCGTGCAAGAACACTCCAATCAAAATGTTTATCAAATACACCATCTTCACGACACATAGATCGAAAAAACAGTAAAATTAAACTGACAAATGAAACTGACACTAAACCTGTTGCAATAGCGATTGAAAAATTGCCAGATTCAGCATTATTGAAGATAATGCCTGCGATAGTGAATAAAAAAATGGGCAACGGTAAGGCTAAAATAAACGTTAATAGTAAAGAAAAGGGAGTAGTAAGATAAGTATCTTTTCCGACTTTACCAACTTGCTGAACCAATGATTGCAACATACTTTTAATTCGAGGCTTTAACGCTAAAATGGTAATAGGGAGGGTAAGTAACAGCAAAACTAAAGTCGGTGCCGTTAATACCCCTTCATACAAAATATTTATTAATTTCCACCAAGCACTTGGCGATACATACCAGTCAATATTGTTGACGAAATTAATGAGCAGTTCACTCGGTTTTTCTGTGTTTGAAGGTAACCAGATAAGCCTTCGATCTAATAGCTCTCTTAGCTCGGTGCTTGATGACAACAGTTCATTAAGTAGTGATTTCTCTTCTGTGAAGCTATCAATTTGTTCATTTGATACGTCAATTAATAGTGTTAATAATTGACGACGCGCTTGTACTAGCTTTTTCGCGGCTTCAATCTCAGAGGTTGTGAACTCGATATCGATGCCACTCTGCTCTTTCACTAAATCATCTTGATTTTCTTTTTGTGCCTTTGCCAGAAACCGTTTGGCAGCATCTTCAATTTCTTCTGTATTACGTAAAGTCTCTTGCCACAATATGACATCAAGCTGATTACGGACTGCACCTTCCTCAATGTTATATTTACGCTTCTCAATAAGTCCTTCGTTGGGCAGAGACATTCGTAATCTACGTAATAACTCACCTAATTCATCGGTTACTCTTCCGGTTGCCAATACGCGATCGATTGTTTCAGATGATTGTTTAACATCCAGTTTTTGGCTACGTAAAGCACTTATTTTTTCATTATTGCTAGATGACTCCGCTTGCTTGTTGACGAGTAACTCCGCAAGCGACACGTTTTCTTTTGCAATAACAGAAAGTGCCGGTGTTAATTCAAATTGACTCAGCATCTCTTGGCTTTGTTTTAAAGTGTCTTCAACTTCTACATTACGGATTTTCGATAAATAATTTTGTAACGCTACAATCTTCTTTTCATAAAATTCACTTTCTATCTGCATTTGGGTAAGTTCTGCCTCTACCAATGCTTCTCTTACTGGTATGGTGGCGACTTCTCGTTCAAGTGTTTTTATGGTTTCCGCCAGCTTCTCAATAGTTGCTGTTTTTTTATAAAAATCAGCTCGCTCATCCAAACTGGCATCTGGGGCTAATTGCTTGGTACCCGTATCGCTAATCGATTTTTTATCTGCTATAGCAGTACTCAGTTCATCTGCAATATCACTCGCGCGAACATTAAAACTACTTTGTTCTTCTTGCTTTTCATTAAGTGCCGTTAAGCGCTTTTCTTGTTCCGCGAGGTCTATTAAGAGCTGGTTTTCTAATTTATCAATCGATTGATCAGGGGCAATTGTTATTGTTTTATTTTTTAAACTGTTACTTTCATTTTCAATGGTTAATATTTTTTGAGGTGCAGTAGTGGCTTTTTCACTGAAGGTCTTAGCCAAGGTGGTTTGTTCGTCTGCTTCGGCCAGTATGTCTTGTGCATCTTGAAGTGTCGTGAGGATTTGTTTTTTTTGTTCATCAAGTAATTCGGTGTTTTTGTCTAAAAGCTCTATTTCGTCTGCTATTTTTTTATCGAGACTATTTTGTTGTGCAAATGCAAACGGAGCAAATAAGGTAAGGCTAACCAATAGGAGTATGAAAAACTTCATGTTGTTTAATCCCTTGTGTAAATTTTTTATGTTGTACAAAAACACTCCGAAAACGTTAGTTATAATTTATGGGACTTATTGCTGAATTAAAGAAATAGAAGAAATTGATTTGTAATGCTCATCATTAATTTACCTTAACTCTTCATCGTTAATCTACCCTAAACGCCAAAATTTATGTCATACAATCATCACAAGTAAGCTTTTCGATTAACTAATATTAAATAACTTGGATTTAGAGCATAAGTGCATAACTTGGGTTAAATAAAATGAATTAGCACTGCCGTGACTCTGAGTGTAAGCATAAGGTATCGTTGAGCATTAATTATAGCAGGGAATTAGTAGACCATAGATAACGAGTCTTCCCATATCCATTCGTTTACAGTAGTTTTTTATGTCTGTTGTTTAGGAACCATTTACTGATTGTCATTATGATTTTAGCTAAGCCGTTATGGGGCACTTTGCGACTTAGGAAACATATAAATGTGTATCCAATATTACTATGTCACAACAGGTTAGGTAATAACTACAGCTTTAAATTTTAATATTTTTTATCATAGTTGGCTATTAGCTATGTGGTATAAAGAGATGCTTATCTACGAAGGCCAACAATTGTGGCCTGATATTTTTGATAGTTGTGAATATTTAATTCTATCTAAGAAATTAATTATGTTCTTTAAATTTTTTAAGTGGCGCTTTATATCGTCGTACGTTAAAGGAGGGGGCGTTTGATGAGAAATTGCTTCTCTTATATCAAGAAACGATTTTAATTGACTGGTTATATCTACTTTTGATCTTCGATGTAACTCTTGAAAAATATCTGAGATGCCAATTCTATTATATACAATCTTTAAATTCTTAATTGATGGATATTTATTGGTACCTAAAATTGTTCCCGCTCGAATGTTTTGAGTGATAACTGTATTATCTTGCATAACATTGTATGTAGACTTCGAATCATTGAGCTTTTTTAGTGTTTTGCTCTCATCACCATTAAATATATAATACTTAAATAAATCTTTCTGCTCGCTCAGTAAGGACATTGAACGTAGATTAAATGGTATTCGATTAAGCGAAACTTTAATACTCTGACATTCATAAATATAATCTTCAAAAAATGTCTTGGAATATTCTTCTATTCCTGCGCATATTGAGAAAATAGTTGCTTGATAAATTAAATTCTGGTGTTCGTAACTAAACCCAGATTTTTTAAATGAAGCTTCTCTACTTAAGCGCAGCAGTGTACCTAAAAGATCTTCAAAATTACAACGCGAGCGACTCTTACTATATGGCATCTATTTTTTAAACTTAATTATGAAATCGCGGAACATTCTTATTCGACTAATTACAGCAGTTTTGTCGGTAGTAGCCTGTCCAATGTATTTTGAAAATTCATCATTACGGAATAAGACTGATAATTCTAATATTATTTTTGTATTATTTTTTTCTAAGGTTTTAAGTTCTTTTTCAGTAAAATTTAATTCTCTAATACTTACCATTTGTGCGTCAAATAATGCAGCATTAAATTTAGGTTTTATCCCACCCTCTAAAAAGGTTTTAAATGCTAAAGAACCAAAAATTCGATGACAATCATTAACTGTTTTTTCAAATTCATCGGACAAATCTTGTAACATTTTTGTAGTTAAAGACTTATTTCTCTCAGAGTATTCATTGATAAACCCTGTCATTGGTTTTTGATAGTTTCTCCAGTTATCTGCTAAAGATAAAAATCTTAAAATTAGCTCATCACTTTTCATTCTTTTATCTGCTTTGAGTCCCGCCATAGTTTTCCATGTCTTATTTTTTGACAATTGTTCCACATAAGACATTAGTGGACCGTGATAGATACCATGCCTTAATTCCTGAGCGTTAAGCTTAACCGAGCCAGTATTCAGTCTTTCAAATACATCAAATTTTATTTGGGGGTGTGTATCTTTAAGTATGACTATACATCTAATAGTTCTGTTTAAAATATGTCGCTGAAAACGAGGATCTAGCTCTGAAAATTTGTAACCTTCAAGTTCTGGATAAGCGGTTAATCCCTGTAGTGAAAAGTCTTCTTTTAAAAAAAGATTGATACTATTTAAGCGTTGGTTCCCATCAATTACAGATAATGTTTCATCTGAATTTTGAGCCAAAAATATCACAGGGATAGGACATTGAATTATCAATGACTCTATTAATCTAGATGCTTGAGAACGATTCCATACATATCCTCTTTGGAATTGAGGGATTAGCATGTGTTCATTATCGATATAATCATTAATAGTCGAAACTGCAAAATCATATGTTTCTGTGATGAGTTTTCTTTTTTCAGGCGGTATGTTAAGTATTTCATTTTCAGAAAGGGGTAACTCTGGAAATAATTTGTCTGCTAAATTTGATGATTTATTAGCCATAAAGCCCTCAGATGAAAAGTAATATTAATATTAATACGTTGTAAATAGTTTATCAGAGATGAAAGTAATCTAAGAGTCATTATTTAAAATCTGTCGAGTAAGTTGCTCTGTAATACAGTCTATCAATATTGTCCCCACTCTTTGAAACTTATCAACACTGAATTAAATTCCAAATGATCAATTGTATCTTTCTGAATCTTCACATTTAAGCCATTACCATATCTCGCATTTCTGGTACTTGTTTCTGCTTAAATTGATCAACTACAGTATGCCTAAGCAAATGAAATATTGTTGTGGCTAAGTTAAATTGGCTACAAATCTTTTAGTTTCTAAGTCGCAAAGGGGGCGAAAGTGAGTTAGCTAACCACTGTATTTTCTTTTAAATCTTATTATCTCTATCAAAAAATTATTTATAACGTTGTTCTTTGAAAAAGTATTTATAACGCTTATACAGATAACCATTGGTAAGAAAGCCTTGAGCAGTAGTCGCACAGCTCAACAAAATGTTGAATTATCAACGTTCAAAATATTAACTACTCTACTATTTCTACTGTGATTTCTACCGTACTTTGACTTCAACCACTTTCAAACTTAATAATTTATCGAACTTATTTTGTTTAGTTCTTTTTCATTTTTTTAGTGATGACAATGAATACAGCAACGAACGATAGCAATAAATAATACTTCGCTCGTTACGCTCATTTTGGGTAAACGAGTATGAGTAGTGGGAGGGAACCATTAATAATTGAGGCGGCTAATAATTAGTTTTGTCTTTAAATTCACAAAGGTCTTCTATTAAGCACGAGCCACAACGAGGTTTTCTGGCAATACAGGTGTAACGGCCATGCAAGATCAACCAATGATGTACATCTACCTTAAACTCTGCGGGGACGACTTTTAATAGTTTCTTTTCCACATCATCAACATTCTTACCCATGGCTAACTTAGTACGGTTAGATACGCGGAAAATATGTGTATCAACGGCAATCGTTGGCCAACCAAAAGCGGTGTTTAGTACAACATTGGCTGTTTTTCTACCTACACCTGGTAACGCCACTAAGGCATCTCTGTCTTGTGGTACTTCACTGTTATGAAGGTCGATCAACATTTTGCAGGCTTTGTTGACGTTCTCAGCTTTACTGTTGTATAAACCGATGGTGCGAATATATGCTTTTAACCCATCGACTCCCAATGCATAAATAGCTTCAGGTGTATTGGCAACGGGGAATAATTTATCGGTCGCTTTATTGACACTGACATCTGTTGCTTGCGCTGAGAGTGTGACTGCCACTAATAATTCAAAAGGAGAACTGAAATTTAGCTCTGTCTCTGGGTGAGGATTGTTATCTCTCAGGCGGGTTAAAATTTCTCTACGTTTTAGTGTATTCATTTGTTTGTTATCTTATTATCGATAGTGTTTTTTAAGGCAATTATGAGCCCCATGATGATAAAAGCACCGGGTGGTAATGCCGCCAATAAAAAACTAGTCTCAGTGTTATAAAGTGTCACGGTCATAAAACCAGCCCAATCACCTAATAAGGTTTCTATCCCATCAAATAAAGTGCCTTGTGCTAGTATTTCACGGCTTGCCCCTAATAATACCAATACAGCGGTAAAACCTAATCCCATCATTAACCCATCAAAAGCAGAATGTTTTACGTTGTTTTTAGAGGCAAACGCCTCTGCTCGGCCAATAATCATACAGTTGGTGACAATCAACGGAATAAAAATACCGAGCGATAAATAAAGCTGATACGTATAAGCATTCATTAACAATTGAATACAACTAACTAATGACGCAATAATCATCACGAAAACAGGAATACGAATGGCTTTAGGCACATGATGTCGAATTAAAGAGATAAGAATATTCGAAGAAATAACAACGAATAGTGTTGCTAAACCTAGTCCTAATGCATTAGTCAGAGTATTGGTTACGGCTAATAAAGGGCATAAGCCCAACAGTTGAACGATACCTGGGTTATTTTTCCATAAACCTTGTAGGCTTAATTCTTTATATACAGCGGCATCATTAACGGACTCTGTTACAACTTCTTCAGCTGCAATTTCATCGTTCATGTCCATGTCTTTTGCTGTGTTATGTCCGGTTTCTTGGGGCATTATTTATCTCCACAATTGGCTGGTGTGTTAAATAATTGTGTTTTGTGTTGTTCGAAATAGATAAGGGTATCTCTCACTGCATGAACCACTGAACGAGGGGTGATCGTTGCGCCTGTAAACGCATCGAAGCTGCCGCCATCTTTTTTAACTTCCCACTTATCTTCAGTCGATTCTTGGTATCTTTTTCCATCAAAAGACAATATCCAATCAGACTTATTGGTTTGTATTTTATCGCCTAAGCCAGGTGTTTCTGTATGGCTATTAACACGAACGCCAGCAACCGTGCCATCGGTATAAATACCAACAAGCAGTTTTATCTCACCTGAGTAACCTTTAAAAGTGCTCGATTGAATTAATGCCGCGACAGGTTTGTTATATTTGGTCGCAATAAAGACTTGTTTTGGTATTTCATCACCTAATAACTCACTATCCACTACTGTAAAGCAGGTATTGATTATATTGTTATCGTAACTTTCTGGTTTAATGAGTTCATTGATGTTTTTTTGTAATGCAATTTGTTCTTGTTCTAAAATAATAGGTTTTGTTAATACGCTAATTAATGCAATTGCACCTGTACAAACAATAGCAAAGATAGCTAATAACAACGCATTTCGACTGATCGCAGGTAACATCATCATTTACGTCCTCTCCCATAAACCTTAGGTTTACTGTAATAATCAATCAATGGAACGCACATGTTAGCCAGTAAGACAGCAAAAGCGACGGCGTCAGGATAACCACCAACGTTACGTATTATCACGACTAATAACGCACACAATAAACCATAAACAATACGACCTTTTACGGTGGTACTGGCGGTGACAGGGTCAGTTAATATGAAAAATGCACCGAGCATCGTTGCGCCTGAGAATAGGTGATATAGCGGAGATGAATAAAGATCAGGATCGCTAGCAAAGGGAATAAACGAAAACACAATGATACCCACTAAAAAGCTAATTGGGATATACCACAGGATGATTTGTTTCTTTAACAAGACAAGACCGCCAGCTAAAAACGCTAAATTAACCCATTGGCTACCTTGTAAAGAATCTGAACTAAAGAGGGTTGTTTTAAGTGTTTCTGAAATCGTCTCACCCGAATGAAGAGCATTACGAATAGTTTCTAAAGGCGTCGCTAAGGTAAAGCCATCAATTGATGTTTTTACTTGCGTGACGCTATAACCGTCAATGCTAAAGCCAGTAAAAATTAAGCTTAAAATATCATTAAACGTAACTGGAAATGCCTGCATAGATTGTATTGGCAACCAAGCTGTCATTTGTACAGGAAAAGAAATTAATAATAAAACATATCCTGCCATTGCTGGGTTGAAAATGTTTTGGCCTAATCCGCCGTATAAATGTTTAACGATAATAATAGAAAATAAAGTACCAATGACGATCACCCACCATGGGGCAAGAGAGGGGATTGAAATCGCCAACAAAACAGCAGTAACAACTGCGGTATAGTCTTTAATACTTTTTAATATAGAGCGTTTACGTAGCGCTAAAAAAGCAGCTTCCGCTAATAAAGCCGTCACTACAGCGAGCGCTATTTGTACATAAATCGCTAAACCAAATAAATAGCTATGAACAAGGATGCCAGGCAATAAGGCAAACACAACCATCTTCATTATGTCTGGCGTGCGGCGTTTTATTTGTTGGTGTGGCGATGTTGAACTAAAAAATGCCATGGTTTATTGATCCTTCTGCGCCAGTTTTTTGGCCTTTGCTTTGGCAATGACTGCCGCTATTTTTGCTTTTTTGTCTTCAACAGGGGCTTCTTCATGCTGTTGTTTACCTGTTTGTTCTTCGGTTTCTGTGGTCGTATTTTCAGCCGCTGCTTTTGCTATTTTTTTAGCTTTAGCGCGCGCTACTGCGGCAGCAATCGCTGCTTTTTTAGGATCGACTTCAGGCATTGTTGTAGAGTCATTACTTTCAACGGATGAATCTGTAACAAGTGAAGGTTCATCAACCGTACTTTCAGCCGCTGCTTTTGCTATTTTTTTAGCTTTAGCTCGCGCTACTGCTGCGGCAATAGCTTCCTTCTTAGGGTCGACTTCCGGCGTTGCTTCAACTTCATTGCTTTCAACAGAAGAGCTGTCAATGGGAACGCTTTCAGCAGATTCAATTTCAATAGACGTACTTTCAGCAGATGCTTTGGCTAGTTTTTTAGCTTTAGCTCTTGCAATCGCGGCTGCAACGGCTACTTTTTTAGGATCGACTGCCGCTTCATTATTTTCAACCGATGTATTTTCAGTTGACACATTGGCTAGCTTTTTAGCTTTGGCTCTTGCAATCGCCGCTGCGACAGCTGCTTTTTTAGGATCGACTTTCGGCGTTGCTTCAGCTTCATTGTTTTCAACAGAAGAACTTTCTTCAGCAGATGCTTTAGCTAGCTTTTTAGCTTTGGCTCTTGCAATCGCGGCTGCAACGGCTGCTTTTTTAGGATCGATTGCCGCTTCATTATTTTCAACGGACGCATTGGCTAGTTTTTTAGCTTTGGCTCTTGCAATCGCTGCTGCGACAGCGGCTTTTTTAGGATCAACGTTTAATGTTGTATCTGTTTCAGTTTGATTGCCTTCAATGGGTTTATTGTCAGCAGAGGCATTCGCTAACTTTTTGGCTTTCGCTCTTGCTATTGCGGCAGCTACTTGGCTATTTTGACCTGTTGGTTTAGCTTCGGTTTCTGTGCCTGCCTGCTTTTTAGCTTTCGCTCGCGCAAGGGCAGCAGCAACAGGATCTTCACCGCCATTATCACTTTTCATTTGCTGTTTACGTTTTTCAGCGGCCAGTTTGTGTTTTAACAGGCGTTGTTGTTTCTCAGTCTCTAAACGTAACTCTCTGTCTTCATGGCGTTTACGTGCGATAGCTGCTTTATCTGCTTCTTCTTTGGCTGTTTTAATTTGTGCTTTAGAGACGCGGTAATATTCAACTAAAGGAATATGACTTGGGCAAACATACGCACAAGCACCACATTCAATACAAGCGGCTAAGTCGTACTCTTCTAGCTTTTTATGGTCTTCACTTTGAGAGTACCAAAGCAACTGTTGTGGCAATAACTCAACCGGACAGGCTTCAGCGCATTCACTGCAACGAATACAATTCATCTCTTCTTCTGGCGGAGCAAGTTCTTTATCCGTTGGCGCTAAAATGCAGTTACATATCTTACTCACTGGCATCGATGTATCGGTTACGCTAAATCCCATCATGGGACCGCCGATAACTAATTTTTGATGATGAAGGGCGTTTAGCCAATATTTATCTAACAAATATTGTATCGGGGTGCCGATGCGTACACTGGCATTGCCTTTACGTGCGAAAGCATCGCCAGTGATAGTGACAATACGCGAAACAAGTGATTTACCGTTAATAACTGCTTCTTTTACTGCGAATACCGTGCCCACATTAAGCATGACAATACCAAGTTCCGATGAGTGCTTACCGATGGGTGTTTGCTCACCTGTTAATACTTCGATAAGTTGTTTGGCACTCCCTGATGGGTAGCGAGTCGGGACAATACTTAAAACGATATTTTTTCTTTCCACTTCTGGTAATGATTGCAAGGATTTTTTAAATGCTTCAATCGCTTCTGGCTTATTATCTTCAATAGCAAAAGACATCAGCTTAGGCTTTAAAATATGTTGCATTATCATCATGCCTTCGATGATTTCATCGGCATGTTCTTGCACTAAGCGATCATCAGAGGTGATGTAAGGTTCGCATTCAATAGCATTGACGATCAGTAAGCGGTTGTCGCTGTGTGCTAACTTTAAGTGAGTGGCAAAGCCTGCTCCACCTAACCCAACAACACCGGCTTGCTGTACTGCTTCTATTAACGTTGCTGGTATTTCTTTGCGGTAATCCTCAAAGCCTTGAGAAGGAAAAGGTCTGTCTAAACCGTCGGTTTCAATAACAACGGATAACACAGGTAAACCAGAAGGGTGGCAATCTGTTCGTGGTTCAATCGCTTTAACCGTACCTGAACTACTCGCGTGTTGTACGACTAAGGCGCCATATACTTTAGTTAAAGGTTGACCTTTTAAAACGCTATCACCGACTTCAACTAATAGCTGAGGAATGTGACCTTTTTGTTCAACAGCAATAATTAATTCGTCTGGAATACCTGCATCTGTAATTGCTGTCTGATTACTTTGCTGTTTATTTTGTACAGGGTGAACACCGCCATGAAAATCCCACATTTTCCCAGCTGCAATTTGTTCTAATTTTTCGTCACTTAATAAATTACTAGGCTGTGTCATGTTACGGCTCGTCATTGCGTTCAGTTGAGATAGTTTTAGTTGGAATCGTGTGTAAGTTCCACTGCCAGTTTTGAGTGGTAATTTGAATCGGTAACATATCAATACAGTCTGTCGGGCAAGGTGCTACACATAATTCACAGCCAGTACATTCATCTGTGATCACTGTGTGCATTTGTCTGGTGGCACCTAAAATAGCGTCAACAGGACAAGCTTGAATACACTTAGTACAGCCAATACATTCGTCTTCACGGATAAAAGCAATCAGTTTAGGTTTTTCTTCACCGTCTAATTTTTTAGGTTCAATGCCCATTCGTTCAGCAAGCTGTATCATAACGGCTTCGCCACCGGGAGGGCATTTATTGATGTCATCACCGTCAGCAATTGCTTTTGCATAAGGTTTACAGCCAGGATAACCACATTGACCACATTGCGTTTGTGGCAACATCGCATCTAACTCTTCAACAATCGGGTCTTCTTTTACTTTAAATTTAATCGATGAATAACCTAATAAAGAGCCAAAAATAAGCCCTAAAATACCCAGTGTTAGTATCGCTACGATAATACTAATGATCATTTAATTAACCCAGTGAAACCCATGAATGCTAATGACATTAACCCTGCTGTGATCATCGCGATAGATGCGCCTTTAAAAGGAAGTGGCACGTCAGCCGCACTTAGACGTTCACGAATTGAAGAGAAGAGAACCAGTACCAGAGAGAAGCCAACACCTGCACCAAAGCCATAGATAACTGATTGAGTGAAATTATGCTGCTCTGTCAGGTTCAATAATGCTAAACCAAGAATGGCACAGTTAGTGGTGATTAAAGGTAAGAAAATACCTAATAAACGATACAAAGTAGGGCTGGTTTTGTGCATCACCATTTCAGTAAATTGCACCACCACAGCGATCACTAAAATGAAGCTCAAGGTTTGTAAATACTGTAAACCTAATGGCACCAATAAGTATGTATTAACGATATAAGAAAGCGCCGCCGTTAACGTTAATACAAACGTGGTTGCCAGTGACATCCCAACAGCCGTTTCAATTTTATTTGAAACGCCCATAAATGGACATAACCCTAAGAACTTCACTAACACAAAGTTATTAACTAACACTGTGCCAAAAAAGAGTAAAAAATAATCGCTCATAAATAATAATTCCACTACTAATGTAGGTGATTTAAGCAGGAAAAGGATCGGTATTGTAACAACAAAAATGCACAAGTTCAGTGGAAAAGTATCATCAATTCTAGAGATTTATCTATTTATTGTACCTTTTGGTAAAGGTATTAAATAAATCCTAATAGATATGCGCCTCTATAATTTGACCATTATTTTTTTAGCTTACAGTGAGAAGGTAAAGTAGCGGGAATTAAATACACTGTGGATGGTCATTGTATGGCGCTGATCTTGAACATTTAGTCATGGTTTGCTGACGTATTTTGTATTGTTTATATACATCTAAAAGAAGTATTGCATGTACTGAAAGCAAGGTCAGTGGATCTCCACAGCTTATATACTGGTTATACTTCAAGGTACTAGGCACCACATTTAGCCTTCGAATGATTAAAAACATCACTATTTGATAATTATTCTACATAGATATTTTGTATTAATTCAGGTTGGTGCTATTTGCCTTGTTCTGTGGAATACGATTTAAAGTGCCAGAACAGTGTTGCAATCATCAAAAAGGGAATGCCATTACCTTATCTTTTACATTGAGTTGATAGCTGAACTCCTGACTGACAAAGAACCTAAAGCAACATGGGTATTTAAGGCACAGTATCAGGCACATTAAAAAATAGGAACATTGCACCAAAATTAAGCATTTTTTTATATCGTGCATTTTTATGGTGTTTTTACTTATGTGCAAGTGCGTATGTTAATTCGGTTAGTTGAATAGACGATAAATATTACGTCATTTTACTTAATATTCGCTTTTAGACTGAAAAACTAAAATGTAGATTTTCACCGAGTATTATTCTTTTTTTTAAAGGAAATTAGTTTATTGTCCTGTTGGGGGATGCTGATTGACCCTTTTGTGAACTGTTTATTATCAATGATTTAGGTGTTAAAGCTCTTTGGGTTTGACTTTTTTGTTATTGGCTTGTTATTTGCAGATGTCTGTGAAATTAATTTTTCAATTTACATAACGGAGTCATAAAGTATGGAATTTATTACTGAATTTATTGGTCAGGTAAATGCGATTGTATGGGGGGTACCCATGTTGGTGCTTATATTAGGAGTGGGGATATTTTTAACCATTGGTTTGAAGTTTATGCCAATATTAAATATCGTTTCGGCTTTTAAACTAATGTGGAATGGACGTGAATCAAGCGGTAAAGGAGAGATCACTCCCTTTCAGGCTTTAATGACAGCCATGTCTGCGACTGTGGGAACAGGGAATATTGCTGGTGTTGCCACTGCGGTATTTATTGGTGGTCCAGGTGCTCTTTTTTGGATGTGGTTAACCGCTTTAGTGGGGATGGCAACTAAATTTGCCGAGGCAGTCTTAGCAGTTCATTACCGAGAAAAAGATGAGAAGGGGAGCTATGTTGGCGGACCTATGTATTATATTAAAAATGGTATGGGCCAAAAATGGGCTTGGTTAGGCACTTTGTTTGCCGTGTTTGGTGCCATTGCCTGCTTTGGTATTGGTAATGCAGTTCAATCAAATTCTATTGCACAAGTCTTAGAATCTAATTTTTCCTATTCGCCTCTTGTTGTTGGCTTAGTTATTATGGTTTTGGCTGGTGGCGTTATTCTTGGTGGTTTAAAGCGCGTGGGTAAATTTGCTGGGACATTGGTTCCAGTGATGGCGATTGCTTACATCATTGCTGGTATCATTATTTTGTTAATGCATGCCAGTGAAGTTATTCCGGCAATATCAACGATTATCGAGTATGCCTTTACGCCGGCTTCTGCACAGGGTGGTTTTGCCGGTGCAACGGTATGGATGGCGATCCGCTTTGGTGTTGCCCGTGGTGTGTTTTCAAATGAAGCGGGTTTAGGTTCAGCGCCGATCGCTCACGCCAGTGCGCAAACTAATGAGCCAGTTCGCCAAGGACTAGTGGCTATGCTAGGTACTTTCCTTGATACACTTATTATTTGTACTATTACTGGTTTAGTGATTATTATTTCAGGTGCTTGGACAGGAGGGTTGTCGGGTGCTGCGTTAACATCTGCTGCATTTAATCTGGCGCTACCTGGTTGGGGTGGGTACTTAGTCGCTATAAGTTTAGCTGTATTTGCTTTTACTACCATCGTTGGATGGTCTGTTTATGGTGAACGTTGTGCAGAATACCTCTTTGGTCCTAAAGCGGTGCTTCCTTTCCGTTTGATTTTTATTCTTGCTTTGCCTGTTGGCGCGGTCATGGATCTGAATTTTGTATGGCTACTGGGCGATACTCTAAATGCTCTGATGGCAATACCTAACTTAATTGCTTTAGCGGTATTAAGTCCTGTTGTCTTCACACTAACCAAAAAATACTTCAACAATTAACTCCTTCTGTTAACCGCAAGTACATTTAAGTGCAGTGCAATAGCACTCAAGTTTACTTTCGGCTAAGACGCTTTCAGATTAAGTTAAAAAAGCCCGTACTTAACGATTAAGTGCGGGCTTTTTATAAGACAGATTTAATTTTGAAGTACAGAGTCTGCTTTTATTACTCTTTTTCGCTTGGTATTTCCAACGTTGATTTACATCAAAATTCTATATCTAGTGTTATGTATAGTGCTTTTATTCTATATGTAGTGTTTTTTGTTGTTTTGGAGTGATGTATGAAGCCTGTTGTTATAAAGCGAGATGGTAGCCAAATTCCTTTTAATGCGTTGCGCATTAGTGAGGCCATCTTAAAAGCCTCAGGTGTCGCCCGTTGCAAAGGTGTTGATGCTTTTGGCATTGCAGCGGAAATAGAAGAAAGCTTAAAAGATCAAGAACAAGTCGATATTCATCATATTCAAGATGCAGTTGAAGCGTGTTTAATGAAGCATGGTCATATTGAATTGGCGCGTATTTACATTGAGTATCGTCACGACAGAGATATTGCACGAGAACGAAAGAGCCATTTGAACAATGAAATTGAAGGCTTAATTCAGCAAAATAACACTTTACTGTTAAATGAAAATGCCAATAAAGATGGCAAAGTGATCCCAACACAACGTGATTTATTAGCGGGTATTGTCGCTAAACATTATGCTAAATCTTATATATTACCGCGTGATGTGGTGAGAGCGCATGAACGAGGTGAAATCCATTACCATGACTTAGATTATGCTCCATTCTTCCCTATGTTTAATTGCATGTTAATTGATATTAAAGGCATGTTTACTCAAGGCTTTAAAATGGGTAATGCTGAAATTGAAGAGCCGAAATCAATTTCAACAGCGACCGCCGTCACCGCTCAGATTATTGCCCAAGTCGCTAGCCATATTTATGGTGGCACGACGATTAACGGAATAGATACCATACTGGCTCCCTATGTGACTAAAAGTTTTGAAAAACATTTAAAAATAGCACAACAATGGAACATTCCAGATGCGCATGCTTATGCAACTCAGCAAACTGAAATCGAATGTTATAACGCGTTTCAATCGTTAGAATATGAAGTTAACACTCTACATACGGCTAATGGACAAACGCCTTTTGTCACTTTTGGGTTTGGTTTAGGGGCGGATTGGGAGTCGCGTTTAATTCAACAATCTATTCTAAAAAATCGTATTGCAGGGTTAGGTAAAAATCGTAAAACGGCTATTTTCCCTAAATTGGTGTTTGCGATTAAAGATGGCTTAAACCATAAAGAAGATGACCAAAATTACGACATAAAACAACTTGCCTTAGAATGTGCATCGAAACGAATGTATCCAGATATTTTAAATTATGACAAAGTAGTGGAAGTGACTGGCTCGTTCAAAACGCCAATGGGTTGCCGTAGTTTTTTAGATCGCTATGAAGAAAAAACCAATAACAAAACAGACAACGAAGAAAACAGCAGCAACAGCAATAACAATAGCAATAATAAAGAGGGCGAACTCATTCATGATGGGCGTAACAACCTTGGCGTTGTCAGCATTAACCTACCGCGTATTGCTTTAGAGGCAGAGGGAAGTGAATTACGCTTCTATAACTTATTAGAAGCTCGTTTAATATTAGCTAAAAAAGCATTAGACACGCGTATTGAAAGACTGAGTGAAGTTAAAGCCAGTGTTGCACCCATTTTATATATGGAAGGAGCCTGTGGCGTTCGTTTAAAAGCGGATGATTGCGTTGCAGAGATCTTTAAAAACGGCCGCGCTTCAATTTCATTAGGGTATATCGGATTACATGAAACTATCAATGCATTATATGGCGCGGATCTTCATATTTTTGACAGTGAAACAAAGCAGCAAAAAGCCTTAAAAATCATTACGCGTCTAAAGCAAGCCACTGAACAATGGTCACAACAAACGGGTTATGCCTTTAGTTTATATTCGACCCCATCAGAAAACTTATGCGATCGTTTTTGTCGTTTAGATGCGAAACAATTTGGTGTATTAGAAGGGGTGACTGACAAAGGTTATTACACCAATTCTTTCCATTTAGATGTAGAAAAAGCAGTTAATCCTTACGATAAGCTAGATTTTGAAATGGCTTATCCGCCGATCGCCAGTGGCGGTTTTATTTGTTACGGCGAATATCCCAACATGCAGCATAACCTTAAAGCCTTAGAAAATGTTTGGGATTACAGTTACACACGCGTTCCTTATTACGGCACTAATACGCCAATAGATGAATGTTATGAATGCCATTTTACTGGCGAATTTGATTGTACCAGTAAAGGATTTGTATGCCCAAGCTGCGGTAATTCTGATCCTGAGAAAGTGGCAGTAACTCGCAGAGTGTGTGGGTATTTGGGCAGTCCTGATGCTCGGCCTTTCAATGAAGGGAAACAAGAGGAAGTGAAGAGAAGGGTTAAGCATTTGTAGCTTTTTTTTATGTTAGGTTGATTTTAATTGTATTTATTTTGTAAAAATATTATTTGTAAAGTATCTTAATTTAGAATGATTCGTCTGCGCTCATTGAGGCAGTTTGGTGTTTATTAACTTGGTGTTTCGCCCTGACGGCGACTTCATTTTCTTTGCACGAGCAAAGAAAACAGAAGCAAAAGAAAATCGCCCCAATTCGTTTTTTAATCTGAATTAATGACTACCTTCTTAACGCACCGTTCAGACGCCACATCCCTGTGGCGAGCTGAACTAGCAACGGCATCCATGCCTTATCTTGCTTGAAGGCATTCATTAATTCAGAAAACTCAACGGGGAGTTGTCGTAGCCGTGTTGATTTCTCTTTTAGGTTTTACTTTATTGTTTTTGTAGGCTGGAGTAGTAAATGATTTTATATAAATACGTTTCTTTTAATTCGGCAGTAAACATTATTAAAGGTAAATCACTGGGGTTTACATGCTTAGAGGATTTAAATGACCCATTCGAAGGAACTAACTTTGGTTTCTCTTCTTTAGGTGATGTCACTCCGCGTGCAGCAACAAGGGGATTTAAAAATCACTTTTCTCATAATTATGCGGTTTTATCCCTAACCCGAAATCCTTTGAATTCTTTAATGTGGGCACATTATGGTGATTCGCATAAAGGAATTGTAATAGGTATCGATATAGAATTAGCTAATTTAACCTCTTCTGATGAATTTATCATTCCCGCCCAATTAGGAGAAATTACTTATGTTTCTACTAAAAACAAAGATCTAAATAGAATACCATCAATTGATAAACTTAATGAAATTAAAGAAAGCGATTTAAAATTTAAATCCGATATTAAGAGCTATTTAAAACAAGCTTTTTTATATAAATCTTTAGAATGGGGATATGAAGAAGAAGTAAGAGTTATTAAATCTCTTATTGATTTTAATTTTTCATACCATAACCCACTTCCGCTCAGTGAAGTGCTAAGTGATGTTAAAGGAAGTCGTTGGGATAAGCTTAGAAATAACGTATTAGGTCAACCGCTGTTTTGCTTTAATATTCCGGAAAATGCAATCAAAGAAGTTTATTTGGGCGCCTGCTTTTACAGGAATATGTGTCGTTCTAATGAAGAAAAAGATAAGGAACTACATGACGAACAGTTAGATTATTTCAAAGTTCAAAATTTTGATTTGTTTGTTTGTGAGCCCGATTATTCTGGTTGGAATTTGAGTGCAAGTTTGGTAAATAAAAATAACTAATACTTAGAAGGGTATAAATATGGCTGTCAAACATATACCAACAGACGTTGTTCATAGTGGAACTAAAGGAGCTAAAACAGGTTGTGGCATTGAAACTAAAAAGCATTCTAGTCATTGGGTGGATTCACACCAAAAAATAACTTGCGATAAGAATGGCTGTAAAAACTAGATTTTAGACTTCTAACCTTTTATTTTACTGTAATTATTCAAAAAAAATAAAACTCAATGTGGCTACGCTATGCCCCGTTGAGTTTTTCTGAATGAATCACTGCCTTTAGCAAGCTAAGGCAGGGAAGCCGTTGCTAGCGAACTTCGCGGCATGGACGCCGCGTATGAGCGGTGCGTTAAGAAGGCTGTTATTGATTCAGGTTAAAAAACGGTTCGGGTGGCCTTTCTTTTGGTTCTGTTTTCTTTGGCCATTTAAAGAAAATGAACACGCCGACAGGGCGGAATCCAAAGTTAGAATTTAGCTTAATGCTTCATCGAGCGAAGACGAGTTGTAATAAAAAACAAGTAGGGGATAGTCTTTTTGCATGTTGTGGGCAAGAAGTGTTCTTCTGATAATAAAAAGCAGAGTCACTGATAGAGTGAAAACACTGTTAATGAATACCAAGCTGTCTCAACGAATGAAGACGAACCGTAATTAAAATTTTGTTATATAAAAAGAATAAGGAAAAATATGGATTGGGCTCTCTTTAGTATATTTATCACTGTCGCTATTGCACATTTTTTGGCGCTCTTAAGTCCTGGGCCTGATTTTGTTCTGGTGGTTAAAAGTGCCATTAATAACGGACCTAAAAAATCGATTGGTGTTGCAGCGGGCATTGCTAGTGCGAATGCATTATATATTGCCCTTTGCTTGATCGGGGTTGGCTCTTTATTAGCTAGTTCTGTGATGATAATGATTGCGCTAAAAGTGGCGGGCGGATTGTTTCTTATTTATCTTGCAGTAATGGCTTTAATAGCGAAGAAGTCAGATTATCAAGATCTCGCTTTTTCTGGTGCTCAGGTAAAAGTAGAAACGACCTTTGTAAAAGAATTTATCACTGGATTTATGTCTGGTATTTTAAATCCTAAAAACCTTTTATTTTACTTAAGCTTATTCACTGTTGTATTAACTAAAGATGTAGATTTAAGTTTTAAAATTGGACTGGGAATATGGATGACGTCGGTTGTGTTTCTATGGGATCTGTCTGTGATTTACGTGTTGTCTAGAGACAAAGTGCGTAAAAAATTCTCTAAGTTAGCTTATTACATCGATAAGTGCACTGGTGTCATTTTAGGTCTTATTGGCCTAACTATCGTTAAATCTGCGCTTAGTAAGTAAATAGATGAATTATTCAAAATATTATCCAGTTGATGTTTTAAATGGTGAAGGTACTCGCTGTACTCTTTTTGTGTCCGGTTGTATTCATAACTGTAAAGGGTGTTATAACCAATCTACTTGGTCTCCTGATGCTGGGGAATTGTTTACTGAACAACTGGCAGATCAAATTATTTTAGATCTCAATGATCAACGTATTAAAAAACAAGGGTTAACCTTGTCTGGTGGAGACCCTTTACATCCTGCGAATGTAGATCAGGTTTTAACGCTGCTTAAACGAGTTAAACGTGAGTGTGAAGGTAAGGATATTTGGATGTGGACTGGATATTTGTTGGCGGAACTTAATGTTAAACAACAACAAGTTATTAAGCTGGTGGATGTGTTGATCGATGGCAAGTTTGAGCAAAACCTTGCAGACCCTTCATTGGCTTGGCGAGGAAGCTCAAACCAAGTGATACATTATTTATAATCATTATGTGAATGTTTTCGGCGTTGTTTTAATCAAACCCAATCCTAGGTTCGCATAACTAGGCTCGACTAATTGGATTAGAATAAGAGGTGCAATATAAACATTAATTAAATCATCAATTAATGTTTATATTGCACTGTTTTTTATTGCACTGTTTTTTATTGCACTGTTTTTTATTGCAGCTTTTTATTACCGTTTTTAGCTAGGGCTTATCATTCAGTTCCTGTTAGAAGACGATTATCAGACACTTTTTTCGAGCTGCCTAATTTACTACTTAAGTTTAAACTGTTTCACTACATCGGCTAACTGAGCATTTGCGTTAGCAAGGCTAATGGCTTCATGGTTAACGTCTTCACCACTGGTGGCAATCAATTCAACCATTTCACTGATTTTAGCCATGTTTCTATTTATTTCTTCTGCCACGGCGCTTTGCTCTTCTGCAGCTGTCGCAATTTGTACATTGATGCCGTTAATCTCTTCTACGGATAAACTAATGTTATCTAAGTCGGTTACCACTAAGTTGATTTGTGAAGAAGCTTCTTCACAACTTGCTTTGGTACCTTCCATTGTATTGGCAACGTTAGCGCCACTGGTTGTTAGTCTATTAATGGTATTTTGAATTTCAGTCGTACTTTCCTGTGTTCTAAAAGCCAGTGCTCTTACTTCATCTGCAACAACTGCAAAACCTCTGCCATGTTCACCGGCTCTTGCTGCTTCAATAGCTGCATTCAAGGCGAGTAGGTTAGTTTGATCGGCTATTGAACCAATAACGCTCAGTACTTTAGCTATCTCAGATATTTGTAATCCCATTTCACTGATATTTTGTGACACATTATCGACACTGGTGACTAATTGGCTAACGGTTTCAGTTGCGCCTCTAACGACTTCTTTTGATTGCTCTGCTTGTGTCGTGGTTCTACCTGTAAATTCAACGGCCTCGGTAGTATTTCTAGCGACATCATGAGAGGTTGCACTCATTTCTTCTAAGGCAGTGACCGCTTGTTCTGTTTCAGATTTATGATGATTTAAGGTTGTTTTGTTCTCTTCTGTTAAACCTTGTAACCCAGTAATACTTGAGCCAATACGGTTAGAGGCTGTTGTAATATCTAACATCATATTTTGTAAGTGTGCGATAAACGTATTAATGTTTTCTGATATTTGTCCTAAATCATCACGACTAGTGACAGGAAGACGATGTGTTAAGTCGCCATTACCATTCGCTAATTCTTGTACGGTTTTCTTAAGTTCAAGCACAGGTCTATAGGTGTAGCTCAGTAATAAGAAGATAATGAATGAACAAATAGAAATCAAAATCACTGTGGTGACTAAAACAGTCATTAATGATTTTTGAACTTTACTGTAAATGACGGATTCATCTAATGAAACGAGTAAGTGCCAGCTAGTTGAGTCGTTTAGCTTAATGGTTTCAAAATAAGCGACTTTATTAGCTCCTGCTAGCGTGTAAGAAACACTGCCTTTGTCGTTACTGTAAATATCATTTTTAAGTTTAGATAATTCAGGCGTATCCGATAAACGTGTTTTACCTGCAATATCGTTATTATTGGTTGATGCTAATGTTAGTCCTGAACCTTCATATAAACTGGCGGTTCCACCGTCAAATACGGTGTCATTGACCATTGCTTGAAGGCCGTCTAGCTCCACGTCTGCTAGTAATACGCCTGCCAGTTGATTATCACGGTAAAAAGGGGCTGAAATACTGATCATTAATTTGCCAGTACTACTGCCTGTATAGATGTCCGTAATGATAGTTGAGCGCTTATTTTTAGCTTGTTTATACCAGCCGCGTGAACGAGGATCATAGCTTGATGCATATTTACCTCTGTTACTGTTATAGGCTGAACCGTCTTCGTACCCAACAATGACGGCTGATGCTTCAGAGGTACGTTTAATTAACTTAAGTTCGGTAATAATGCTTAATTCATCTTTGCTAAGGGAGAATAAATCAGCTGTTGAGCTAATGCCTCTTGTTATTTTATCTACAAATTCATGGATCTTATCGCTGTTATTAGAGACTTTAAGCATTGAGTATCTATCAACATTATTGATTGTAAGAGAAGATTGTTGTTGATATGAAATGTAAGCAAGTGTTGCCATTGATATGGTTAATAACACAATAGCTGCAGATACAATGCGCCCTTTGAAGTTAAGATACATTGTTATTCTCCATGTAAGAGATTGAATTTAAGTAATAAGCCATGTGCATTTTTATGTTCTCTCTGTGTGATACGCTAACATTTTATAGGGAAAACATTTTTTGTTTTTTTACCCCTATAGAGTTAGTTGGATGATAGTGTTTATCCTAGGGGATGTATATAATTCGCGACTATTTTTTGGCAAAATAAAATGTCTTGCGAAGGCCTGATTTTTGATATTAAGGAAGTAAATATTGATGGACACTGATGGTGAGGAAGCGATGAATTGCAATGAAGTATTCGGATTGGGTGATAGTCGATTTTCATTCGCTGTGTATATCGCTAATCAACCTGCTATGCCTGAGTATCAGTCATTGACACAGTTAAAAGCACTTCAGAACGGTGAACTTCATACCATCGGGCAAGCTTGTGGAAATGGTTGGCGTAAGGTGTTTAATGTTTATGCTAAGTTGTTGTATGCCTTGGATAAAAATAATTTTACATTTGCTACTCTAGCACCGACTTGGCAGCAATATCGAGATCAGTATTTATTACAAGCGAATAGCGGTACTGCATTAATTTTTAGCTCTCCTATTTTGAAAACATTAAAAGCAGTGAAAACATTCGAAACTTCAATGTCGGAGCTTTTAAAAGCTGATTGTTCAAATATGAGTGCGATTAAAACCATACATATTATTTGTGGTAGAACTTATGCCAAACAATTAATTAACGAAGGGAAGTTGGCCACTGAATTATTGTGGTTAGATGAGGAGTTTGCTGTGGATATACAACAAGGTGTGGTTGTTTGTCCTTATTTTGATTACAGGCAATTATCTAACATTAAAATACAGCGTCTGTCAGAGATGCTATCAGCCATCATAAAAGGGCAGAGCATCGATCTTAATTTATAGTTCTTATTTATTAAACTGAGAGACATTCATTAAACTGAGAAAATAGTATCTACCTATACAATCTAAGCACATCCATCGTGTTTATTTGTTGATCAATAAGTTAAATATAATCGTACGTTTAATAAACAAGCTATTAACCAATTTAATGATTGCTTCACATGGTGATGGCTTTTTTGTTACAGGCGATTGCACATTGGAAAGTTAAGCTTTACTCTAAGATTGAGTATTGCAGTTATCTAGATTTATTAAATAGCTCGTTTTATTCTTTTAAAATATAGCTAAGACTATGCTTTTACAATGCTAATCACATAATAAGAACATTATGCGAACAATTTCAGTAACTTTAAAAATGAAGACTAAACTAAAAAATGAGTGATCAAAATTCTCCAAAAACGGGAAACGAATCGGAAACCATCGAATCCCATGAAACGAAATTAGTGCCGCCATCTATGTATAACGTGTTATTACATAATGATGATTATTCACCAATGGATTTTGTTATTGATGTGTTGCAGCGTTTTTTTCGACTCGATCATGAAGCTGCAACCGAAGTCATGTTAAATGTGCACTATAAAGGTGTCGGTGTTTGCGGTACATTTAGTGCAGAAATAGCTGAAACTAAAGTAATGCAAGTCATTCAATATGCAAAAGAAAATCAACATCCATTAAAATGTACGATGGAAAAAGAGAGTTAACCATAACCACGTGATTTTATTTTTACTCTCATAAGGAGTCTCCATGCTAGATAAACCTTTAGAACATAGCCTTGATTTAGCCTTCCGCATTGCCTACGAAAAAAGCAATGAATTTATGACATTAGAACATTTGTTATTAGCATTGTTAGAAAACGATGAAATAAAGAAAATTCTTTTGGCTTGCTCTGTGGATATCGTGTCTTTACATATTGAATTAAGTGAATTCTTGGACACCAACCCAAGCCTTAGTGATATTCAAAATGAGAAGTTAGAAGTACAGCCTACCATTGCCTTTGAGCGTGTTTTACAGCGTGCTATTTTTCATGTCCAATCATCAGGTAAAACAGAAGTTAGCGCATCAAATGTGCTGGTGGCTATTTTTAGTGAACAAGAATCACAAGCCGCTTACTTTTTGAAAAAATCTAGTTTGTCACGTTTGGATGTCGTTAATTATATTTCTCATGGTATGGAAAAACATCCTGACTCGATTACTTTTCATGAACAAGAACCTGTTGAAGCTGCTGCGGAAGAAAGTGATGAAATGCCATTCACTGTTAACCTTAACGAACAGGTTATCGCAGGTAAAATCGATCCATTAATTGGACGAGAAAAAGAGCTTGAACGTTGTGTACAAATCCTATGTCGTCGTCGTAAAAATAACCCTCTACTAGTCGGGGAGTCTGGTGTTGGTAAAACCGCTATTGCTGAAGGGTTAGCTTACCAAATTGTTAATAACAATGTACCCGATGTGATTGAAGATAATATTATCTACTCTCTTGATATGGGCGCGTTATTAGCAGGCACAAAATACCGCGGTGAGTTCGAACAACGTTTTAAAACCGTATTGAACAAATTAAAAGAACAGAAAAATGCGATTTTATTTATTGATGAAATCCATACTATTATCGGTGCTGGTGCTGCAACGGGCGGCCAGTTAGACGCCGCTAATTTATTGAAACCATTATTAACAGGTGGTGAATTAAGATGTATTGGTTCGACTACTTATAAAGAATTCGGCCAAATCTTTGAGAAAGAACATGCCTTAGCGCGACGTTTCCAAAAAATTGATGTACTGGAACCTTCAGTAAAAGAAACAAGCCAGATTCTTTTAGGTTTACGTTCTCGTTATGAAGAACATCATAATATTCGTTATACCAATAAAGCCTTGGTTGCTGCGGCTGAGTTAAGTGCTAAATATATTAATGATCGTCATTTGCCAGATAAAGCGATTGATGTGATTGATGAAGCCGGTTCACAAATGCGTTTATTACCTGCTAGTAAACGTAAGAAAACCATTGGTGTGTCTGAGATCGAGAGCATTATTGCTAAAATTGCACGTATTCCTGAGAAGTCAGTGTCTAATACGGACAAAGATGCATTAGCTAAATTACATCAGCGTTTGAAAATGACGGTATTTGGTCAAGATTCTGCTATTGATGCGTTAACGGATGCAATACATCTAAATCGCTCAGGACTATCTGATGAACTAAAACCTGTTGGATCATTCTTGTTTGCTGGTCCGACTGGTGTCGGTAAAACGGAAGTGACTCAGCAGTTAGCAAAAGCATTAGGTGTGGAGTTATTACGTTTTGATATGTCGGAATACATGGAAAAACATACGGTTTCTCGTTTAATTGGTGCACCACCTGGTTATGTCGGTTACGAACAGGCTGGCTTGTTAACGGATGCTGTTGTTAAGCATCCATATTCTGTTGTTCTGTTAGATGAAATCGAAAAAGCACATTCTGATGTTTATAATATTTTATTACAGGTAATGGATCACGCAACATTAACTGATAGCAATGGTCGTAAAGTTGACTTCAGAAATGTTATTTTAGTGATGACAACTAATGCAGGTGTGCAAGAAACGGTAAAACAAAGTATCGGCTTTAAAGAGCAAAAAGAAGGGGCTAAAGCGATGGATGAGATTAATAAAATATTCTCTCCTGAATTTAGAAACCGTCTAGATAATATTATTTGGTTTAATCATTTAGATTTAAAAGTGATTAGCCAAGTGGTCGATAAATTTATTGTGCAGTTACAAGTGCAGCTAGATAAAAAACAAGTGTCATTAGAAGTCGATAGTAAAGCACGAGATTGGTTAGCTGAACATGGTTATGATAAAGCAATGGGCGCTCGACCAATGGGACGATTGATTCAAGAGAAACTAAAAAAACCATTAGCAAATGAAATATTATTTGGCGGTTTACAAAATGGTGGAAGCGTTAGTGTGCTATTGAACTCAACTGGCGATGGTATTGAGTTTAAATATGAGAAAAAATTAGAAATGAGTCGTTAGTATGTAGCTCTATTAAAAGGGCCATGTTCTAGGTTTGAAACTCTTGATTTAAAGCTTCAAGTTCTATAGTTAAACATAGTGCTAAAGCTTTATATAAAATGGTTTGATATCAAACGACGTTACTTTTAATAAAATACCCTAAAAAATGGGCATAAAAAAACCAGCTTAGTTGCTGGTTTTTTTATGGCTAATAAAAGCCGAATTTTTTGTTACCGGCTAATTAACGAGCACGGAAAACAATACGACCTTTTGATAAATCGTAAGGTGTAAGCTGAACTGTCACTTTATCGCCAGTTAGAATACGGATATAGTTTTTACGCATTTTTCCTGAGATATGTGCAGTAACAACGTGACCGTTTTCTAATTCCACACGGAACATTGTATTAGGCAACGTATCTAAGATAGTGCCTTGCATTTCAATACTGTCTTCTTTTGCCATTGGCGATGGATCCTTTGTATAGGTAAGTAGTGCTAGTTTCAATCGGCGCATAATGCCAGAATAATTGGAAGTGGTAAAGGATTGTTGCTCATTAATCAAACTAAAAAGCTAATCAAATGCCGCCCATTGCTGGTTTATAAAGCGTTGATGTGGGTTAAATTGGTTTTTGTAATTCATTTTTTGACAATTATGAATGTAATAACCTAAATATAAAAATTCTATTTTTTCTTGTTTAGCTAAATGAAGCTGCTGTAAAACGGCATATTTCCCTAATGAATGAGCATTGTAATCGGGGTCATAAAAGCAATAAAAAGCACTCCAAGCTGATGATGTCTCGGTTTTTAACTGATCAGTGACACTAACAGATATTAATTTCTCATTATCATACACTTCGATAAAAATAATGTCGCCCCAGCTACAAGCAATAAACGACTCGAATTGTTCTAAGCGAGCAGGGTACATGACGCCATCTTTATGTATTTGGTTAATGTAACGTTCATAAAGCGAGTAATAGTTAGTTTTAGCTATTGTACTTTTTACTGTCGTAAAATGTTTATTTTTATTTAATAGACGCTTTTGACTTTTAGATAAATTAAAATGTTCGCTATTAATACGTAATGACTCACAACTATTACAATCAGGACAATGCGGGCGATACACTTGATCGCCACTGCGTCTGAATCCAATCGACATTAATGCAGGATAATGTTTTTGTGCATTATTCTCAGGATCGACTAACATGATTAATTGTTCTTCTTTATCTGCTAAATAAGAACAAGGGAAAGCCGCCGTGAGGCCAACACTCAACTCAGATGAATTAGACACGAATAACCTTTTTATGAATAAAATTTATATTATTTATTTTTTTTGATGTTTATTGTTGAATGGAAACAATCTTTAAAAGAGTGTATCGTAAAAAGCATTGCTTTGTTATTGTAAACAAAAATTAATAACCACTGTATTAAGTCTTCTCTTTCAGTGTCAGGTTATCGGTTATTAGCTGACAGCTTTTAATGTCGTATAACCACTTTTTTGATTATTTATCCCTATCTTAATTTGAGGCAATATGATTGTTCAACAAACTATCCAAGATAAACTAAAGCAACGTTTTAAAACTGACTTTTTAACGGTCGAAAATGAAAGTCATAACCATTCTGTCCCTGCAAATTCTGAAACACATTTTAAAGTGACAGTTGTTTGTGATGAGTTCGAAGGCTTACGTTTAATTATGCGCCATCGTTTAATTAATGATTTACTTGCTGAAGAGCTCGCTGGTCCTGTACATGCATTAGCTATGCATACTTATACACCAACTCAATGGGCTGAGAAAAATCAGATTTCCCCTGATTCAGCGAAATGTTTAGGTGGTGGTAAAGGTTAGTTTTTTTAGAGGGAAAGATGCAGAGTATTTAAAATGTTAATTACATTTGTGAACTTTGTTTTATTTTTTATTAAATTTGAACTTACTTCGGTTAGCTTTTCATTTGATATAGCAATTAACCCCTCTCTAATGTTAATATTTGTCAGAATTTTTTAGTGTACATGTTAATTAATTGTTAATAGCAATTTATTACATGCAATGTTTTATTGCCGTAAGGCATTTAACTTTCCTCCCGTAACTATAGTGCAAGAGAATATGATTACTATAAAAAAAGGACTGGATCTCCCCATCTCAGGAGCGCCAGAGCAAGTCATTCAAAATGGTCCCGCCATTTCTGAAGTTGCTATACTGGGTGAAGAATACGTTGGAATGCGTCCATCAATGGCTGTTAAAGTCGGCGATAGCGTAAAAAAAGGCCAAGTTCTATTTTCTGATAAGAAAAATGAAGGTGTGCATTTTACCGCTCCAGCGACTGGTGTAGTTAAAGAAATAAACCGTGGTGCTAAACGTGTGCTGCAATCAGTTGTTATCTCAGTGCAAGGCAATGAAAGTGTGCAATTTGCTAAGTATGAGAGTAAACAATTAGCAAGCCTTGAGCGAAGCAAAGTTGTTGAAAACTTGCTTGAATCAGGTGCCTGGACTGCATTACGTACGCGTCCATTTAGTAAAGTACCTGCAATTGATGCAAACCCCGCTTCTATTTTTGTAACAGCGATGGATACAAACCCATTAGCGGCAGATGCGAAGGTTATCATCAATGAAAATAAGCAAGCTTTTACTGATGGATTAGCCGTGCTATCACAGCTAACTGAAGGTAAAGTTTATGTCTGTAAAGGACAAGCTGCATTACCTACTTCAGATTTAGCAAGTGTTGAAGAAAAAATCTTCGTAGGTATCCATCCTGCTGGTTTGGCGGGTACACATATTCACTTTACTGATCCTGTTTCTGCAACGAAACAAGTTTGGTCGATTAATTACCAAGATGTGATTGCATTCGGTCAATTATTTACGACGGGTGAAGTGTATAACGATAAAGTGATTTCTATCGCAGGACCTGCTGTTTCAAAACCGCGTTTAGTGCGTACTAAAATCGGTGCTTCAATCACACAGTTAACCGCTGGTGAGTTAATCGCAGGACAAGTTCGTGTGATTTCTGGATCAGTATTATGTGGTGTAACGGCTTCAGGCCCACACGCATTTTTAGGGCGATACCATAATCAAGTATCTGCGCTAATTGAAGGTTACGAGAAAGAGTTATTTGGTTGGGGTGCACCTGGCTTAAACAAACACTCTGTTTCTCGCGCATTCTTATCTGCGCTAAACAGTGCTAAAAAGTTTGCATTCACTACGACTACTGGTGGTAGTAAGCGTGCGATGGTGCCAATCGGTCAATATGAACGCGTTATGCCATTAGATATTTTGCCAACTATATTATTACGTGATTTGATCGTAGGTGATACAGATGGTGCACAAACGTTAGGTTGCCTAGAATTAGACGAAGAAGATTTAGCACTATGTACTTATGCTTGCCCTGGCAAATATGAATACGGTTCAATCTTGCGCGAATGTCTAAGTAAAATTGAGAAGGAAGGCTAATAATGAGTCTTAAGAACTTAATTGAAAAAATGGAACCGCACTTCGAATCAGGGGGCCGTTATGAAAAATGGTATGCTCTGTATGAAGCTGCTGCGACATTTTTCTATACTCCTGGTTATGTGACCAAAGGAATTACTCACGTTCGCGATAGTATTGACCTTAAACGCATGATGATTTTTGTTTGGTTAGCAACGTTCCCAGCTATGTTTTACGGTATGTATAACACGGGTGTACAAGCTAATGATGCAATCGTTGCAGGTTATTCTGCATTAGAAGATTGGCGTGTTGCGTTACTAGACATGTTAGGTGTAACGCTAGGCTCAGGTGCAGGTATCTTTGATAACTTGTTATTTGGTGCTGCTTACTTCTTACCTATCTATGCAGTGACTTTTGTTGTTGGTGGTTTCTGGGAAGTATTGTTTGCGAGTGTACGTAAACATGAAGTAAACGAAGGTTTCTTTGTTTCTTCTGTACTGTTCGCATTAATCGTACCGGCTACTATTCCTCTATGGCAAGTTGCTTTAGGTATTACGTTTGGTGTTGTTGTCGCTAAAGAAATCTTTGGTGGTACTGGTCGTAACTTCTTAAACCCTGCATTAGCTGGCCGTGCTTTCTTATTCTTTGCTTACCCGACTGATATTTCTGGTGATGCTGTTTGGACTGCCGTTGATGGTTTTTCTGGCGCAACATCGTTAAGTGTTATGTCTCAAGGTGGCCTAGAAGCTGTACAAGCTAACTTATCTTGGTTCGATGCTTTCATTGGTAACATGCAAGGTAGTGTTGGTGAAGTTTCTACATTGGCTATTTTGATTGGTGGTGCCTTTATTGTTATTACGGGAATCGCTTCATGGCGAATTATTGCCGGTGTAATGATTGGTATGGTTGCAACATCGTTACTATTTAATGTGATTGGTAGTGATACTAACCATATGTTCCAACTACCTTGGTATTGGCATTTAGTGATGGGTGGTTTTGCCTTTGGTATGATCTTCATGGCAACTGACCCCGTATCTGCTGCATTTACTAACAAAGGTAAATGGTATTACGGTGGTTTGATCGGTTTGATGGTGGTATTAATTCGTGTTGTGAATCCTGCTTTCCCTGAAGGTATGATGTTAGCTATTTTATTCGCTAACTTATTTGCACCGTTATTCGATTACTTTGTGGTACAAGGGAATATTAAACGGAGGTTAGCGCGTAATGTCTAATCAACAGGAAACATTCGGCAAAACAATGATTGTGGTACTGGCGGTTTGTCTAGTCTGTTCAATCATTGTTGCAGGCGCAGCCGTTGGCTTGCGTCCAATGCAAATTGCTAATAAAGAAATTGATAAGCAAAGTAACATTCTTGCTGTTGCAGGCTTAACGACTGATAAAACAACGGCAGAGGTGTTTGCATCTAACATTCAAACTAAATTAGTTGATTTAGATACGGGTGAATTTGTAACTAACCTTAGCGAAAGCGAAGTTGCTAAATACGATCAACGTAAAGCGTCTAAAGATCCAGAAACAAGTGTTAAATTAACAGCTGAGCAAAACGTCGCTAAAATTGGACGTCGTGCTAACTTAGCAACGGTTTACTTAGTCTCTGATGATAACGGCGAATTACAACGTATCATCTTGCCTATTCATGGTGCAGGTTTATGGTCAACAATGTATGCATTTGTTGCTGTACAACCAGATGGTAATACGATTGATGCGATTACTTACTATGAGCAAGGTGAAACACCTGGACTAGGTGGTGAAGTTGAAAATCCTCGCTGGCGTGGACTGTTTGTTGGTAAAGAGTTATTTGATGCTGACGGCAACCCTGCTATTAAAATTGTTAAAGGACAAGCTACTGCTGGTTCTAAACATGAAATTGATGGTCTATCTGGCGCAACACTAACAAGTGTTGGTGTAGAGCATACCTTCACTTTCTGGTTAGGTGAGCAAGGGTTTGGTCCATTTCTTAGCAAAGTTCGTGAAGGAGCGCTAAACAATGGCTAAATCAAGTGAATTAAAAGAAGTATTAACTTCTCCGGTAGTTAGCAATAACCCAATTGCGCTGCAAATTTTAGGAGTTTGTTCTGCATTAGCAGTAACAGCAACACTACAAAATGCAGTGGTAATGACGTTAGCGGTGTTGTTTGTTACAGCTTTCTCTAACTTATTTATTTCGTCAATACGTAACTATATTCCTAACAGCGTACGTATCATCGTACAGATGGCTATTATTGCTTCGTTAGTAATCGTAGTAGACCAAGCACTAAAAGCCTTTGCTTTTGGTATCTCTAAACAGTTATCTGTTTATGTTGGTCTGATCATTACAAACTGTATTGTAATGGGACGTGCTGAAGCATTTGCAATGAAAAACAAACCTTTCCCAAGTTTTATGGATGGTATAGGTAATGGTTTAGGTTACGGTCTAATACTTGTTTTAGTGGGTGCTGTTCGTGAGTTGTTTGGTTCAGGTGCTTTATTCGGCATTGAAATCTTACCGTTGATCTCAAATGGCGGTTGGTACCAAAGTAATGGTTTATTGTTACTTCCTCCTAGTGCCTTCTTTATTATTGGTGGCGTTATCTGGGCAATTCGAACAATTAGACCAGAACAAGTCGAGCCTAAGGAGTAATTTGAATGGAACATTATCTTAGTTTATTTGTGCGTTCTATTTTCATTGAAAATATGGCACTGGCTTTCTTCTTAGGCATGTGTACTTTCCTTGCTGTTTCTAAGAAAGTTAAAACATCAATGGGTCTAGGTGTGGCGGTGATCGTGGTATTAGGTATTTCAGTACCTGCTAACCAAATTATCTACTTCAACCTATTAGCACC
The DNA here is from genome assembly GCF_947489755.1 of uncultured Psychromonas sp. Lineage (GTDB taxonomy): Bacteria > Pseudomonadota > Gammaproteobacteria > Enterobacterales > Psychromonadaceae > Psychromonas. The sequence continues at coordinate 79,468 of NZ_CANLFB010000008.1, forward strand.
TGGTGCGCTTGATTGGGCAGGTTTTCCTGACGCTGATTTAAGCTTTTTAGGCTTTATCACTTTTATCGGTGTTATTGCTGCGTTGGTACAAATTTTGGAAATGATATTAGATAAATACTTTCCTGCTTTGTATCAAGCACTTGGTATATTCCTACCGCTTATTACCGTTAACTGTGCCATCTTTGGTGGTGTATCATTTATGGTTCAACGTGAGTACAACTTACTTGAGTCAGCGGTTTACGGTGTAGGTAGTGGTATTGGCTGGACGCTAGCGATTGTTGCATTAGCGGGTATCCGTGAAAAAATGAAATACTCTGACGTGCCAGATGGTTTGCGTGGTTTAGGTATTACGTTTGTTACAGCGGGTCTAATGGCATTAGGTTTTATGTCGTTTTCTGGTATCCAACTGTAATCGTTGCTGTTTTAGCGTAGATGAATTCGGGGGAATTTATTCCCTCTCAAAACAAGGAAAAAGTCGATGGAAATCTTTCTCGGCGTTGCCATGTTTACAATTATCGTTTTAGCATTAGTCGTTATTATTTTATCGGCAAAAGCAAAACTTGTAAGCACGGGTGATATTACAATTTCTATTAATGATGATGCAGACAAAAGCATCAATACCCAAGCAGGCGGGAAGTTATTAGGTGCATTAGCGAATGCTGGTGTATTTGTTTCTTCTGCATGTGGCGGTGGTGGTACTTGTGGCCAGTGTCGTGTGAAAATTAAATCAGGTGGTGGTGATATTTTACCAACTGAATTAGATCACATTACTAAACGTGAAGCTAAAGAAGGCGAGCGTTTATCATGTCAGGTTAATGTTAAAGAAGACATGGTGATTGAACTACCTGAAGAGATCTTCGGTGTTAAAAAATGGGAATGTGAAGTTATCTCTAATGGTAACGAAGCTACTTTCATTAAAGAATTGAAACTACAAATCCCTGACGGCGAATCAGTGCCGTTTAAAGCGGGTGGTTACATTCAAATTGAAGCACCAGCACATCATATCAAATATAAAGATTTTGATATTGAAGAGCAGTATCGTGGTGATTGGAATCACTTTAAATTCTTTGATTTAGAGTCAAAAGTGGACGAAGAAACTATTCGTGCATACTCAATGGCGAACTACCCTGGTGAAGAAGGCATTATCATGTTGAACGTGCGTATTGCTACGCCGCCTCCACGTGATTTGTCTCTACCATGTGGTAAAATGTCATCGTTTATCTTTAGCCTAAAACCAGGCGATAAAGTGACTATTTCTGGTCCATTTGGTGAGTTCTTTGCTAAAGAAACTGAAAATGAAATGGTCTTCGTTGGTGGTGGTGCTGGTATGGCGCCAATGCGTTCACATATCTTCGATCAATTCCGTCGTTTGAAGACTAGCCGTAAAGCTAGTTTCTGGTACGGTGCGCGATCTAAACGTGAAATGTTCTATGTTGAAGATTTTGATGCGATTGCAGCTGAAAATGAAAACTTCGAATGGCATGTTGCACTAAGTGATCCGCAACCTGAAGATGATTGGGATGGTTACACTGGGTTTATTCATAACGTACTGTTTGAAAATTATCTTAAAGATCATGAAGCTCCAGAAGATTGTGAGTTCTACATGTGTGGTCCTCCAGTAATGAATGCAGCGGTGATTGCTATGCTTAAAGACTTAGGCGTAGAAGACGAAAATATCTTACTTGATGATTTCGGCGGTTAACCCTGATGATTAAGTCATCAATTAAATGGCTAGCCTTAATAGGGCTAGCCTTTTTTATTTCATCGTGCACCAAACCTGAAGCAGAGTTATTACAAATTCAGGGACAAACCATGGGGACTTATTATCAGGTTACTTATGTGCTGTCAGGTGAACAGTCTAAAAACAAAGATCTATCGGTCGAATCATTACAAGTTCTCATTGATCAAGAATTAGAATTAGTTAACGACCAAATGTCTACTTACCGTCCAAATTCTGAATTATCTTTGTTTAATAAAAGTAAAGATTCTTTAGTGGTCTCTGATGCCACTATTAAGGTGGTTACAAAAGCACTTGAAGTCTATCAGCAAAGCGGTGGTGCTTTCGATATAACGGTTGGCCCATTGGTTAATCTATGGGGATTTGGTCCAGATAAAAAACCAAATAAAATACCTGATGCTGCATTAATTGAAAGTACTAAGCAACGTATTGGCAGTCAATATTTGTCGGTCGAAGGTAATCGTTTAATTAAAACCAAACCTGAGTTATATGTCGATTTATCTTCTATTGCAAAAGGCTATGGTGTTGATGTTATTGCTGACTTCTTAAAACAGAAAGGCATCGCAAACTACTTAGTCGATATTGGTGGTGAGCTGAGTGCCAATGGTGCTAAGCTGAATAATACGCCTTGGACATTAGCAATAGAAAGACCTGAGTTTGGTCAAAATGTACAACGTTTATTGCATATTGGTAATAATGCCATTGCTACGTCAGGTGATTATCGTAATTATTTTGAGTCTGATGGTATACGTTATTCTCATACGATTGATCCACAGACAGGGCGTCCAATCAACCATAAGCTAGTTTCAGTTACGGTCATTGATGAAAGTAGTATGGTTGCAGATGCATTAGCGACTGCAATTACTGTATTAGGACCTGAAAATGGGTTAAAATTAGCCACTAAGCTTAAACAACCGGTTTTTTTATTGACCAAGAAAGATGATGGGTTCGTTGAATCTTTCACTCCTGAGTTTGAAGAATTTTTTGCAGAGGAAAAGTGATGATCTATTTTATAGCTACTTTTGTTGTTTTCTTATTAGTTGTTGTTGCAATGGCTATCGGTTACATCGTTAACCAAAAAACCATCGGCGGTAGTTGTGGTGGACTTGCCTCAGTAGGAATAGACAAAGAATGTGATTGCCCAGATCCTTGTGATACTCGCAAGAAAAAAGAAGCTGAAGAAGCGCGTTTACAGAAGCTACAAGCTGAAACACGAATTATATAACTTCATGCCAGCTAGTAACCAAAGGTAGGCTTAAAGCCTACCTTTTTGCTTTCTGTAGCCACTTATCTAAAGAGTTTGCAAAGTTTTGCTTATCTTTATCGGAAAACTTATTCGGTCCACCACTGATTTGTCCTACACTTCGTAATTCTTCTGCTAAATTTCGCATTGCTAAACGTTGTCTTACATTGTCTGCTGTATATAACTCTCCGCGAGGATTAAGTGCAATGACTCCTTTCTCAACAAGTTCAGCAGCAAGTGGAATGTCTTGTGTAATAACAAGGTCTGTTAATTCAACATGTTGGCTAATATAGTTATCAGCCACATCAAATCCTTGAGATACCTGAACTGTTTTAACAAGTGCTGTTCTTTTGACCGGAAGAGGGGAGTTAGCCACAAAAACAAGTTCTGTTTTTGTTCTCATACTTGCTCTTAAAACCATCTCTCTTACTGCTACAGGACAAGCATCCGCATCTATCCAAATCTTCATATTAACCTCATCATTTTAAAGTCTAAATATAACAAAAAACAACTTATTTATTAATCATTAAATTAAAATTATATTTTAAGTTGCTGATTAATAGTAAGTTATTTTAAACTTACTAATATATTTAACATTTTTTTTATATTTAAGTTAAATAGGTATTGACACCTTTTTAAACCTATATATAATATTTTTTAGCTTGAAAGTTCGTTTTATATTTATGTACTTTGTTCCGTATTAATGTACCGAATCCTATACATCATAAGTAATAGCAACACTTCTAGCCAACTGCCTTAATTTTTAAGGTTAATTACTCAAATTTATTAGGATATAAACATGTCTACTACTACTGGTACAGTTAAATGGTTCAACGAATCTAAAGGTTTTGGTTTCATCGAGCAAGAAAACGGTCCTGACGTTTTCGCACATTTCTCTGCTATCGCAAGCACTGGTTTTAAAACTCTTGCTGAAGGCCAAAAAGTACAGTTTACTGTTACTCAAGGTCAAAAAGGTCCTCAAGCAGAAAACATCGTAGCTCTTTAATATTGCTTCGATGAGCATTTATTGCTCATTCTGATTGAAAAAAAGGTAGGTTACTGACTTGCCTTTTTTTATACCTGAAAGAAAATTTAAATGTATTTATTGCAAGTTACCTCCACAGTTAAAGCTTCAATGTTAAACCTACACATTAATACAAAACTTTTATTACCTCTATGACAGTTCTATACACATCACACTAACTAGCTGATCTATTCTGCTTGTTAAAATCATTTATTGTTTCGTTGTCAATATCGTAAAGAGAACAATCATTAAAGAATTAATATCTATTGTTTCATTCTCAGCAAGACGATTAATGAAGTTGATCTTCAAAAGGCTTCAATTTACGCCTTAAACTAAGTCATTTTTCCTGCGCAAAATTTAGAACACTTATTTAATATAATCGGTATTAGTAAATTGTATGCGGCTAATTAAGCCTCTGTATATAGTCAATTTGCTATGGATGTTAAATATACACAAAGGCCCAAGATTATTAAGTGTAGATGAGAAAAGCTTAAATACGCGCTACTGTACGCCTCTCAAAGGGGAGTATTACTGTAAATATACTGCCATGACCAATCTCACTAGAGACTTTAATTTCACCTTTGTGCTGATGAATAATAGAATAGCTAATAGATAAACCTAACCCTGTCCCTTTACCCAACGGTTTAGTGGTATAAAAAGGTGTAAAAATGTCATTAACTTTGTTTGGATCTATACCTGTCCCAGAGTCTGAGACCTGAATATATAAATTATGATCTTGTACGTGCGCTTTAAAGAAGACGACTTTATTCTCAGAGGTTTCTACTGAATCTCGCGCGTTAATTAAGAGGTTAATGAGTACTTGTTCTATTTGTGTTTTATTACAAAATAAAGATGGAAGAGAAGGAGGAATCACTTGTCTTAATTCAACTTGATCTTGTTTATATTGGTTCATTACGATTGAAATGACATTTTTGAAAATATCATTTGGCTCTTCTTGTTGGTAATTATCAAGTTCACTATCTCGTCCAAAACTGCCCACTTGTTTAACAATTCTTTCGATGCGTTCACTTTGAGTTATGATGGCTTTAAAGCTATTTTCTACTAAATGGTAGTTTCCGTTATTAATATTATCCATGCACATATCGGTATGAATACAAATAACTTGTAGTGGTTGGTTTATCTCATGTGCAATACCCGCTGCAATTTCCCCCAATGAAGCTAACTTATTAGATTGAATGAGCTTAGCTTGACTACTTTTACATTCATCATCGACGCGTTTTAGTTGGTCATTATTGTCGATATCTTTTTTATACAAAACGATATTTAAAGTTAATAGTTTGACAGAGATAGCGGCAAGAAAAGAAATTAAAATAGTTAAAATGATAAATAAATTTTTTTCATGAGGCGAAGTTTCTGACCAAATCATTAACTCCCAATCTTGGCCATAGATAGCTAAAGTAAATTGCTCTGTTATTTTATTAATATGCAATTTTTCAGGTAAAAAACTAAACAGAGGAATACCATTTTCAGATAACGAAAAATGACTGGTTATTTGATAGGTATCGAGCTTGTTACGTAATAATTTATCGATATTTAAAGGGGCTTCAACATAAGCCACCAATATGTTGTCTATGATAATTGGGAATTGTAAATTTAATTCCATTTCCAATTCATTATCTGGTGAGTAAGACGCACGGCTAGCATAAACAAAGCTAGAAATAACCTCATCTCTATCCATTGGTAAATGATGACGGGCACGTAACTGTCTTTTTCTTTCGATATCACTGTGCGATTTTATTAAGGCATTATTAGGTAAATCAAACTGTATTTCTTCTATCAAAGGAAATAACTTTATTGTTTTTATAAATTGATTGATACGCATTAATGCATTGGTATCGCTTTGCCAGTTTTTATTAATATCATCAATAGACTGCCAACGATTAACTAATAACTGGATTTGTTCTGCGTTACTTTCGATGCTATGCCTAATATTAAAACTGATCGTTTTACCTTCGGTCTTAATCTGTTCTTGCTGCAGTGCTTTTTCTTCTTGTGTTAATTGAACTGAAATTAAATATGACACTGTTAATCCAATTGCAAAAACTAAAACACTATAAATATTTGATTTCAATTTATTTCCTTAATACACCTAATGCTAAATCCTTCTAGATTAGGCATAATACGTTAAATTGACGACATTTTAGATCAAAGCGATCATTATTGAGAATAAAAGCAGGGAATTTAAATGACAGCGTTAGGTTTTACCACAAAAATAGTGCATTCAGATCATAAACTCGGTTTAGAAGCGGGTGCTGTCCATGCACCAATTCATAATTCAGTACCATTTGGCTTCGAAGATGTACAAGGTCTGATTGATGTCTTTCAAGGTCAGCCAGGGCATGCTTACGCACGTTCTTCAACACCTACTTTAGATGCATTATGTAAAAAAATTCAAAAAATAGATAACGGGATCGCAACAGCTGTTTTTTCTTGCGGTATGTCGGCTATCGTGGCCACTTTTTTAACGCTTTTAAAGTCTGGTGACCATCTTATTTGTAGCCGATTCTTGTTCGGTAATACAACCTCACTTTTAGGAACGTTACAAGGCTATGGTATTGACGTAACACTCGTTGATGCGACTGACATTGATGACGTTACCGCTGCGCTTAATAGCAAAACCAAAATGGTCTTTGTAGAAACTATCGCAAACCCAGTAACACAAGTGAGTGCGTTAGCTGAAATTGGTGATTTCTGTGAAGCAGAAAACCTTGTGTATGTTATTGATAACACAATTACATCAAGCTATTTATTTGATGCTAATAAAGTTAAAGCAAGCTTAATTGTGACTTCATTATCTAAATATGTTGCTGGTCATGGTAACGCGATGGGAGGTTCTGTTACTGATACAGGTTTCTTTGATTGGGAGACCTATCCAAATATCTTCCCGGCTTATCGTAAAGGCGATAGTAATTTATGGGGTATTAGCCAAATTAAGAAAAAAGGCTTACGCGACATGGGGGCTTGTTTAAGCTCACAAGGCGCACACCTTATTTCAGTTGGTAGCGAAACAATGGAACTGCGTATGGATCGCCAAGCGATAAATACAATGGCTTTAGCGGAGCTGTTACAAGCACACCCTAAGGTGGCTAAAGTTTATTATCCTGGTTTAGTAGACCACCCACAACATGAGCGTGCTAAAGAACTATTTAATGGCTTTGGAGCTCTGTTGAGTTTTGATCTAATTGAAGGGATTGATTGTTGTGAATTTTTAAATAAATTAAATCTAGTGATCAGCGCGACACACTTAGGTGATAACCGTACGTTAGCATTGCCTGTTGCACCTACGATTTATTATGAAATGGGCTTAGAATTACGCCAAGAAATGGGGATTAGCGAAAATATGATCCGTTGTTCAATTGGTATCGAAAACACTGCTGATTTGATTGCAGATTTCGAGCAAGCCTTAGCTTAATGTTAAGGATTAGAGAAAGGGGCTAAAGCCTCTTTTTCTTTATCATAATGTATAAATATCTCACTCTCTTTATTCTTTTTTGTTTGTGTACTTCAACGTACGCAGAGGCTGTTGTTGATGTTAAAAATGACATCGAACTAAAAACGAAGGGCAATGCATTAGCGAATTATGATGTTTGCAAGTCACTAGCAACTCAATCAGGTGATAAAGTGATGGCGTATTATTATGATGAAATGCATCGACTAACGATAACTGAGACAACGTTAGAGAGCCAAGTTGATAAGCAGCTGCAAGTTGAAATTATTGAAGATGAATACGATAAAGCATTATCCATCCTTAAGAAAATAAACAGTGCTGGTTTATACCAACTCTGTTTAAATAGATTCGATTCAGTTTCTCGCCAGTATTATACGACTAAACTAGCGGCTAAATTAGAGCAGGCTCAGTTAGAAAAAACCAAGCCAGAAAAGTCTGAGTTAGAATAGCTCTATTTAAAAACTAGTTCTAAACTCAACTTATTAATCTTCTACCTTACCCCAAACGACTGCAGGATCAGCCATTTCAGATGTTTCTTCAGTTTTTACTGGCGCTTTCTTAGCTGCTTTTTTCTCTTTAATAACCGGTTTAGCTTCTGCTACCGCTTCTGTTGTTTCTTCAGCACCTTTTTTAGTTTCTGCTTTTTTAACACGTATTAAATTACCTGCTAATTTGTAACCATTTAGTTGCTTAATGGCTGCTTTTGCTTCGCCTACTTTTGGCATTTCTACAAAGGCAAAACCTTTTGATGCACCTGTGTCTTTGTCTAAAACAAGGTTACAAGATTGAATGTTGCCGTGCTCTTTAAATAAAGTCAGTAACTTTTCTTCTGTGGTTGCTTTTGCAAGGTTGCGTACTAATAATTTCATTGGAACTCACTTAATTAAATAATTTTAGTTATTTTAACAGGAACTGAAATTGATTGCTGTTTAAAGCGTAACGAATTAATCATAAGTTCAAATAACTAAAATTAAAAATAGATTCATGAATAAAAAGAATCGTTTCTCCCATTATTCATGAAAATATGGAATATATTGATTTCCTTTCTTTTGCTCATGACAAAACGATAGCAATGCTATATTCACGCCATTCATTATTATTAAGGAAAAAGAATGGAAATCTCATTTGAGATCATGGCGTTATTAGTTGCTGTTGCAACATTAGCAGGTTTTATTGATGCCATGGCTGGCGGAGGTGGATTATTAACGGTACCTGCCTTATTAGCTGCAGGAATTCCACCAGCGCAGGCCTTAGCAACCAATAAATTACAAAGCTCGTTTGGGAGTTTTTCAGCTAGTTGGTATTTTATTCGAACAGGAACAGTGCAGTTAAAAACAATGTGGTTATCGATTGCTTGTACTTTTGTTGGCGCTGCAATAGGCGCTGAAGTGGTACAGCATGTTAAAGCTGATGTATTAATGAGTATTATTCCCATTATTTTGATTGCTATCTCAAGCTATTTTCTATTTTCTTCATCAATTACACCGCATCCAGATGACAAACCTAAACTGTCAGAAGCGGCATTTGCTTTTATCATTGGAGGAAGTGTTGGTTTTTACGATGGTTTTTTAGGGCCTGGTACGGGGTCTATTTTCACCGTATGTTTTGTTGCATTAGGCCGTTATGGTTTGGTCGCTGCAACAGCTCGGACTAAAGTGTTAAATTTCACTTCTAATATTGCCGCGCTGACTTTCTTTATTTTCGCTGGATTACCTATTTGGGAGCTAGGGTTAACGATGGCTGTCGGTGGATTTATTGGCGCACGTATGGGGGCAAAGGTCGTCTTAGGTAATGGTCAGAAAATTATTCGCCCGTTAGTGATTGTTATGTCGATGACAATGGCGACTAAACTTCTTTGGGAACAGCATTCTCAATGGCTACTAGCAATTTTTTAACGCGTACATTGTGGAATGTATTAGGGCGTAAACATAAATGGACAGGACGAAATAAGGGTTTTAACTGCTCAAAGCTAAAGCAATATTGCTGTTCTATTTTTAATGCTTTAACGATTGAAAGCGGTACTAATGCCGCTGCTACTCCGCCTAATGCGAGTTGTGCAGAGGCAGTGTAAGAGTCAAGTTCCATTAAAGGTTCAATACCCAGTTGAGATAAAATATCTAATTGATATCGGTTGGCTGGGTTTGATAAATCATTAGTAATCACTTGTGTTGGCAATGTTTGTAATCGTGATTGACTAACCAATACAAAAGGTTCTTTCCAGAGAAAAATCGCCTTGAGACCATGGTGGGGCGGTAAATGCCCAGCACAAAAACCAATAGTCGCTTTACCTGATTGTACTTTTTCAATAATTCTGGGTGTATGATCTGTACTGATTCTAATCGCGTTATCATGTTTAAAGTATTCTCCCATCATAGTGGCAAGATACCCTGCGACTAAGGTTTCAGAGCAATTAAGTGTGATAATTGTATTATCTAATAAGGCATGCTGTTCATAAATTTGACCTTGTAACTCCTGAAAAGTAGGCCCAATATTTACGATCAGTTCATTTGCCGCTGGCGTTAAACGAACATGACGTCCATCAGGCATAATCAACTTTTTACCTAGTTTCTTCTCGAGCAATGCTATTCGTTTACTCACTGCAGACTGGCTAATATAAAGCTGGCTACCGACTTTACTCATGGTTTTTTCATGGCTAAGTGCTAATAAAGTTTCAATGCCTTCAAGTAACATAGTATGTTGTTAGCCTTGTATTTAGTAAATTGTAGCCGCTTTAATTTTTATAATGTCATTGGGACAGATATTGTTAAAAAGACGGCTTTTTGATGAAGTTATTTTTACAATATAACATTGATGCTAAATAGGAATAGATAAAGTTTTCGTATTAACATGGACGTTCGATTTGTTAATGAAGACTAACAAACATAAATTAAGCAAATAAATGTCTACAAAGTGTGGTGGTTATTAACTTTAACACTTAGGTTGAAAACATTTTTTGTATTATTAAGGAATGATTATGGTTTCAGGTTATAGCATCAGTTCAAAACGCCAAGAGATGGATTTATCAGTGATAGATAACTACCTTTTTAGTTCTTATTGGGCTAAAGGAATACCATTGACAGTAATGGAAAAGGCGATAGATAATTCACTTTGTTTTGGTATCTTTAATCATGCTGGTGAGCAAATTGCTTTTGCTCGTATGATTACTGATTATGCAACATCAGCCTATTTAGCTGATGTGTTTGTTTTGCCTGAGCATAGAGGTAAGGGGTTAAGTAAGTGGCTTATAAAAACGATTATTGAACACCCTCATTTGCAAGGTTTAAGGCGCATGTTGTTAGCGACGAGTGATGCGCATGGTCTGTATCAGCAATTTGGTTTTACACCCTTAAATGCGCCTGAACTTTTCATGGAACGACATCAACCAGATATATATTTAAAAACTAAGTAGAGGCATTGTGCTGTAGAGGTAATGCTGTAGAGATAATGTTATGGCCTTTGATAAAGGGTTAGAAGAAAGACTATATGAATACTTTGCTGAGCGACATGATTTAACAGTAAAGAAGATGTTTGGTGGTTTATGTTTTTTATTGTCGAGACATATGTGTTGCGTAATCATTGATGATAAATTACTCGCGCGTGTCGGTGCTGATAATTATGCACTTTGTTTAGCTAAACCTTATGTGACTGAAATGGACTTTACGGGTAAGCCGATTAGTACCATGGTTTATGTGCTTCCTAATGGGTTTGAAAGCGATCAAGACTTAGCGAATTGGTTGAATATCTGTGTTAATTTTGTCAATACTCTAGGGCCTAAAGAACCAAAAACTAAAAAGCCCAAATCGACAAAGCCCAAATCTACAAAAAAGTTTGAAAAGTAAAAAAACTAACGGGCTCTTAGATTTGAAAATAAGTATAATTTACGATACTTATTTAATAAATGTTTTCTAAATAGCTCTATTCTAAATGTGCCATGACTTGAAATAGACAGTCACTTTAAATTTTGAATATACGATTATCTTAAATAAACAGTCATCTTAAATAAACAATGTAGAGGAATTATGGAAGCTTTTGGTGTTGTTAATTACGTTACTTATTTCATAGGCGCGTTATTCGTTATTTTATTGCCAGGTCCTAATTCATTATACGTCTTAGCTCTTTCTGCTCAACAAGGTCGTCGTGTCGGCTGGGCTGCGGTTGCTGCGGTGTTAATTGGTGATTCATTATTAATTTTAGCAACTGCTTTAGGGGCAGTAACTATCCTGACCACTTATCCAGCTATTTTTATGTTTATTAAGTATGCGGGAGCTGGGTATTTGATTTACATCGGTTATCACTTAATTACAGGTGCAATTAAGTCATGGCGTCAGTTAGATGATAAAAACTTACAAGCTGCCGTAGAAATAAAAAAGACAACGGGCGTACAAGCTTTTAGAAAGGCCTTGCTGGTGAGTTTATTAAATCCAAAAGCGATTTTATTTTTCCTCTCTTTTTTTGCTCAATTTGTTGACCCTAGTTATCCGCAACCTGCGATTCCATTTTTGATTTTAGCATTAACCATTCAAGCATTTAGTTTAATTTATCTGGCTGTATTAATTTATGCAGGATCAACGTTGGCTGAAAGCTTTAGAAAGCGTAAAAAAGTGAGTGCAATTTCAGGTGGTAGCGTTGGTATTGGGTTTGTTGGCTTTGCCGTTAAACTTGCTTTAGCGAGCGCGACTTAATAAAAGCTTAGCTTTTAAATCAATAGCTCATTTAAACTTTATTGAGGCAGAAGTTTGTAATAGGAAATGAATTAATTAACTCAATTTGTTATAGTTCTGCCAAATTTATAAATCACTCATTTCGTAGAAAAACTATTGTGTGCATATTTGTGTACATATAAAGAGAAAACTAAATATGGCAGACGCTAAATTCCTAGAAGCAGTCAACTCTAGACGTACATTCGCAATCATCTCTCACCCTGATGCGGGTAAAACAACGATTACAGAAAAAGTACTTTTGTTCGGAAATGCATTACAAAAAGCCGGTACTGTAAAAGGTAAAAAATCGGGTCAACATGCAAAATCTGACTGGATGGAAATGGAAAAAGATCGTGGTATCTCTATTACTACCTCTGTAATGCAGTTTCCTTATAAACATGGACTGGTTAATCTACTCGATACACCTGGACATGAAGACTTCTCGGAAGATACTTACCGTACGTTAACGGCTGTTGACTCATGCTTAATGGTGATTGATGCTGCAAAAGGTGTAGAGCAACGTACGATTAAATTAATGGAAGTAACGCGTTTACGTGATACGCCTATTATCACTTTCATGAATAAATGTGACCGTGATACACGTGATCCTGTTGATTTAATGGATGAAGTAGAAGACGTATTGAATATCGCATGTGCACCGATTACTTGGCCAATTGGTATGGGTAAAGAATTTAAAGGTGTTTATCATCTCTTGCGTGATGAAGTGATTTTATATGAATCAGGTCAAGGTCATACGATTCAAGACGTGCGCATCATTAAAGGATTAGATAATCCTGAATTAGATACACTTTTACCAAACCATGCCGATGACCTGCGTGAAGAAATGGAGCTCGTGTTAGGGGCTTCTAATGAGTTTGATCAAGAGTTATTTTTAGCGGGTGAATTAACGCCGGTTTATTTTGGTACTGCGTTGGGTAACTTCGGTGTTGACCATATACTAGATGGTTTAGTGGAATGGGCGCCAAAACCACTTCCAAGAGCAACTGTACAACGTATTGTTGAGCCAACAGAAGAAACATTCTCTGGTTTCATCTTCAAAATTCAAGCTAATATGGATCCAAAACATCGTGACCGTATTGCCTTTATGCGAGTGTGTTCTGGTAAGTATGAAAAGGGCATGAAAATGCATCATGTTCGTACGGGTAAACAGGTAAGCATATCTGATGCCGTTACCTTTATGGCTGGTGATCGTAAAGCTTCTGAAGAGTCATTCTCGGGTGATATCATTGGTTTGCATAACCACGGTACTATTCAAATAGGTGATACGTTTACGACGGGTGAAAATCTTAAATTCACAGGTATTCCAAACTTTGCACCTGAAATGTTTCGTCGTATTCGTTTACAAGATCCTTTGAAACAAAAACAATTGTTAAAAGGATTAATGCAGCTATCTGAAGAGGGCGCTGTACAAGTGTTCCGCCCGTTACGTAGTAATGACTTGATCGTTGGTGCGGTTGGTGTGTTGCAGTTTGAAGTAGTTGTGCAACGTTTGAAATCTGAATACAAAGTAGATGCTATCTATGAAGGTATCAGTGTCGCAACCGCGCTTTGGGTTGATTGTGAAGACCCAATTAAAATGGCTGAATTTGAGAAAAAAGCGTACGATAATTTAGCATTAGACGGTAGTAATAACTTGACGTATGTTGCTCCTACTATGGTTAACTTAAACTTAGCGATTGAACGTTATCCTGATGTGAGTTTCCGTAAAACTCGTGAACATTAATCGCGACTGTTTGTTAAGTCATACCCGTTTTGTCTAATTAAAATGCATATTTAAACGGGTAATAAAGCGTCTACGGACGCTTTTTTTATTATTTAGTCTAAATATTATGTGTCTTTTTTTGAGTTATTTACTACTAGTTAATCACTAATAGTAAATAAGGTTTAATAAGTAAGCTCTAGTCAATAATTCTTCGTTAATCATGTTTAGATTCAGAGTTACTCTGATAATTGTTTTAGAATCAATCTATAAATTCAATTTCATTCGTTTTAATAGAGGTTATGTATGTTTATTGATAGTCACTGCCATTTTAATTTTGATTGCTTCAAAACAGAACAAGATCATTTACTTTCTGCGCTGAGTGATGCAAATATTAATAAACTGGTCATACCTGGCACCGATGCTAAGCGTTGGCCACAAATAATCGACCTCGTAGAGCAGAACATTGTATTAAAAGAACATAAAAATAAACTTTATTTTGCATTAGGTGTTCATCCCCATTTCTTAACTGACTTTGAAAACGATCATTTAAGCCAATTAAAAGCGTTGCTAGTTAAATCGCTTAAACAGTCCGATAATCGATGTGTTGCATTGGGAGAGATTGGGCTAGATAAATTAATTGAGACAGATTTAGCGACTCAGGAAAGTGTTTTTTTAGCACAATTAGCAATCGCTGAAAGCTTACAATTACCTGTTATTTTGCATGTGGTTAAAACCCAATCTCGGGTTTTACAATTACTAAAAGAAACTAAGTTTAGTTACGGTGGGGTTTATCATGCCTTTTCAGGAAGTGAAGAAATTGCCAATGAATTTATTAAATTAGGTTTTAAATTGGGTATAGGTGGTGTGATTACTTATCCGAATGCTAACAAAACACGTAACGCTGTCAGCCAATTACCTTTAACTAGCATTGTGTTAGAAACAGATGCGCCTGATATGCCTGTTTATCAACAATTAACGCCTCATAATTCCCCTCTACATTTAAAAACTATCTTTGATTCTTTGTGTCAAATAAGAAAAGAATCACCGAAAGTGGTGGCACAACAAATTTATGAAAATACAAAAGGCATTTTTTCTATAATCAATGACTAATCTCAGTAACTAGCGTAAAATAGCCGCTTTTGTAAATACAGTTAGTGAAACATTGTTTCCAGAATAAGGTGATGGTTAATGACTCAATATCCAATGACAGCAAAAGGCGCTGATATTTTACGTGCTGAATTAGAGCAATTAAAAACAGTAAAACGCCCTGAGATTGTACATGCTATTGCAGAAGCTCGTGAACATGGTGATTTAAAAGAAAATGCTGAATACCATGCAGCCCGTGAACAGCAAGGATTTTGTGAAGGTCGAATTCAAGATATCGAAGCAAAATTATCAAATGCACAAATTATCGATGTCAGCAAAATTGCAAATAACGGTAAAGTGATCTTTGGTTCAACAGTAACAATTGTTAATGCTGAAACAGATGAAGAAGTGAGCTACCAAATTGTAGGCGATGATGAATCTGATATTAAAAAGAATCTTATTTCAATTAATTCACCAATCGCGCGTGGTTTAATTGGGAAAAAATTAGACGATGAAATTTCAATCACAACACCTGGTGGCGTTATTGATTACGATATCATTAAAGTAGAATACACCTGTTAATTTGATTAAATCTTTATGTTACTTCAATAATTTTCATTTGTTGCGGTAAAATAAAGATAATAAAAAGCCCAGATAAACTGGGCTTTTTATTAGTAAAAACAAGATTAAAACGCAAAGTTACTTACGTGGTAATTCTATTTTTTTAGCTTCACTTGGACGATACAGAACAACAATGTGGCCAATTTTTGCAATCGCTAACGCTTCAGTTTCACGTACAATTGCATCAATGATAAGTTGTTTAGTGTCACGATCATCGGTCGCAATTTTTACTTTAATTAATTCATGGTAGCTAATAGCATTTTCTATCTCTGCTAATACGCCTTCGGTTAAGCCATTTTGTCCCAGTAATACAACTGGTTTTAAAGGATGAGCTAAACCTTTTAAAAATTGTTTCTGTTTGTTTGATAATTTCATGCAAATATCTTTCATTAAGGGTTGAAAACGGTTCATTCTACCCTTAAATATTAACCTTTACTATTTAGATTATTATTTATCCTAATATTCGCTCACTAAGGAAGTCATTGTGGCAAAACCAGACAGTACAAATCGTCTTAAAAAAAGTGCATCAGGCAGTTCTAAACGATGGATGCATGAGCATGTAAATGATTTCTATGTGAAAGAAGCAAACAAACAAGGGTTACGCTCTCGTGCTGTTTTTAAATTAGATGAAATAAACGGTAAAGATAAACTAATACGCTCAGGTATGACGGTAGTCGATTTAGGCGCCGCACCTGGAAGTTGGTCACAATGGGCTGTTGACAAAGTAGGATTGAAAGGCAAAGTGATTGCTTGTGATATTTTACCAATGGATTCCATTGCGGGTGTTGACTTCTTACAAGGCGATTTCCGAGAAGAAGTGGTCTTGAATGCATTACTTCAACGTATTGGTGATAATAAGGTTGATGTTGTTTTATCAGATATGGCGCCCAATATGAGCGGAAATACGGGTATTGATCAACCTAAGTCGATGTATTTGGTTGAGTTAGCATTAGATATGTGTCGTGATGTGCTTGTTAAAGACGGTAGCTTTATTGTTAAAGTCTTTATGGGTGCTGAATATGAGTCATTTATCAATGAGGTACGAAAATTATTCAAATCAGTTAAAACTAGAAAACCTGATTCTTCAAGAGCGAGATCTCGAGAGGTTTATTTAGTGGCGACTGGTTTTAAACTGTAGTAATCTGCTTTATCATTATATTCTTTTAATTTTTAACATGAGGTTTACATCTTGAACGATATGGCAAAAAACCTGATATTGTGGTTAGTCATCGCAGTAGTCTTAATGTCTTTATTCCAAGGCTTTGGATCAGACGATACCAATAAATCACAAATCGACTACACCAGTTTTAATAAAGAAGTAAGCCAAGGACTGATTCAACAAGTACAAATTAATGGCCAAGAAATTAAAGGTTTAAAAAGTAATCAAACACCGTTTGTTACTTATATTCCTGCGCCTGATTTAGATTTGGTTAATTACCTTATTAAAAACGATGTGAAAGTAGAAGGTACACCACCTGAAGAAACAAGCTTCTTAGCGTCTATTTTTGTGTCATGGTTCCCAATGCTGTTACTAATCGGTGTTTGGATCTTCTTCATGCGTAACATGCAAGGCGGTGGCAAAGGCGGCGCAATGTCATTTGGCAAGAGTAAAGCCAAATTAATGAGTGAAGATCAAATCAAAACAACGTTTGCTGATGTTGCTGGTTGTGACGAAGCAAAAGAAGATGTTGTTGAATTAGTTGAATACTTAAAAGATTCAAGTAAATTCCAAAAATTAGGTGGTCGAATTCCAACAGGTATCCTGTTGGTCGGGCCTCCTGGTACAGGTAAAACATTATTAGCTAAAGCCATTGCTGGCGAAGCTAAAGTCCCATTCTTCTCAATTTCAGGTTCTGATTTTGTTGAAATGTTTGTAGGTGTTGGTGCTTCTCGTGTTCGTGATATGTTTGAACAAGCTAAAAAATCAGCGCCTTGTATCATCTTTATCGATGAAATCGATGCAGTAGGTCGTGCTCGTGGCGCAGGTATGGGCGGCGGTAATGATGAACGTGAACAAACGTTAAACCAAATGCTCGTTGAAATGGATGGTTTTGAAGGTAATGAAGGTATTATCGTTATTGCCGCAACTAACCGTCCAGATGTATTAGATGCTGCATTATTACGTCCTGGTCGTTTTGACCGTCAAGTTGTTGTTGGTCTGCCAGATGTACGTGGCCGTGAACAGATATTAAAAGTTCATATGCGTAAAATTCCATTGGAAGACGATGTAAAAGCAACTGTATTAGCTCGTGGTACACCTGGTTTCTCTGGTGCTGACTTAGCTAACTTAGTGAATGAAGCTGCCTTATTTGCTGCACGTGGTAACAAACGTACTGTTTCAAAAGAAGATTTTGAACAAGCACGTGATAAAATATTAATGGGTTCTGAACGTCGTAGCTTAGTGATGACGGTGAAAGATAAAGAATCAACTGCTTATCATGAAGCGGGTCATGCCATTGTCGCTAAATTAGTGCCACAACATCATCCAATTCATAAAGTAACTATTATTCCACGTGGACGTGCATTAGGTGTGACTCAGTTCTTACCTGAAGGCGACCAAATTTCACAAAATAAAGATGAATTGGAAAGTAGTATTTCAGTAGCTTACGGTGGTCGTATTGCTGAAGAGCTTATCTATGGCGCACAAAAAGTATCAACTGGTGCTTCGCAAGATATTAAGCAAGCGTCTGCTATTGCTCGTGCAATGGTGACTGAATGGGGTTTCTCTGAAAAGTTGGGACCTATCCTATTAACAGGTGAGCAAGGTAGTTTACGTTCTAACGTTGTTTCTCACGAAACAGGTAAGATTATTGATGATGAAGTAAAAGTATTCATTGATACTAACTATAAACGCGCTTATAAGTTATTAACGGATAACATTGATATTCTACATGCAATGAAAGAAGCATTGATGAAATATGAAACTATCGATTCAGACCAAGTTGATGACTTGATGGCGCGTATTACTGTTCGTCCTCCTAGTGATTGGATAGATGACAAAGAGTCTGAAATTGTTAAAACAACGATTTCGTCAATGGAAAATACTGAAGAAAAAACAGATAAAGTTGATACTGAAGAGCCTTCTGAGAAGACGGTAGTAGAAGGTAAAGAAGACGTTGTTACTGATGTTGAAGTTGATGAGACAGAACCGAAAGCATCGACCACAACTGAAGAAAATAAAAGCGACAAGTAATTAAAACGATAACTAACGTTAATTAACTGAGTTGTTTCAACTGAACCTCATAAAAACCTAAGCTTGCTTAGGTTTTTTTATCACTTTATTTTATTCAAACTGATGCAACTAAAAGTGTAAAGCAATGATATTAACTAGTCGTAATAAAAAACTTAATCTTAATCGTCCCCAAGTTATGGGAATATTAAATGTAACGCCTGATTCTTTTTCTGACGGTGGTGAATACGCACAGTTAGATCGTGCTTTTATGCATGCTCAGGAAATGGTTAAACAAGGCGCTACTATTATTGATATCGGCGGAGAGTCTACAAGACCTGGTGCTGATGATGTGTTATTAAATGAAGAGCTGAATAGAGTTGTCCCTATTATTGAGCTTATTAAAAATGAATTAGATTGTTGGGTCTCGATTGATACCAGCAAAGCAGTCGTTATGACTGAAGCAGTTAAAGCCGGTGCGGATATTATTAATGATGTACGCGCTTTACGTGAAGAGGGGGCGCTTAATGCTGCTGTCGAAGCGAATGTGCCAGTATGTTTAATGCACATGCAAGGGCAACCAAGAAGTATGCAAACAGCGCCTAATTATAATGATGTTGTGGCAGAGGTTAGACGCTTTTTGATTGAACGTAGTGAGCAATGTATTAAAGCGGGTATTAAAACAGAAAATATCATTATCGATTTAGGTTTCGGGTTTGGTAAATCATTACAACATAATTTTGACTTGTTAAATGCAACGCAGCAATTCTTATCTCTAGGTTTTCCGGTGTTAACCGGAGTTTCTCGCAAATCAATGTTTGGTCAATTACTAAATCGTGATATAAATGACCGTTTAGCAGGAAGCCTAGCTGGTGCAATGATTGCAATGCAGCAAGGATCAAAAATAATTCGTGTTCATGATGTCGCAGAAACAGTTGATGTCATGAAAGTATTACAGCAAATAAATACCTTTAAATAATAAAAGGTATCTCTGACGATGGTAAGATTTTTATTATGAACAAAAAGTATTTTGGTACCGATGGTATTCGCGGCAAAGTAGGTGAATCTTTAATTACTCCTGAGTTTGCATTAAAATTGGGGTGGGCTGCGGGTCGTGTATTAGCAAAGTCAGGTAATAAAAAAGTATTAATAGGTAAAGATCCCCGCATTTCTGGCTATATGTTAGAGGCCGCTCTTCAAGCTGGCTTAACATCTGCAGGTATTATTCCTGTATTAATGGGGCCAATGCCAACACCTGCGATCGCTTATCTCACTCATACTTTCCGTGCGACCGCGGGTATTGTTATCAGTGCATCACATAACCCATATTATGATAATGGTATCAAATTCTTTTCAGATGAAGGTATCAAGCTATCTGAGAAAGTAGAGCTAGAAATAGAAGCTGAAATAGATAAAGAATTAAAATGTGTCGATAGTAGTGAAATGGGCAAAGCTTACCGTGTTAACGATGCTGCAGGTCGTTACATTGAATTCTGTAAAAGTACTTTTCCATCACAATATGATTTAACCGGGCTTAAAATAGTGGTTGATTGTGCGAACGGAGCGACTTATCACATTGCACCTTCGGTTATTAGTGAACTTGGTGCAGAAGTCATTGCAATGGGCGTTGAGCCTAACGGAATTAATATCAATTTAAACTGTGGTGCAACTAGTATGGATGCTATTGCAGCGCGCGTTTTAGAAGAAAAAGCTGATTTTGGTATTGCTTTCGATGGTGATGGTGACCGCGTAATGATGGTTGATCATACTGGTTATGTACTTGATGGTGATGAGCTTTTATATATCATTGCTCGTGACAAGTTACGTAAAGGCACATTAAATGGTGGTGCTGTTGGTACGAAAATGTCTAACCTTGGGTTAGAACAAGCATTAAAAACATTAGGTATTCCTTTTGATCGTTCAGATGTTGGTGACCGTCATGTAATGGAACTCATGAAGAAAAATGGATGGAGTATTGGTGCTGAGAATTCTGGACATGTTATTTGTGCTGATTATTTAGCTACGGGTGACGGTATTGTTTCTGGTCTACAAGTGATGGGAGCAATGCAAGGAAGTCGTATGAATTTGCATGATTTACGTCAAGGCATGCGTAAATACCCTCAAATATTAGAAAGTATTCGTTATAATAATGAAATAGATCCTTTGCAAGATGAAGATGTATTAGCAGAATTAGCGCGTATTGAAGCATTACTAGGGGACCGTGGACGTGTCTTATTAAGAAAATCAGGGACAGAACCAGTTTTCCGAGTGATGGTTGAAGCTGATGAAAGCGAAGAAAAAGTCATTGCTTACGCTAAGTCTTTAGCGAGCAAAGTAAAAGTATAATTGTTTGTTTAAAGCAAAATATAAAATCAATGATATAAAGTGAAACAATGAATATTAGGGCAATATAACGCAGTAGATTGATGGTTTTTTATACTGTTTTGTAAAGAAGCTGCCGATGCGGCTAAATTGTCTTAATATTCACTTGTGATCCGCACTGGCATTGGGTAGTATTCGTCCGCTTCTTTGTGGGAGCAAAGGAAGTTTTAACAAGTTAAATTAGGTATATAAATATGTATGAGATGCTGTTAGTTGTTTATTTAATTGTTTCAATTATTTTAGTTGGCTTTGTTTTAATCCAACAAGGTAAAGGAGCAGGTATGGGTGCATCATTTGGCTCTGGCGCTTCTAACACAGTATTTGGTGCAGGCGGTTCTGGTAACTTCATGACACGTACTACTGGTATTTTAGCATTAGCATTTTTTGTGCTGAGTTTAGTACTAGGTAACCTTTCTACACATAAAGTGTCAGTAAATGAAGATTTCTCAAACTTAGCGATTGAACAAACTACTGAAGTTCCAGTAGAAGTTGATACCTCTACTCAAATCCCAGAGTAGTATTTTTAAAAAGCGGATATGGTGGAATTGGTAGACACGCAGCCTTGAGGGGGCTGTGGCTTAGGCCGTGAGAGTTCAAGTCTCTCTATCCGCACCAATTATTAGGTTTTTGATTGCGATAAGATAGTGCTTTCGTTATAATGCGAACACTTTTAAAGCATTGAAAATTAAAAAATGTAAATTCAAAACCTCATTTGTCAATTTTTACATTTTAAAAGATCTATTTAAGTATTTTATTCATATTTAAATAAACAGTTCGGACGCGAGATGGAGCAGTCTGGTAAAGTAAATCGTCGGGCTCCTTCTTGTAGATAAAAGGCGAAGGTCGTAGGTTCAAATCCTGCTCTCGCAACAAGTGCGTCGCACTTAGTTTAATATTTTAGTTTGAGTGTTGATTATTTAGTAAAATTTAACATTTAAACACAACAGTACAGTCGCGAGATGGAGCAGTCTGGTAGCTCGTCGGGCTCATAACCCGAAGGTCGTAGGTTCAAATCCTGCTCTCGCAACCACATTCAAGTGTATGTTTTAAGAAAAGCTCGTCGGGCTCAGTTCTTAATAAAACACTGGCGAAGGTCGTAGGTTCAAATCCTGCTCTCGCAACCACATTCAAGTGTATGTTTTAAGAAAAGCTCGTCGGGCTCAATTCTTAATAAAACACTGGCGAAGGTCGTAGGTTCAAATCCTGCTCTCGCAACCACATTCAAGTGTATGTTTTAAGAAAAGCTCGTCGGGCTCAATTCTTAATAAAACACTGGCGAAGGTCGTAGGTGTTTTTTATATCCTGCTCTCGCAACCACATTCAAGTGTATGTTTTAAGAAAAGCTCATCGGGCTCAGTTCTTAATAAAACACTGGCGAAGGTTGTAGTTGTTAATTTCAACTCCCTGAACCGCATTCGATATTGTAGTTTCCTATCGCAATATCTGTTTGAGTTATTCAAACAAAACGAATGAAGCTCCAATTTATTGGGGCTTTTTTGTTATTTGCGTATTTGATTTTGTTTTAAATACGTTTTACTGACAACTTATGTTTATCAAAAATAAACATAAGTTGTTATTTAAATAGGGCTATATGCCCTTTTTTTGTTTCTGAAAGGGGATAGATTTGGCAAGTTTAGAAGAGCGTCTAACTGAAATGTTAGCGCCAAGTGTGGAAGACCTTGGCTATGAATTAGTTGGAGTTGAATACGTGCGTGCAGGTAAACACTCAACATTACGTGTTTATATTGACCAAGAAGAAGGTATTTTGGTTGATGATTGTGCAGCAGTGAGTCGTCAAGTCAGTGCTATTATGGATGTTGAAGATCCAATCACTAACGAGTACACACTTGAAGTATCGTCTCCAGGTATGGAAAGACCACTATTTAATGCAGCACAATATGCCGCATTTTTAGGTGAAGAAGTTAAAATACAACTGCGTATGCCGATTCAAAATCGCCGCAGATGGAAAGGTATTATTAGTAGTGTAGACGGTGAAATTATTTCCGTTTCTGTTGAGGGTAAAGAAGAGCGCTTTGCGCTGAGTAATATCCAGAAAGCGAACATAGTTCCAAAATTTGATTAATTAAGGCGTTAAAAATGAATAATAAAGAAATTTTATTGGTTGTTGAAGCTGTTTCAAATGAAAAAGGCTTACCAAGAGAAGCGATTTTTGAAGCATTAGAAAGTGCACTGGCTATTGCAACTAAAAAGAAATATGAATTAGAAATTGAAGTGCGTGTTGATATCGACCGTGAAACAGGTCATTTCGATACTTTCCGTCGTTGGTTAGTGTTAGAAAGTGAAGCAGAAATGGAAAATCCTGCTAAAGAGATGACATTTGAAGCGGCACAGTATGACACGCCTGAAATTCAAGTTGGCGAATACATTGAAGATGAAATTGATTCAGTGACGTTTGACAGAATCACTACGCAAACTGCAAAACAAGTTATCGTACAAAAAGTACGTGAAGCTGAGCGTGCACAAGTTGTTGCTCAATATGCAGAAAAAGAAGGTGAGTTAATCACAGGTGTTGTTAAACGTATGACACGTGATAGCATTTTATTAGACCTTGGTAACAATGCAGAAGCGGTTATTTTCCGTGATGAAATGTTACCACGTGAAAACTTCCGTCCAGGTGATCGTCTACGTGGTTTATTGTTTAAGGTAAGCCCTGAAGCACGTGGTGCACAATTGTTCATGACGCGTACACAACCTGAAGTATTGGTTGAGCTGTTCCGTTTGGAAGTGCCTGAAATCGCTGAAGAGATGATAGACTTAATGGGCGCTGCTCGTGACCCAGGTTCTCGTGCTAAAATCGCAGTTAAATCAAACGACCAACGTATTGACCCTATCGGTGCTTGTGTTGGTATGCGTGGAGCACGTGTTCAAGCTGTTTCAAATGAACTAGGCGGTGAGCGTGTTGATATTATCCTTTGGGATGAGAATCCAGCGCAATTTGCAATTAATGCAATGGCACCTGCTGAAGTTGCTTCAATTGTTGTTGATGAAGATTCACACAGCATGGATATTGCTGTAGAAGATGAAAACTTAGCACAAGCAATTGGTCGTAACGGTCAAAATATTCGTTTAGCATCTCAACTAACTGGTTGGGTATTAAATGTAATGACGGTAGCTGAATTAAAAACTAAACATCAAGCTGAGGCTGATGGTGTGATTTCATTATTTACGTCTGCGTTAGAAGTTGATGAAGATTTCGCTAGTGTATTAGTGGAAGAAGGTTTTAGTTCTTTAGAGGAAATTGCCTACGTTCCAGCTGAAGAGTTATTAGCGATTGACGGTTTTGACGAAGATATGGTTGAAGAGCTACGTACTCGTGCTAAAGACGTACTAGCTACAAAAGCCCTTGCTGAAGAAGAAAGTCTTGAAGGTGCAAAACCTGCTGATGATCTATTAGCACTTGAAGGCTTAGAGGCACACCTTGCATTTGTATTAGCAAGTAAAGGTGTGATTACATTAGAAGACTTAGCAGAACAAGCTGTTGATGATCTACTAGAGATTGATGAAAAACTAGATGCAGAAAAAGCAGCGGAATTAATTATGGCTGCTCGTAACATCTGCTGGTTTAGTGAAGATGCGTAATAGCGTCAGTATGGAGAAATAAATAATGTCAGAAATTCTATTAAAAGACCTCGCTAAAGACTTAAATAAATCTGAAGATGCGTTAGTTCAGCAGTTTGCTGCTGCAGGTATTACTAAAAAAGCTAGCGACAAAGTAAGCGTTGAAGAAAAAGAAAAGCTAACTACTTATTTGCAAAAGCAACATGGTGGCGAGCAAAAACAAAAAATGACTTTACAACGTAAAACAAAAACGACGTTAAACGTTAAAGGCCAATCAAACGCGGTTAATGTTGAAGTTCGTAAAAAACGTACTTTTGTTAAACGTTCAGATGAAGAAATTCAAGCAGAAAAAGCAGCTGAGCAAGCAATAAAAGAAGCTGATGAAGCTAAAATTCAAGCTGAATTAGATGCTAAAAAAGCACAAGCTGAAAAAGTATTAGCTGAAAAATTAGCGGCTAAGAAAGAAGCTGAAGAAAAAGCTAAGTTAGCTGCAGTTGCTAATAAGCAAAAACAAGCTGCTACTAAATCTGTTAAAACAGAAGAGCAACTTAAATTAGAAAAAGAGCAAGCTGATTTGTTGAAAAAAGCAGAAACTGAAGCACTAGCGAAAGCAGAAAAAGATGCTGTTGAGCAAGCTGAACTGGCTAAGAAATTAGCAGAAGAAAATGCAGCTCGTTGGGCAAAAGAAGAAGCAGACCGTAAAGCCGCTGAAAAGACTGGTGACTACCATGTTACTTCATCTAAAGAAGCACAAGCAGCGGAAGATGCTGTTGATACAAAAGCGGAAGGTCCAACACACCGTAAGAAAAAGAAAAAAGTACCAGCGGCTAAGCCTCTTGAAACTGTTTATAACCGTCGCGGTAACAACCGTCGTGGTAAAAAAGGTTCAACTGCAACGCCTCATGCACTTCAACAAGCATTTGAAAAACCAGCTGCTAAAGTTGAACGTGACGTTAAAATTGGTGAAACAATTACCGTTGCAGAACTAGCAAGTAAAATGGCTGTTAAAGCAACTGAAGTGATTAAAGCGATGATGAAGATGGGTGCTATGGCAACTATCAACCAAGTTATCGATCAAGAAACAGCCTCTATTGTTGCTGAAGAAATGGGCCATAAAGTAATTCTAACGAAAGAAAATGAGTTAGAAGAGTCTGTAATGGCAGAAGCACAACAAGGCGGCGCTAAAACATCTCGTGCACCTGTTGTTACTATCATGGGTCACGTTGACCACGGTAAAACGTCATTACTAGATTACATTCGTCGTGCAAAAGTTGCTGACGGTGAAGCCGGTGGTATTACTCAACATATCGGTGCTTACCATGTAGACACTGACAAAGGTATGATTTCGTTCCTAGATACTCCAGGACATGCGGCGTTTACGTCAATGCGTTCTCGTGGTGCTAAAGCGACAGATATCGTTGTACTAGTGGTTGCTGCAGATGATGGTGTTATGCCACAAACAATCGAAGCGATTCAACATGCTAAAGCTGCTGGCGTTCCGCTAATGGTTGCTGTAAATAAAATCGATAAAGAAGGTGCAGATTTTGACCGTGTTAAAACTGAACTTTCACAACACGATGTTATTTCAGAAGAATGGGGTGGTGAAAACATCTTCTCATTCGTATCTGCAAAAGTAGGTACTGGTGTTGATGCATTATTAGATAGCATCTTATTACAAGCTGAAATGTTAGATTTAGAAGCCGTTTCAACAGGTCCTGCGTCAGGTGTTGTTATTGAATCTCGTCTTGATAAAGGTCGTGGTCCAGTTGCTTCTATCCTAGTACAACAAGGCGAACTGAAACAAGGTGATATCGTACTTTGTGGTCTTGAGTACGGACGTGTTCGTGCAATGCGTGACGAAAACGGTAAGCCAATTGAATCTGCTGGTCCTTCTATCCCTGTTGAAGTATTAGGTTTATCTGGTGTTCCACAAGCCGGTGATGAAGCTACCGTTGTTAAAGATGAGAAAAAAGCACGTGAAGTTGCATTATACCGTCAAGGTAAATTCCGTGATATCAAACTAGCTCGTCAACAGAAAGCGAAACTTGAAAACATGTTCTCTAACATGGAAGCTGGCGAAGTATCTGAACTTAATGTTGTACTTAAGTCTGATGTACAAGGTTCACTTGAAGCAATTTGTGATTCACTAAACAAACTATCTACAGATGAAGTTAAAGTTAATATCATCGGTCGTGGTGTTGGTGGTATTACTGAGACTGACGCATCATTAGCTTCTGCTTCTGGCGCATTGGTTATCGGCTTTAATGTTCGTGCTGATGCATCTGCTCGTAAGTTAATCGATAACGAAGCCGTTGAACTACGTTACTACAGCATCATCTACGATCTAATCGATGAAGTTCGTGCTGCGATGAGTGGTCTATTATCACCTGAATTCAAACAAGAAATTACAGGTATTGCTGATGTACGTGAAGTATTCAAATCTCCTAAGATCGGCGCAATTGCTGGTTGTATGGTGACTGAAGGTACTATCAAGCGTAACAACCCAATTCGTGTTCTACGTGAAAACGTGGTTATTTACGAAGGTGTGCTTGAGTCTCTACGTCGCTTTAAAGATGACGCAACTGAAGTTCGTAACGGTGTTGAGTGTGGTATCGGTGTTAAGAACTACAACGATGTACGCGTAGGCGACCAAATAGAAGTATTTGAAATTATTGAAGTAAAACGTACTCTTTAATTTTAAATCTTAATAACTATTAAGAATGGGGGCTTATGCCTCCATTCTCATTTAAAACAGCGCTTAATTGGCGTTGATTAGGAGTTACAAATGGCAAAAGAATATAGCCGTGCTTCTCGAGTTTCTCAGCAAGTACAAAAAGAACTTGCTCGAATCTTACAACAAGAAGTTAAAGATCCACGTATCGGAATGGTCACCATTTCTGGCGTTGATATTACCCGTGACCTTGCATACGCAACGGTATACGTAACCTTTTTCACTGTTGGTGACCAAACCAATGATGAATCATTAAAAGGCTTAAATGCTGCTGCTGGTTACGTTCGTCGTTTACTAGGTAAAGCAATGAAGTTACGTATTGTGCCTGAAGTTCGTTTCACATTTGATGAAACGTTAACAGAAGGTTTACGTATTTCTGAGCTAGTAAGTGGCGCAGTAAAAAATGATAAAGTGAAGTTAAAAGAAGCTGGTCGTGAAGAAGACGAACTAGATGCAACAGAAGAAGAGGAAGCGAAGTAATGGTAAAACGTGGAAAGGGTCGCCCGATTAATGGCATCGTATTATTAGATAAACCTACGGACATCAGTTCCAATCATGCTTTACAACGCGTAAAAAGAATCTTCTTTGCTCAAAAAGCAGGACATACCGGCGCCTTAGATCCATTGGCGACAGGTATGTTACCTGTTTGTTTAGGTGAGGCGACTAAGTTTTCTCAATTTCTATTAGACTCAGATAAACGTTACACAGTGACTGCTACATTAGGTGTAAGAACTGACACTAGTGATTCTCAAGGTGATGTGGTTTGCGAAAAACCTGTTTCAGTCACTCAAGAACAACTTGATGTTGCTCTTGATACTTTCCGTGGTGAAATCGAACAAGTGCCTTCTATGTATTCAGCCTTGAAATTCGAAGGTAAGCCGTTATATAAGTACGCTCGTGAAGGCATTACTATCGATCGTCCTGCTCGCCCGATTACCGTGTACGAAATTAATCAATTACGCTTTGAAGATAACGAAATTGATTTAGATATCCATGTGAGTAAAGGCACGTATATCAGAACGATTGTTGACGATCTCGGTGAGTTATTAGGTTGTGGTGCACATGTATCAATGTTGCGTCGTACACAAGTTGCTGATTACCCTTATGAACGCATGATTACTATCGATGAGCTAGAAGCGTTAATAGAAAAAGCGAAAGAAGAAGACGTTAGTCCTTATGACTTGTTGGATCCGTTATTATTAGAAATGGATACTGCAGTTAAAAATTATCCTGAAGTCAATATTTCTGATGAAATGGGAGCTTATGTATTGCACGGTCAACCGGTACAAGTATTCGGTGCACCAGACAATACTATTGTTAGAATCACCGTTGGCGAACAACGAACGTTTATCGGCGTTGGACAAATGAATGATGATGGCTTGATTGCACCAAAACGCTTAGCTAATCTAGATCTTTAAAGAACAGGTTTATAAATAATAGACCTATAAAGAACAGACTTTAAAAGTGAACGTATTCATTAAATGAACGTTAAGTTAAATTGAAACTAAAACAGATTGGCATAGCTAAGATGACTAAAATAGATTTTTCTCAAATAAATAAAACCGCTGCTGAGTCGTTTAATCAGCAGCGTAATGTGATTAAACGTATTGCAAAAGGGCAAACAGTACTTTGTGAAGCCTGTGAAAAACCACTCACTTTAACTGTGTTAAGTGAAGGTGAAAGTGGTGTGCAGTGCAGCAAAGGTTGTACCCAAATTAATTTAGAACTCGACGCTTAAACGTCGACAAGGTAGGTTTTATGAGCTCAGAATTATTTTTTATTTACGACTCTCATTGCCCATGGAGTTATGCGGCAACACCATTAGTGGTTGCTTTAGATGAAGCTTTTCCTGAAATGGAAGTACATGCTTGGCACTGTGCTAACTATGATGGCGGTAGTAGTGTTGGTTTTAACGCGATTAAATCTGTTGAAAAAGAAAGTGATGTTCCTTTTTCACAAGAGTATATACGTTTCGCAGACAGTCCTAAAAATAGTGTTATCAGTGCAAACTTACTGGCCTGGATCTCGACTAAACAGTCAGATAAATTATTAACGGTTTTACAAGCTTTGCAACATGCTCACTTTGTAGAAGGTAATTCTTTAGGCAAAAAAATAGACTTCACAGAACTTGCTGAAGACTTAAAACTATCAATACCAAATAAAGTCTTTAAAGAAGAACTAAGCAAAGATGCTTTGTATGTTCTATCTGATATTAATGATTTACAAGATTTCATGGGAACCGCTTCTTTCCCTGCTTTATTGTTAGTACATAATGATAATGCGGTACTGTTAAATCATGCTCAATATATTGGTGATCCTGATAGTATTGTTGCAGATGTTGAAAAGCAGCTACAAGGTTAATATTACTGGCTCAATAACATTATATTGATCACGAGTAATATTTAAAAAGTGAAATGATCAAACCGGTCATTTCATTTAAAATTCAAACATTTTTCTATAATTCTTCATTACTCTTCATTACTAACAGTTACTTATTGCACTCCTCCTCACCTATACGCATACTGTATTTTTATAAATTTCCTCAGTGAGAATGGATTATGGCCGATAGTTTTCTACTTTTTGACATTGCACAAAAAGATCAATTAACAGATAACGTCTTAGCGTTTTTTGAAGAAACTATTTTACCAAGAGCCTGGGAAAATGAGCCTGTTCAATTTAATAAAGACAGCCGTGTTTATGCCTATGTAAATGATCAACAAGCGCCTGATGTTATCCAAGCTGCTATCGATGGTGGTTGGCAACTTGCTATTTTACCTCATCCCGAATCGATCTATGCTAAACGTGGGTTTTGTGCTCAAAGTAATTTAAAAAAAGCGATTCAAGAAGCAGAGAAAAGCCAACCAGCACAAGTAGATATCGTCCGTTGTAACGGTCAAATTTTACTTTCAGAGTTAGTTTTTGGTGAAAGCTTTAACTTATTACCCAGTGCTAAAAGCTTAGGCTTTGTTGAAAGACTTAAACTTGGATGGAAAAACCTTGGGAAAATTCGTCATGCTTCTCCTAAACAAGTGACTTTCAATACTGAGAATGAAAGTAGTTTCACAACCGCTGCATTAGGGGTTGTTATTACAGCTCATGTTCACGATTCTTGGTTATCTAAACACATCCTTCCTAATAGTCATATCAATGACGGTATGTGCCACGTTATGTTGATTGCTCCGCGTAGTATCATGGAATTACTGCGATTTATTACGATCTCTACATTAGGCCGGTATTATTCATTGCCTAGCTTTCTTGGCCTAGTGAAAACGAAAAGTTTAACATTCACTAACGGCGATGTTTTAGATTACCAAATTGATGGTCAAGAAGGGCAAGCCGAATCGTTATCTGTTCAAACAGAAAATCACGTACTGACATTGTTGGTGGGAGAATCTTTACCGATCATCGACACCTCTAGTGCACAAAAAGAACAACTCAAAATTAAAGGGCTCCCATCTGGTGAAGCGGTGAATGAATTAGCCAGTAAACCGTTAGCTTTTATTGCACATGCTGCCACAGACGAATTTAAAGACCTATATCAACTATTGAGAGACAATGCGACCACATCTTCCGCATTTCTTACCTTAATGGCACTATCGACTTTACTCGCGAGCGTAGGGCTTTTTGCAAGCTCTGCACCTGTTATTATTGGTGCGATGATCTTAGCGCCACTAATGGGGCCTATCATTTCACTTTCGATGGCGTTAGCGCGTCAAGATCCTTCATTGCTCACCGCAAGTGCAACGACCTTAGGCATTGGGATATTAGTCTCTTTAGGCTTTTCGTCTGTTGCGAGTTTTATTATCCCGATGGAAATCATCACCCCTGAAATTGCAGCGCGATTAAGCCCAAGTCTATTAGATTTAGGCGTTGCCGTTATTTCTGGTATTGCCGGCGCTTATGCTCATGCACGAGTTGATGCTGCTAAAAGTTTAGCGGGTGTGGCGATTGCCGTCGCACTTGTGCCACCGTTAGCGGTAACAGGTATTGGCATTGGCTGGCTAGATTCGCATGTTGCTTGGGGCGCTTTATTATTATTCTTAACCAACTTGGCAGGTATTGTCTTTGCGGCAGCCCTCACTTTCCTTGCTTTAGGGTTTGCACCTTTTACTCGCGCTAAAAAGGGCCTAATGATTGCTTTTATCGGCGTGACATTGGTTTCTATTCCGTTAGTGTTTAGCTTCTTACGTTTATCTGAAGAGGCGAAAATAATGCAACAGCTTGAAGGTAAAAGAATAGGGCAGGTCGTACTCAGAGAAGTCTATGCAAGAGCATTGGATCCCATTGAAATTTCTGTAAAGTTAGTGACCCCTGAAACCTTGACCAGTGCAAAACTCGATGCGATTAAAGACAGCATTAAATTGGAGTTACAACAAGATGTCATCATGGAAGCGCAAGTCATTATTCGCAGAGAATAATTGATTTGTTGGAATTCAATTGTTTTTTTATTGGGTTTTATTCATCTTTTTCACTCTGTTAGTATCAGTAAAGAGCGATTAAAACTGACCTAAAAATGTTAAGTTGTTTTTTATTTTTATTTTTATTAAAAGTTAATAGTTAATCGTTAGCAATCAATTATCAGTCATTAAAAGCGTGCTTTTTTATGTTTACACTTCGTCCTTATCAACAAGATGCCGTTAATGCGACTTTGCATTACTTTCGCCGTTTTAGTACACCCGCCGTATTAGCGTTATCAACAGGTGCAGGGAAGAGTTTAATTATTGCAGAGTTGGCTAGAATAGCGAAAGGGCGTGTGTTGGTACTTGCTCACGTTAAAGAGCTAGTAGAGCAAAATCATGCTAAATATGAAAGTTATGGTGTTGAAGCCTCTATATTTTCCGCAGGATTAGGCCGAAAAGAAACGTCGCAACAGGTCGTGTTCGCTTCAGTACAGTCGATTGTAAATAACCTCGAACTTTTTGATGATGCTTTCTCATTATTAGTGATTGATGAATGCCATCGCGTGCCGATGCAAGGTGACTCAAGTTACCAAAAAGTGATTAAACACTTACAGTCTATCAACCCAAATTTAAAGGTTTTAGGGTTAACTGCAACACCTTATCGACTCGGATTAGGCTGGATATATCAATACCATACCCGTGGACAAGTACGCAGTGAAGAACCTCGTTTTTTTCGGGATTGTATTTTTGATTTACCGATTCGTTTTCTGCTGGATGAGAGGTTTCTGACTGAACCAAAAGTCATGGATATGGCGGTATTGAGTTACGACTTTTCGCAAATCAGCCCTGCAAATACTGGAAGTTATCGTGAGGCTGACTTAAACAAAGTGATTGAAAAATCAGGACGAGCAACCCCTGAAATCATAAAGTCTGTTATTCACCATGCAGAAGAAAGACAAGGGGTAATGATCTTTGCTTCGACAGTAAAACATGCTCAAGAAATATTAGGTTATCTGCAAGACGAAAGTGCTGCATTAATTATTGGCGATACGGCAGGCAAAGATCGTGATCAAATTATCCAAAACTTTAAAAATAAAAAAATAAAGTATTTGGTCAACGTTTCTGTATTAACCACAGGATTTGATGCGCCACATGTTGATTTAATCGCTATTTTACGTCCGACTGAATCAATCAGCTTATATCAACAAATAGTAGGGCGAGGGTTACGTTTAGCTGACGGTAAAAAAGATTGCTTAGTGATGGAGTTCGCAGGTAATTGTTACGATTTATACGAGCCAGAAGTAGGGCAAGAAAAACCAGAAAGCGGCAGTGAATTAGTGAGTATTCCTTGTCCTGCTTGTCAGTTTACTAATAATTTTTGGGGAAAGCTGGATCCTGCTGGTTTTGTGATTGAGCATTATGGTCGTAAATGCCAAGGATATTCGTTAAAAATTACCGAGGATGATGACGGTAATAAATTCGAAGAGCGAGTGCATTGTAATTATCGTTTTAGAGCTAAGTTCTGTGACCAATGTGGAATGGACAATGATATTGCTGCACGTGTTTGTGGTCACTGTGAAGCCGTATTAGTAGACCCAGATAAAAAACTACGTGAAGCAATGAAGTTAAAAGATGCCATGATCATTCGTTGTGATGATATGCAACTTGAAGCAACTAAAAATAAGCACGGTAAAAACCAATTAAAAGTGACTTATAGTGGCGGCCAGGGACAAATTAGTGAATTTTGGCAGTTAACGACAGCAAAACAAAAAGCACAGTTTTTACAACGTTTTATTCAGCCTCATTTGATTGATCGCTTTCGCCCTTTTACTGACAGCTCAGTGACTAAGGTTATTAATAATGAACACCGTTTGCAGCATCCAGAAATAGTGATTGCTAACAAAGTAGGGCGTTTCTGGCAGATTCGCGATAAATTGTTTAATATTGAACAGTTTCCAAAAGCGCTTGAAGTGTTGCAACAAATTGAATCTTCTACCCAAGAAGCTTGATCTGTAAAGTAATGAATAGGTCATCAAGTTATATTAGATTGGCTAGTTAGTGATCTTTTTAGAAGCTAGCAACATACTAACAACTAATCGTTATTTTTTGAAAAATGCTATTTAAATGGACTAAAACAATGCAAAAATTTTTTTATATCTTAGGCGCTATTATTATTTTAATCATTATCGCTTTTTTTATACTGGGTATTGTCTCTAAAAAAGGACAAGCGCTAGGGCTTAAAAATGGTCGGCTACCTGCTTGTGTAAGCACAGAAAACTGTGTGATCAGCGAAACTATCAATGGCAAAGCTAATACCATTGAACCTCTCATTTTTAGTGGCGATAAATCAGTATTCTTAAACAAAGCGAAAGCTGCTTTAGAGTCGCTTGACGGAAAAATAGTTACTGTCGAACCAGACTATATTGCTGCTACTTTCACTTCGGGTATTTTTGGTTTTGTTGATGATGTTGAATTAAGGGTTAGTGATAATAACTTACTACATTTTCGTTCTGCTTCTCGTGTGGGCCGTAAAGATTTTGGTGCTAATAAAAAGCGTATCGATACATTGAAAACATTACTGGCTAAATAAACGACTTCTTTTATTTCTATTGTTAATAACTGGAACTGATGGTTTGAAAAACGACTTCCTAACGTTTGTATAGAATTATAAAAATTGACTGATCAACATTACCATTTTCACGTTAGGAATTATCAATGAATAAAAATATCGAACAGCTGTTAACGTTAGTTGCAAGTGCCAATGATCAATTAATAGAAAAGCATCAGCAACTTTCTACTACGGTTGGGTTGTTAGAACAAAGCTTACAAGCGTCGAATGCGGTCACCATCGATAACATTAAACTTAAACAAAGGTTAATGTTTATTATCTTGGATGCTAATCCTGAGATAGTAGGAGTCGGAACGGGGAAAGCAGGGACGGAATATTTTGTATTTATTGAACAATATAAACTTGAAGAGTTATCTGTTCAAATGATAGTTGAGTTGATGGAGCAACACATCCTAAGCTGATAGTTTTAGCAGGTGTTTTTTTCAACATTCATTTAATTAAATCTTTAAGGCTAAGCTAACTCAGACTATGATTAACAATAGTAACAGTCCCTACCAACTATCTAGGTAAATAAACATACATCGATTAACTTTAAAATTAATACATCACTAAATTTAATAAATCAGTCTTTGAAATACAAATAATCTGTTGAATCCGTAGTAAATGTAAATTACTGTGGTCTTTGGTTGTGAGTATTTTATCCTCAATCTACGTCACTTTTTAATCTTTTTCGCCTCTCTCATTGAAGGATAGATTAATGTTAACTCTTGAAAATAACTGCATTGTGATTTTTGGCGCCTCTGGTGACCTCACGCAACGCATGCTAATTCCCGCACTTTATAAATTATATTCACATCAAAAATTATCTTCTTCATTTGCTATTTTAGGTGCTAGTCGCAGTACTTATGACGACCAAAGTTTCCGTGAAAAATTAATAAAAGATCTCGCTTCAGATGATAACGCTGACCATGAATTATTAGATAAATTTTGTAAACATTTATTTTATCAAGTCATGGATCCTGAAAATAAAGAGGAGTACACGGCACTTAAGCAGCGTATTCAATCTATCGAAACAGAATTGAAAATAGACAGTAATACGTTATTTTATCTTGCTACTCCACCGAGCTTATATTCTGTTATTCCTCAAAATCTTGCCGCTCAAGGATTGAATGACGAAGATGATGGCTGGAAGCGATTGGTTATTGAAAAACCTTTTGGTTATGACCTTGAGTCGGCTATTGCCCTTGATAAAAGCTTATATCAGGACTTTACAGAAGATCAAATTTATCGAATTGATCATTATCTCGGTAAAGAAACCGTGCAAAACATGTTAGTGCTGCGCTTTGCCAATAGTATTTTTGAGCCATTGTGGAACTCAAAATATATTGATTATATTGAAGTGACGGGCGCTGAAGACTTAGGCATCGGTTCTCGCGGTGGTTATTATGATAATTCCGGTGCGATGCGCGATATGATACAAAATCATTTATTGCAAGTGATTGCAATGGTCGCCATGGAACCGCCTGCAGTCATCAATGCAGACTCAATGCGTGATGAAGTGGTTAAAGTATTACAATGCCTCAAACCATTAAATGAGCATGATCTAAAACATAACTTAGTATTAGGGCAATATACAAAATCCCATGTACGTGATGAATGCCTATCAAGTTATCGTGAAGAAAACGGAGTACCAGAGGATTCTCGTACTGAAACTTATGTGGCACTTAAAATGTTCATCAAAAATTGGCGTTGGGATGGTGTGCCGTTTTATGTACGTACTGCCA
This sequence comes from uncultured Psychromonas sp., assembly GCF_947489755.1. GTDB lineage: Bacteria > Pseudomonadota > Gammaproteobacteria > Enterobacterales > Psychromonadaceae > Psychromonas. Next base: position 115,686 of record NZ_CANLFB010000008.1, read on the forward strand.
AGCGTATGCCAACACGTGTAACTGAAGTTGTGATCAATTTTAAGAAAACACCTCACCCTGTTTTTTCTGAAAATCCACCTGATAATAAACTGATTATGCGTATTCAACCTGATGAAGGCACATTATTAAGTTTTGGTTTAAAAAAACCTGGAGCAGGTTTTGAAACAGAACCGGTAGCAATGGACTTTCATTACAGCAATTTAAAAAACTCAGCATTATTATCTGCCTATGAACGCTTATTATTAGATGTATTAAAGGGCGATGCGACACTCTTTTCTAGGAGTGATGCTGTTCGTGCTTGCTGGGAGTTTGTACAACCAATTCTTGATTATAAAAAAAATAAATTTGATCTTTATGGTTATGCAGCGGGTACATGGGGACCGATTGAAGCAGAGGCATTATTCAAAAATGGTCAAACATGGCGTTCTCCTTGTAAGAATTTAACTGATACTGATTACTGCGAGCTATAACATGAATAATATTATTTTTGATTCAACCCAATCTTTAATTGAACAACTCGCTAATGAATTACTGCGATTAAGTGAAAGCGAACAGCCTATTCATATTTCTTTATCGGGTGGTTCAACGCCTAACCTTTTGTTTGATTATTTAGCGAGTTCTGACTTTTCCACCGCCATAAACTGGCAACAGTTACACTTTTGGTGGGGAGACGAACGTTGTGTTGCGGCAGAAGATCCCGAAAGTAATTATGGACAATGTAAACAACGTTTATTTGATCATATTACTATTCCTGCTGATAATATTCATCGCATTCGTGGTGAAAACTCACCTGAGCAAGAAGCCCTTCGTTATGCGCAGGAAATTCAATTAAGTGTGCCTATTCACGATGGGCTTCCACAATTTGACTGGATTATATTAGGCATGGGAGGAGATGGTCACACCGCGTCTATTTTCCCTGGGCAAACTAATTATGAAGAAAGCAACTTAACGTTTGTTGCCACACAACCGCAAAGTGGACAATTACGTATTTCAAAAACAGCGCATTTAATTGAGCACAGTAAACGCATTACCTATTTAGTCATGGGCGCCAGTAAAGCCGATATTATTTATAAAATAAATACCCAAGATAACAGTCGTGATCTTTATCCTGCTGCTCATATTTCAGCTAAAACAGGAATAACTCAATTTTATTTAGATCCAGAATCTTCAACACTATTACCAAAAGGAAAGAAATAATGAATGCTGATATCGCAGTCATAGGCCTAGCCGTGATGGGGCAAAACCTGATTTTAAATATGAATGACCACGGCTTTAAAGTCGTTGCTTATAATCGTACCGTCTCTAAAGTTGATAAATTTTTAGAAACAACTGCTAAAGACACTGATATTGTTGGTGCCCATTCTCTAGAGGAGATGGTGAGTTTACTCGCTGCCCCTCGAAAAATTATGTTGATGGTGCGTGCAGGTGAAGTGGTTGATCATTTTATTGATGCGCTCATTCCTTTATTGGATAAAGGCGATATCATCATTGATGGGGGAAACTCTAATTATGTTGATAGTAATCGTCGCGTTGAAAAACTGAGTGAGTTAGGTCTCCACTTTGTCGGTGCTGGTGTCTCTGGTGGCGAGGAGGGTGCTCGTTTTGGGCCGTCTATTATGCCGGGTGGGGATGTTAAAGCATGGCCACATATCAAACCCATTTTTCAAGGTATTTCTGCAAAAACAGATCAAGGAGAGCCTTGTTGTGATTGGGTCGGTAATGCAGGATCGGGTCACTTTGTAAAAATGATCCACAATGGTATTGAATATGGAGATATGCAGCTTATCAGCGAAGCTTATCACTTTATGAAAGAAGCGTTATTAATGTCTCATGAAGAGATGGAAGCGACCTTTAAAAAATGGAATGAAACTGAACTTAATAGTTATTTAGTAGAAATTACCATCGATATACTGGCTTTTAAAGACGTCGATGGCGAACCACTTGTTGAAAAAATAATGGATACCGCCGGCCAAAAAGGTACCGGTAAATGGACTGGTATTAATGCATTAGATCTTGGTATTCCACTAACTCTCATTACAGAGTCTGTTTTTGCACGTTACCTTTCTTCTCTCAAGCAACAACGTGTTGATGCGAGTGATTTATTTAATAAATCAATTACGCCTATTACAGAGAATAAAGCGCAATGGATAGAGGCATTACGTGATGCGCTATTAGCCAGTAAAATAATCTCTTATGCACAAGGCTTTATGTTAATGAAGCAAGCATCAGAAGATAACAACTGGGAACTCAATTACGGTAATGTTGCTTTAATGTGGCGTGGTGGTTGTATTATACGCAGTGCATTTTTAGGTAATATTCGTGATGCTTTTGTTGCACAACCAGAGTTAACCTTTTTAGGGTTAGATTCTTACTTTAAAACGATTTTACAACGTTGCTCACCTGCGTGGAGAGAGGTTACTTCGAAGTCGTTGCAAATAGGCCTACCAATGCCTTGTATGACGTCATCATTAACGTTCCTCGATGGTTATACCACCGCTCGATTACCTGCCAATATGATACAAGCACAACGCGATTATTTTGGCGCGCATACTTTTGAAAGAGTAGACACACCAGCGGGAGAGTTTTTCCATAATGATTGGACTGGTCATGGCGGTAACGTGTCATCTACCACCTATGATGCTTAATCAGATAAATAGGTCTAGTTAAGGCCTATCATTCATACCGTTACTGTTAAATTTCTTGCTGAAACAGTAGCGGTATAACCTTAATCTTTGAGCATTTCATATAACTTCTTTCTATATATGTTCTTAGCCTTATCATTTGTATTATTGATAATTTTTACGGCGGAATTAACTTGGTATAAAAAGAGAATGACAAAACCGCCGACAAGCGCCAAAAAACACCAGATAAGGTTAATGGGTTTAGGTTTTGATCAACTTGTTAATTTACTATTGAGTTGCAAATTATTGACAAGGAACTGGTTGATTAGGCACAAAATCGTATTGTGCGTAACGTTCAATGCAAGCATCTAACAGTACATCATTGTCATAAAATTCAGACACTATTTCTGCAATATCGTGTAGAGCATCTCTATCATCACTACTGATACAAAACATGTCATGGTCAGTGCCTAAAGAAAGTTTAGCCAAAAGCGCTGGGTTTTTCTCGGTTAGCATATTTTCAATAACCATTCCCCAATCTTCAGAGTCACCTAAGAAGTCATGAACTTCAAATGCTTTCCATTTTAAATCACCTAATGTAAGGCTATGTTTTTTCTGAAAACTTGAAAACAAAAAAGGTTGAAAAGCGTTGGGTTGTTTCATAACAGATCTCTTTAGTGAGTGGATGAGGCAATTAAGCTATATCCTATTCCTATTAAAATTATGAATAATGCTATGCATCATGCTTTTGTATTTAATAATATTTAAAGTCACTAAATCGAGGTGGTGTCTTATTTATTTGTGAGAAGGGAGATATAACAATAATCGCCATAAAAGAGCGAATCAATTTCAAGCGAGCACGATGAAAGGAGTCGTTTATTGAAACTGATGTAATAATTTAGTTTAAGGTGTAAGTTGAATTCTTTTGAATGTGTACTTAGTTAATAGTCTGTCGGATAATTAATCAAAAGCATTAATGTTTTCGCTGTTACGAAACGGCAATAAAGAAAATCATTAATTTAGTTTTTTTAGAATAAAACTGATTAAAGTATTGTTGTCCATTGTCATCATTCACATATACTTGTGATATTCCACTCCTGATTTGAAATAGCAGTGGAAAATAAATATTCAATAATAAAAATAATAAGGTATATATGAGTGTAAATAAAGTTGCATTAACGATTGGTTTGATTTGTATTTTACTGGGTACAACTGTTTCTGTGTTAGGTATTTGGGGATATATTGGCGACACTGGTTTAGTGTGGCGTGCATTATCAACATTAGGTGTCGTATTACTGGGTGTTATTTTAGCTGTCGCCATTAATAATATGACCAGTAAGGATAAGTAACTTTACTTTTGGGGGTATTAAATATTTATAACAGTGTGGCTTGGGATGTAATTGTATTTCCATTAATTAGCCTTGAGGTTAAGTAGTAGAAATAGTTACATATTACTTAAGCCTACTTCTATTCAAGTTAAATGACTTCGTATGCCAATAGGCTAATAGGTAGGTAAATAGATTAATAGATTAATAGATAAATAGGTAAATGGAATATGGAAATTTCTCAGTTAACCCGCATTAATATTAACTTATTGGTTACCTTACAAGTACTACTACAAGAACGAAATGCTTCATCTGCAGCGATAAGATTAAATTTAAGTCAGTCGACTATCAGTAAGAATTTGTCGCAGTTAAGGCATATTTTTAGTGACCCTTTATTCCATCGAATTTCTCACGGTTTAATGCCAACGCCACTAGCGCTAGAGTTAGAACCAAAACTAAATGTCGCGGTGAATGCGATTAATGCAATATTTTCTCCATTAGAATTTAACCTTAAAGAATATAAAGGCTGTTTTAATATTTCGATGCAAGAAAGTGCTTTTGAGTTTGTGTTATCAAAAGTGATGCAACGAGTATTAGAAGAAGCGCCTAACATGAGAATCAATACTTGGTTTAAAGACAATATTAGTATTGAGCAATTAAACCAAGGTCGATTGGATTTTGTGATTATTCCGCATGACGTAGGCCAACAACTTAATTTAAATAATCAGCTTAATATTGATGAGTTATACAGGGATGAACTGGTTTGTTTGGTGCGAGATAAAAACCCTATCTTAGAACAAAAATGGGATCAGCAGACTTATTTAAACAGTAAGCATATTCATGTTAAAGATAATGAGTTGGGATTACCGATGTTTGACCAATCATTATCTAAATTAGGTTTCCAGAGGAATGTGATCGTACAAGTGCCTGACTTTAACGCGGCAACCAGTTTATGTTGTCACTCAGATTTAGTGTTTACAACGACCAATAAATGGGCTGACTCTGTATTAAAATCAAAACGATTAGTCGCGCTTAATTTACCTTGTCATTCGGAGCCAGTCGTTTATTCGCTTATTTGGCATAAACGTAGTGAAACGAATCAAGCTCATCGTTGGCTACGAACGCAATTATTAAACCTCTTTAAAGCTTAACTTTCCTAACTTTTATCAGTTAAGGAAAGTTAAGAAAAGTTAATAGTTTGGTTAACGATTAAAGCCGCGTAAAGGTGATTTTTTAGCTTGTAGCCAATTTTCTGCCGCGTATTCAGCTTCTCCATCAGTGACATGCAGTGTAAATGCTTGGCGAGACTTTGGTGAACGATTAGGGGCACTGTAATGGGGGAGTCGCCCTTGGAATACAATCAAACTACCTGCTTTTACTTCCACACTTTTCCCACTTTCTTCTGTTGGCCAAGGCATATCGTCCAAATTAACCATGGTCGTTTGTTTACCATCTAAATTAAAACGTTCTCTAAGGGGCCCTAAATGTCCTTCAGGCTCGACCCAAAGGCAACCATTTTCAAGTGTTGCATCTTCAACCGCAAACCATAAAGTAATAACGCTCTGGGGTGTTGTAAAAAAGAAGCTCGCATCTTGGTGCCAATTCACCACACCACCTATGTTCGGTTGTTTAAAAATATACATAGATTGACGAATTTGTGGCGTTACCATACCAATATCGGACAGGATATCACCCAATAATTTCTGGTGACTAAAAGCACTGAATACAGGGTCAAGTTCGTGTAATGCGTGACCAATTTTATTGATGCATAAAGCGCGATCTTGAACTAATTCACCCTTGTCATTGAAGGCTTCTTCCTCAAAAAAACATTTTATCTGTTCTGCTGAATCTAAGAAATAGTCGTTATCGCTCCGGTCATTGTCATTTGTCGTAAATACATTATCTGGACTATCTTCAGCCCATTGTTCAACCATTTTGTTAGCGCGTCTTTTTATGGCTTCTATTTCATATAAAGGAATAATTTCGTCCATTACGATGAAACCTTGTTCGTTATAATGTTTTATTTGATCCGCTGATAACATCGATATCTTCCTTGCTAATAAATTCAAATGCACGTTAATTTAAATATGGCGCTGCCTTTTTACTTTTCTTTAACAAATATAACGATAACCAAACATTTCTAATATTGAATAAATCGAATATTCATTTTTCCAAATAGGAATATTAAATAAAGGAATAACAACGTTATTCTATTTCTACTGATTTGAACTTAATTATCTCTAGCCGTAAAAGTCAAAGGTAATTGAGATAAACAGCTAACATCCTAAAGGCTAATAATAGAGATTCAATATGAAGCTTAATTTTCATAAATCACTGTGGGAAGTACAGTGTACAAATGCGAATGAATTAAACCATCATTTACAGGTTATTCAAGATGAAGGGTATCAAGGAACCGAATTGTTTTTACCTTTTTATGATATTGACCTTAGTACGACGCTTAAAGCGCATGCAAAAAGGGAGTTGGATATCATCACTGGGATAGCAACCCAAGGTGACAATGTGCAAGCACATCTAACCAGTCTTATTAAGCAAGTAGAGTGTGCGCTGTTGTTTTCTCCTAAGTTAATAAATTGTCATACGGGACGTGATATTTTTAGTTTAGAAGATAATTTAATATTATTCGAAACCGCGCTTGAATTGGAGCAAAAGCATGGCATCACTATTACCCATGAAACACATCGTTTCAGACCCACTTTTAGTACTTTGGGTACCGAGCAAATTATTGATGCTTTGCCTGAGTTAAAGCTAAATTTAGATATTAGTCATTGGATGGTGGTGCATGAATCTGATTTGAAAGATCAACAAGAAAGGTTAAATAAGTTATTTAACTCTGTTTACCATATTCATGGTCGAGTGGGTTTTGAAGAGGGGCCTCAGGTAACCAATCCTGAAGATCAACGTTGGCAAGCACATCTTATTAACCATACTCAGTGCTGGCAGAAAGTTGTTAATAATGCATTAACACGTGAACAAAAAGTGTTCACCATTACACCTGAGTTTGGCCCATTTCCGTATGCTCATGTGCATCCAACAACGGGCGAACACTTAGCTGATATATGGAAAGCCAATCGATTTATGAAACAATATTTGTCAGAACAGTTAATTATTCCAAAATAAAAATATTATTTCTTGAATGCACTTTATGATCTATTGATACAGCCAGGCATTGTATCGGCATTTTTTTGTTTATTTGACTCTTTAACTGACAACATTTTTTGAAAAACTATCATTAAAAATAACGAGACGGTTATTGCTGAACAAAAAATTAAGAAGCTAATCATAAAGGTTTCTCGCTTTGATTTTATAAGTTGAGGTTTTATACTTTTTTCAACTATCTGTGCGCCCATAAGATCACCAACTTGCCATTTTTCGGGTTCAGTTAAATGTTGGATACTGTTATGGCAATCCACGCAAGCTTGTTCAGTTGCATAGAAAGGTGCGACAGTTCGCACTACTGATTTGTCATTTTTTATGACTGAAGTGAGGTTCATATCTTGATCGGAACTTGTTTGAAGTAATAGCATTTGGCGTCGCATTTTATCGTCAGTAGGCCCTTTATTTATCGATTTCCCAGGAAAGCCAACAACTTCAGAGTGTAAAGCCCCTTCAAACAACGAGTTTAAATTAGCAAGCTCAAGAGCATGAGAACGGTAAATTGCGCGACTAGGCAATAACCCATTTGCGTATTGGCTTTCAAAATCAGAATAAGCTTTAACAAACCCTTTGCTGAGGTTGATCACTAAATTATTTTCATTTTTTGCATTTTCAATAAGATCTATGCGTGTTTTATTTAAAATAAAATGATAAGCAAAAAAAGAGAGAACTAAAGCAGCTACAAGCATTATGATCATATAACGCGTCGTTAAGATGTTGTTAATAGAGGAAATTTTTTGGTCGTGTTTATTCACTCTTCTCACCTTATTTTAGTTGATATGTCATTGTGATGTCTTTAAATTGTCATTACTAAATTATTAATGTTTTTGACTATTTTACTAAGTTAATGAGTTTATTAAAGGCCTATAAATACTAACTTCTATTAAATATCAAAGAAGTTTTGATATGTCATTAATATTTAAGTAAATTATATTTAATTAGTTTTTATACAATAAAATTACAAATATTATCTTTTTTTGTGATTTTATATATATTAACCAAAAAGAGGTGTTTCTTGCAAGTAAAGTAAGCAAGGTTATGGAGATCTTCCTCTTATTTAGCGGTTAAAAGTTTAGCAGTTAAAAGGAAAATAAGATGACAGTTGAATTTAGAGAAGCCGAGTTTAAAGAGTTTTCCTCAGCGCTTATTCAAGAAAATATGAAAAGCTATTATGCTGCTAAAGATATTACGTGGGATGCTGATTTTTTTGATTACCATTGGCAGAAATTCAAAAACCTAGAAATCTATTTTAACTCGGAATGTGTTGGAATTTTACGCTTTTCATTTAATAATGAAAATTGTTATATCAGAGACTTACAAATAAAATCATCATATCAAGGAAGAGGCATCGGAAGTCATTGCTTATATTATGCTGTTGATTTTGCTAAAGCTCGAGGAGATAGTTTTATTAAATTAAAAGTGTTTTCAGACAATCCAGCTATCGCTTTATATCAGCGTCATGGCTTTAAAAAAGTATCTGAACTAGGTTTTTTAATTGAAATGTCAATCGACCTTGAGCAAATGTAGATTTCAAATACTACGACCTTTAAATATAGCCTCTCACTAATGATATGGTCGTGAGTGGTATCGCCTTAATATACGAGTCAATACGATGAATGAGTTTTACCCAGAGTTAGCACCCTACAATGATTTTTTAATGAACGTAGATAACCAACATCAGCTCTATGTCGAAGAGTGCGGTAATCCAAATGGCCAAGCGGTGCTGTTTATTCACGGTGGTCCTGGCGGTGGTTGTTCTACTAACGATAGACGATTTTTTGATCCTGAAAAATACCGTATTGTTTTATTTGATCAACGTGGTTGCGGCCGTTCTTTACCTCATGGATGTTTAGACAATAACGAGACTGATTTTCTAGTGAGTGATATTGAACAAATTAGAGAGAAGCTAGATATTAATCATTGGCATGTTTTCGGAGGATCATGGGGATCTACATTAGCGCTTGTATATGCGCAAACCCATCCAACAAAGGTTAGTAGTTTAGTACTTCGTGGTATTTTCTTAGGTCGCCCACAAGACACTGATTGGACTTTTTCTGGTGGTGGTGCAACCCGTATTTATCCTGACTTTTGGCAAGAGTATCTTGATGTATTGCCAAATGACCAAGCTTCAGTGCAAGCGGCTTACGATATTATGGTCGGTGACGATAAAGAACTAGCAATGAGAGTGGCTAAGGCATGGAGTGTTTGGGAAATTCGTTGTTGTACGTTAATACCGGATCAAGATTTTGTTGATGCTGCAACAGGTGACGAGCAAGCGTGGACAATGGCGCGTCATGAGGCACACTTTATGATCAATCATTGCTTTTTATCTGAGAATCAAATATTAGCGAATACAGATAAAATTAAAGATATTCCAACGACTATCGTACATGGTCGATTTGATATCGTTTGCCCATTTGATAACGCTTGGCAATTACATCAAAAACTACCGAATTCAAGCTTGATTACCAGCGAAGCCTCGGGTCATGCTTCAATTGAAACCAATACTAAACACCATTTAATTGAAGCCACTAAGGCGATGCTATTATTGAAGAATAACTAACTGTTATTATTGGGCAGATCCAAGTTCTGAATTCAAGTAACAAATTCTCTGTTTATTGGGGGTAATAATAGACTTATTTTTTTCCTAAATTCAGATAGTAAGAGCAAACACATTATAAAATATATCGGCAATCGTTAGCTTTAAAAACGATTTGTATTAGTTGTCTTACTGTTTGAATCTTCAATGATTAGCCTATGATGATTTGCCCAAGCATATACCCTACACAACAAGCGGAAATCACACCAATTAACCCGACTGACATAAATGAATGATTGAAATACCATTTACCTATTTTCGTTGTGCCTGATGTATCAAAGTTTACTGTTGCGATATCTGATGGATAATTAGGAATAAAGAAGTATCCGTACACTGCAGGCATTAATCCTATTAAAAGTGCGGGTTCAAGACCTAACGCTAACCCTACGGGTAACATCATTCTTGCTGTTGCCGCTTGAGAGTTAACGACAACTGAAACAATGAATAATGCTAATGCAAATGTCCAAGGGTAAAGAGTGACTACTTCAATAATACTAGATTTAAACTGTGGCATGGCATATTGGAAATAGGTATCAGACATCCATGCAATCCCAAAAATAGCGATAGCTGCAACCATACCGGATTTGAAAACGACTCCATTAGGTACTTTTTGTGGATCTGTTTTTGTCACAAGTAAAATAACCCCGCCAAAAGCGAGCATCATCATCTGAATAATGACTGCCATACTGATAGGCTTATCGCCTTCTGCGATCGTTCTTATCTCAGGTACCATTGCAATAATCACAATAATGATAATCGCAGATATAAAAATCATCACTGCATTACGTGCCGATTTGGGTAATGTTTGATTGAGAGTGGTAGAGGTCGTATTCAGTATTTTTTCTCGCCAAACGGGATCTTTTAAACGAGCTTGATAGTCTTCGTCATCATCTAATTCTTTACCTCGTTTAAGGCTATATAATGACATCATTAACGTACCGAATAACGTTGCAGGTACAGTGACAAGTAAAATCGACATTAATGTAATGTCGGTACCAAGGTCGACTATTTGTGCTAAATAAAAGACCACTGCAGCAGAAATCGGTGAGGCAGTAATACCAATTTGTGAAGCGACAGACGCGGCTGCCATTGGCCTTTCTGGGCGAATACCATTTTTTAATGCTACATCACCAATGATTGGCATGATTGAATAAACAGCATGGCCAGTACCTAATAGAAAGGTCATAAAATACGTAACAAAAGGAGCTATTAGGGTGACACGTTTAGGATTTTTTCTAAGAATTTTCTCGGCAATTTGTAACATATACTTTAAACCGCCTGCCGCTTCAAGAATAGATGCACAGGTGACGACTGCGAGTATAATTAGCATGACGGTGATCGGAGGGGAAGTGGGTGGCATCTTAAAAATAAAGACTTCAATAACTAACCCGATGCCAGAAATAACACCTAAGCCTATACCACCAAAACGAGAACCAATATAAAGCGCGATTAATAGAAAAACAAATTCAGCATACAACATAAAAAGTCCTTAGATAAAGCCCGTGTACCTTATATTGTTCGCCTTTTTACTCATCGATAATGATAAATTCCTCACATTAAAAATAGACAAAAAATCGCTTTTAAATGATAACTGACGATCAATTGATCCTTATCAATCTTCCTCTATTGAATGTTATGTGCTGTATTGAAAATAAAATGATGATCAACCTTAGTTGGATAGAAGCAAAGTGATATAACACTGTTATTTTTATGAATCTCTCTATTAAATTATTATTCGAATAAGCTGGTGCTATTTCAATAATGTACCTGAACGACATAAGATTAAGGATAAGCTGAAAAGCTGTTTATTAATATTCAAAAAATGACGCCCTTCCTGTCCGGTACAGAGATTATTTAACCTTGTGAGGTTTAGAATTGCAGAATTGTAGAATTGGAAATTGTTATCAAGGTATTTAATAGTGAGAACAAGCAAAGAAATAATCACTTTCTTGATTGAATTTGATTATATCGATGCTTACTATATTTTATGTGTTGATTTTTCCTTTATTAAAGCTAACGCTTACTCGCTTTAAAAAGAAACCTAGGTCTAAGAGAACTGGCTCATTGTATTATTCTCGCCAGAGGCTTTTAATGCTTGATCACCAGAGAAATATTCTTTGTGATCGTCACCAATATTTGATCCTGACATGTCCTGATGTTTGACTGAAGCGAGCGATTGTCTTATCTCTAGACGTTGTACATTTTCAACATAAGCCAACATTGCACGCTCTCCAAAATATTCTTTAGCGAGATTATCTGTTGATAATGCAGCCGTATGATAAGTTGGTAATGTTATTAAGTGATGGAAAATACCCGCATGCTTAGACGCTTCTTTTTGGAAATTTTGTATTTTCAAATCGGCGGCGCTTGCTAGCTCAGTAATGTCGTATTTAATACTCATTAAGTCGCTGCGTTGGTAACCACTTACGTCTTTGCCATCTTTTTCCCATGCATCAAATACTTGTTGGCGGAAATTTAACGTCCAGTTAAAAGAAGGACTGTTGTTGTAAACCAATTTGGCATTAGGTACCACTTCTCGAATACGATTCACCATATTAGCAATATGCTCTACGTTCGGTGTTTCTGTTTCAATCCATAGTAAGTCTGCACCATGTTGCAATGATGTAATACAATCAAGCACTACACGATCTTCGCCAGTATTAGGTTTGAAGCGAACTAATCCATTAGGAAGACGGTTTGGTTTAATTAGCTCACCTTCACGACTTAATACCATATCACCTGATTTTAAATCCGCTAACGAATTGATTTTTTCACCATCGATATAAGCGTTGTATTGCTCGGCTAAATCTCCTGGATATTGAGAGACAGGGATTTTTTGCGTTAACCCTGCGCCTAATGAATCTGTTCGAGCAACGATAATACCTTCTTCAACACCGAGCTCCATAAAGGCGTAACGCACTGCATTTATTTTGGCTAAAAAATCTTCATGTGGCACGGTTACTTTACCGTCTTGATGGCCACATTGTTTAGCATCAGACACTTGGTTTTCAATCTGAATACAACATGCTCCAGCTTCTATCATTTTTTTAGCGAGTAGATAAGTCGCCTCTTCATTACCAAAGCCTGCATCGATATCGGCAATGATAGGGACAACGTGTGTTTCAAACTCGTCAATTTGCTTTTGTACGGCTCTTTCTGCAACTTGATCACCGCTACTTTGTGCTGTGTCTAAGTCTGCAAATAAATGATTTAATTCACGTGCATCAGCTTGTTTTAAGAAGGTGTACAGTTCTTCTATTAACATGGGCACTGAGGTTTTTTCATGCATTGATTGGTCTGGCAATGGGCCAAACTCAGAGCGCATCGCTGCTACCATCCAACCTGATAAGTAAAGGTAAGTCCCTTTGGTGGTGGTGAAATGTTTCTTAATAGAAATCATTTTTTGCTGACCGATAAAACCATGCCAGCAACCAAGCGATTGGGTGTAATTATCACTATTTTGATCATAAGATTGCATATCATCACGCATAATTTTAGCGGTGTAATTTGCGATATCTAATCCCGTTTTAAAACGGTTTTGTAAGCGCATACGTGCAATATATTCAGGGTTAATGGCATTCCAAGTTGAACCTTGTTGGTTTATAAATTGGTGTGCGTTATTTATTTCAGCGTTGTAATTCATCATAGTGACCTCTCAAATTATCATGTGTTATCAATAAGTAATTGTTAATGTACAGTGAATAAAAGTGTCTAGATTAAAGTTGTTGCTTTGTTAATTGCAGCCTTGTTAATAGCTGCATTATTTACGGCTACTTTATTTACGATTGCTTTGCTAATGCTTGTTTTGCTAAAGCACGGTACTCGTGCAGTAATGGTTCTGTATAACCATTTGGCTGTTTATCTCCTTCAAAAATAAGTGCTTTTGCTGCTTGAAACGCAAGACTGTCTTCAGTGTTAGGGCTCATATTGCGATAGCCTGATACACCTTGGTTTTGTTTATCAACAATCTGAGCCATGTTTTCCATGACGCTCGTTACTTGTTGTGCAGTGCATACGTTATGCATTAACCAGTTACTAATATGTTGACTAGAAATACGCAAAGTTGCTCTGTCTTCCATTAAGCCAATGTCATTAATGTCGGGTACTTTCGAACAGCCAATTCCCATTTCTATCCAGCGCACTACATAGCCTAAAATGCCTTGCACATTGTTATTGAGTTCACTTGAAATTTGCGCTTCTGTTAATGTCAACCCTTCAGGCATAACAGGCGGAGTAAGTATGTCTGTCATGCTTGCTGGTGGTCGGTTAATGATGGTTTTCTGCTCTGCAAAAACATCAACTTGGTGATAATGTAAGGCATGTAATGTTGCAGCAGTTGGTGAAGGTACCCAAGCGGTATTAGCGCCCGATTGTGGGTGTGCTATTTTTTCTTTCATCATTTGATTCATTTCATCTGGCATAGCCCACATCCCTTTACCGATTTGTGCTTTACCTGAAAAACCACAGCTAAGGCCAATTTCAACGTTATTATTTTCGTAAGCGCTGATCCATGGTTCTTGTTTAATGGCTGATTTTGGATGAAATGCACCGGCTAACATACTGGTATGAATTTCATCTCCCGTTCTGTCTAAGAACCCGGTGTTGATGAATACCACACGTGATTTAGCTTCATAAATACATTGTTTGAGGTTTAAGGTGGTGCGGCGTTCCTCGTCCATAATGCCTAACTTCAGCGTGTTTTCTGGTAGGTCAAGCATCTGTTCAATACGGCTAAATAAGTCACAAGTAAAACGTACTTCATCAGGTCCATGCATTTTTGGTTTCACAATATAAATGCTACCTGTGCGGCTATTTCTAAAGTTATCTTTTTCACCTTTTTGAAGATCTAGGCTAGCAATTAATGCTGTAATCACGCCATCAATAATACCTTCTGGTGCGTTATTACCATCGGGGTCTTGAATTAAATCAGTTCCCATTAAATGGCCGACATTACGCACTAACAATACTGAACGACCAGGTACACAATAAACCCCACCAGATTTTGCGGTGAACTTACGATCGTAATTTAATTTACGAGTAAGCGGCTGACCATCTTTGTTAAAGGTTGCTTCAAGGTTCCCCTGCATAAGACCTAACCAATTACGGTAAGCTTCAACTTTATCGCTACTATCAACGGTAGAAACAGAGTCTTCAAAATCCATAATCGTGGTGAGTGCAGATTCCATCTGAATATCATCAATGCCTGATTTATCGTTTGCACCAATTTTGCCTGTACAGTCAATATGCAAGCCAACGTGTAATCCATTATTTTTGAGTAATAAGTAAGTCGGTGATGTTTTAGAGCCATCAAAGGCAACAAATTGACATGGGTTTTGTAAACCTGTTTCTGTCCCATCGGTTAAAAAAGCCAGTATATGTTGGTAATAAACTAAGTAACTCGTTACATCATGGTGAGAGCCTGTTGTTAATGGAAATTGCTCATCTAAAAAATCTTTGGCTTTATTAATAACGGCTTGGCCACGTTGTGGGTTAAATCCTTCTTTATTGGTTAACTCATCGGTATTCGCAATAACATCTGTGCCATAGAAAGCATCGTATAAACTTCCCCATCGAGCATTAGCAGCATTTAATGCAAAGCGTGCGTTACTTACCGGTACGACTAGTTGCGGACCTGCCATTGTTGATATTTCAGCATCAACATTTTCAGTTTCAATAGTGAAGTCATCAACCATTGGTGTTAGATAGCCGATACTTTGTAAAAATGCCTGGTAAGCTTTTGTGCAATGTTCTGGGCTAATATTTTTAGCTAAGGTATTTTCACGATGCCATTGGTCAATTTTATGTTGCATCTGACGACGCGTATTTAACAAAGCGGTATTTTGATGCGAAAAATCATTAATTAAGCAATTTAAATCGGCCCAAAAATGAGCACTGTTGAGTGATGTTTGCGGTAAAACTTCATCATTAATAAACTGATAAAATTCAGGATTAGTCAGGCATTGTTTCTCTTGAGGTAAATTCATATTTCGTCTCCTAGATATCATCAATTAAATTTTAGTTAGATATTGAATAACCTTCGAGTGCACATTTATTGAACTTTTGTTGCTCGTTTGTTAATCAGTTGTTGTCACTATAAAGAAATAATTCATATAATTTCACAAAGAAAATTACACAGAGTAAATTTTACAAAATGAAAATAAAAAAGAGCTTGGCAAGACAATCTCATTACTTAGGAACAAAAATACGTAATTTACGCAAACGTAATGGTTTAACTTTGGATGATTTATCATCGAGATGTATTAAATTAGATGCAGAATATGCGCCTTCAGTTTCTTACTTATCGATGATCGAACGTGGTAAGCGAGTGCCTAGGGAAGAGATGCTAGAAGTGATTGCGACGGTATTTCAAAAGCAACCAGAGTGGTTTTTAGATGACGCTGCCGAAGTGCAAGACATTATCCCTACCAAAGGTAATCGCGGTGGTATTCGTGGGATGGCACTCGAGCCTAGTTTTTTATTTTCAAATGAAATTTTACAAATCGCTATTCCAGAAATGTTGTCGCAAACGGGGACAACGGGGCGGCAATTTGCACACTTATTAATTCGCGCACACCAAGAGCATCATCAAAACCATTTTCCTGATTTAGAGCGTGCTGCTGAGGAGGTGGGTTTGAAAAAAATGCCACTTCATGTTGATGATTTAATTGAAATTAGTGAAGCACGCGGATTGAAAATAAGCTGGTTTACACGTTTACCAGATAGTGAATATGATAGTAACAACAGCAATAAAATGGTGACTTCATTTTTTAAACCGCCTCATACTGTGTACTTAAATAAAATACTCAAAAAAAATACCACGCGCCTTAAATATGAGCTGGCAGTGCATATCGGCCATAGTGTTTTACATAATAGTGATGGTGAAAAAAGTATTATGGTGGCAGGTGAGCGCGCTCAATACGATAGCCAACATAATCAAACCACGTCTTCCAGCCAATTAGACGCACAAGATATTTTACATGCGTGGCGTGATTTTGAATGCAGTTTTTTTGCCGCTGCTTTACTGTGTCCTAAAGTCCCTTTTCGTCAATTACTGGACCAACATGGTTATGAAATTGATATTTGTAAAAAAATAGAGGTATCAGAGGCAGTGGTCATGCGACGTATGACTGCGGTTTCTGCTTATCCGCATTGGCACTATTTCGATGCTTATGGTCAAGGAAAATTAAGGGCCGTATATCGGGGGAACGGTATCCCATTGCCTTGGGGGAATATGACCATTGCACATGATCCTTGTAAACATTGGTCTGTTTTTAGAATGTTAGAAAAACAAGCTGAAGGAACGGCGGCACAGTTTTCTATTTTAACGGAAAATGGTATTGCTAAAATTTATTGTTGTGAATCTATTAAGGTTAAAGATCTTAATGATGCCAGCCACGTATTATGTGCTGGCATTGAGTTAAATTCAGCGATTGATGCGCAAGGACACGACTCAGTTGCATTAGTGGATGAGCTGCAAAGGCTATGTGTAGAGAGTGGGGGATCGAGCAAGATCCCGCCTAAAATCAAGAAAATACTCAATAGCGTTGCACGTATTCTTAATATTAATTGGATAGCACGTGGTATTGAGCAAGAAGCACAGCTTATTTGTGTTCGAGGAGCCGTTTGCCCAAGAAAACCAAGCTGTTACTGTAACCAATAAATATTATTCTCAATACTTCATACTTCATACTTAACACTTAACATTTAACTTCTAGGATTTTAATGAAAAACAAACGCATTGTTAACCATACTCTATTAATACTTTTAACTATGTTATTGGTATCCGGTTGCGTTAGCTGGTTAGCGCCTAATGTAAAATCTGAGTTAGTTGAATTACAAGCCGGTGAATATCAGCTTGATCCAAAACATGCTGCCTTACTTTTTAAAATTCAGCATTTAGGGTTATCAACTTATGTGGGACGTTTTAATAAGTTTGATGCTCAACTTAATTTTGATCCAAAGAATATGGCTGCCGCATCATTAAAAGCTGTTGTAGATATTAACTCCATCGATATTAATAATGATGTTTTAAGCGAAACATTACAAAATGATACTTGGTTTAGTAGTACACAATACCCGCAAGCATTTTTTGTAAGTCATACCGTGACACCGGTATCTGATACTGTTTTTAACTTTACCGGCGATTTAACATTAAGAGGGGTAACAAAATCTGTCACATTTGAAGCGACTTTTCATGGTGGTGCCGATAACTGGTTAACAGGTAACTATACTCTTGGTTTTAGTGCAGTGGGAAAAATTAAACGTTCAGATTTTGGCATGGACAGTTACATTCCTATCGTCGGTGATGAAATCGATTTAGAAATCTACGCAGAATTTGTCAAATAGCTTTTGATCTCTTATTAAATTTGAAGGCATTTAACTGGTTTTACTGCCGTTTATGCCACGTGCACTCATTACTCCTGATATTTCAGGTTTACCTCTCATCATATAATCTATGATCTACAACTTTTTTGTGTGACTTATTAAGTCATTTTTATCATTAAATTACTTGTTAAGTATTCACCTTTATTTTTTATTTTTACAAAAAATGTATATTCCTATCTATCAATAAACTAATCAATATCAAAACCTTTTTATCTTCTCTTTCTTATGTTTATTGGTGTTATATTTCAATTGTTTAAGTGTTTTTTTAGGTTTTATTTAATATTGTTTCTTATAGTTGGGTTAACTTTATTATTAAAAATAATCAGGATTGGTTTTACTCAGCTTGATTTTTATTTAATAATACTTAAATAATACAAATAAGTTAATTTGTAGAAAGGCAACGCTTAAGTAAATAGCGTTAATAAAAGTACTTCAATAAAAGCGCGAGTAAGAATACAAGAATAAAGAAACTCAGCCATTTTATTGAATTTATTGATCACTAAAGGAGAAACTAATGAAAATATTAACATTTGGCGAAATGATGTTACGTCTAAAACCGTTAGCATTCGAACGCATCTTACAAACAAATACTTTTGAGGCCGCTTATGGTGGAGCTGAAGCTAATGTTGCAGTTTCTCTGGCGTTATTAGGTCATGACGCAGCTTACTTATCTAAATTTCCTGAAAACCCATTGGGTGAGGCTGCTGTTGGTACATTAAGAAAATTTGGTGTTGATACTAGTCGTTCTTTACGCGGTGGTCCAAGATTAGGCATGTACTTCTTTGAAAAAGGCAACGGCGTTAGAGGCACTGGTGTTGTTTATGATCGCGCAGGTAGCTCTATTGCAACTGCAACGACAGATGAGTTTGATTGGTCTGTTTTATTAAAAGATGTTGGTGTTTTCTACTTTTCAGGCATTACGCCAGCGATTTCAAAAGAATTAGAAATCGCATTAAAAAGTGCATTAGATTATTGTAAAGCGAACAAGATTACCGTGGTATGTGATTTGAACTATCGTGGAAAAATGTGGAAACCAGCACAAGCTCAAGTAGTGATGCATGAATTAATGCCATTCGTTGATGTTTGTGTCGCGAACGATGAAGACTTTGAAGCTATGTTAGGCATTAAAGCTTTTGATGGTGACCTGTCTAATGGTATCAGTCAAATAGAAGATTTCCGTGAAGGGATGAAAGAAATCACTAAACGTTATCCAAATTGTAAAACAGTCGCGAGTGTTTTACGCGATATTAACTCTGTGGAACAAAGTGATTGGATGGCTATTTTATACCAAAATGATCAGTTCTATGACACGCCGGTACATAATGTAAATGTGATGGAAGGCGTAGCTGCTGGCGATGCTTTTGGTGCCGGTTTATTACACGGTTTGGTACATAAACTTGAACCACAAGAAACAATTGAATTTGCCATTGCTGCCAGCGTTTTAAAATTATCTATCAGTGGTGATTTAAATTTAGTAACTGAATCAGAGATTCGTAATGCCATGCAAAAAGGCGCGAACGCACGATTAAGCCGTTAGTTCGTCAGTTAATAGGTTAATAGGCATCGTTGCAATGATACTTATTAACCTAACGTATCTGAAATAAAAGCATTGATGTAGCAACGCTATAGTGATGCTTCCACACTATTTTATTATTTCATCTCTTCTTTTATTTAAAACCTAATTACTGCCTTTATTAGGTCGTCATCCAACATTTAATAGCCGTTTAAACGATAAATTTATTGGCATGCTTAATTATAAAAAATTATGGACTTAATGAACCATAATGATTGGGTTTAGCGTTCCTTTTTCTTCTGCTCAATTATCTTTATGATCCTTTCATAAGCAGTATTCTTTAATCATTAATTTAAATTTGGAAAAAGTCATGTCTCATCAAATAATCAAAGATCTTAATAGTCGCTACACAGCTAAACAATATGATGCAGCTAAACGTATTTCAGCCGAAGATATGGATGTGCTTAAAGAAGCGCTTCGTTTATCGGCTTCTTCTATTAACGCTCAACCTTGGAAATTTATTGTGCTAGAAAGTGATCAAGCAAAAGAGCGTTTCCATGGTACTTTCGCTAATAAGCACCAGTTCAACCAACATCATGCAAAAGAAGCATCACATACTATTTTATTTGCTCATAATCCTTATTTCACTAAAGATGATTATAGAAAAGTGGTTGATGTTGAAGTCTCTTCAGGTCATTTACCTGCAGAAAGATATGATGCTATGTTAGAGGGCGCTTTTGGTTTTGTTGAGTCAAATACTGATGAAAAAGGTTTTAATGGTCATTGGACAAAAGCACAAACGTATATTGCATTTGGTAATGCTTTACACGTATTAGCTCGTTTAGGTATTGATTCTACGCCTATGGAAGGCGTTGATGCAGAACTAATTGGCGAAACATTTAAAGACGAATTAAAGGGTTATGTTTGTGATGTTGCATTAGCGATTGGTTACCATAAAAATGGTGAAGATTATAACCACGGCTCACCAAAAGCACGTCTACCGACTGAAGATGTTATTACAGTGCTTTAATACTATTCTTTAATATAAAGCTTTAAATAGTATTTTAAAACAGAACCTTATAATAGAGCTTTAAATAACCCCCAAGCTTTTTAGATTTAAAGTGAAGTTAAAAACTGGCTAGGTATTTACCTGGCCTTTTTTATGTCTAATTATTTTTAGAGGAACTTGATCAGTGCAAACTCTGGGAGTATGTTACTGGAAGTGGTACAAGATTAGACTGTTATTGTAATCTTATAAGCGACTCTGGTTATTTTTACCCATAAAATAGCTTACTTTTCTCATTATAAACTCCATAAATTAAGGTTTCATATGTTTAGTCAATACCAGCAGCAATGTGAAGAATTTATTGTGGCGAATATGAAAACCGATTTAGCACATGATTTATTACATGTTAAACGCGTAGTGAAACTGGCGACTAAAATAGCCAATGAAGAACAAGCAGAGCTGAATATTGTTTTACCCGCTGCTTGGTTGCATGACTGTTTGAGTTACCCGAAGAATCATGCATTACGCTCATTGAGCTCATTACATGCTGCCGATAAAGCGATTATATTTTTACGCAATATTGATTATCCTGAACAATATTTATTACCTATCCATCATGCTATTTCCGCTCACAGTGTGAGTGGTGGGGTTGTTGCTGACTCCCTTGAAGCACAAATTGTGCAAGATGCGGACCGGTTAGATGCATTAGGTGCGATTGGTATTAGCCGCTGTATTCAAGTAAGTAGCCAACTCGATAGACCTTTGTATTCACCTGAAGATGCTTTTGCAATTGATCGTGAAGCCGATGATCAGAAATTTACGATAGATCATTTCTATCAAAAATTATTAAAACTAGCAGCTTCCATGAATACAGAGGTAGGGAAAGAGATAGCGCTTCAACGTACTCGATTTATGGAAAATTATTTACAACAATTAGCATTAGAAATTTAGATGATTACGCCTAGTTTTATTTGATTAAAGACCCTTCTTTTATTTACACCTTCCAAATTAGCTTTAAAAAATGAATGCTTCGTTTCTCTCTAATAATATGTGCAATGAACTCAATATTATTATTCGTATTAATCGTGGTATTCAATTTTACTTTTAGCCATCTATAACCAAGCAACCTATAGATCCAATCTAGGAATAAATTAAATATTTATTTAACTGATTATATGTATCTAGGAATAAATTAATTAAGAATTGACAAATTAGTTGCCTAGGCAGTAATATCTTTTTTTGTTATTAATTGCCTAGGCAAGTAAGTGAGAAAAATAATGCATCATTTAAGTACTCAATCATTAGGAATTCCTTTAGCAAAATTAATTGGTTTAGCGCATCTTCATAAAGAGCGGCTATTAAACCAGTATCTTGATCCTTTAGGAATGTCGTCAGCGCAATTTAAAGTGTTGGCTGCTATTCATTATTATGAAATGAACTCACCTGCTGAAATATGTAAATACTTAAGTATTAATGCAGGTTCAATGACTAGAATGATTGAGCGTTTGCTTAAAAAAGGTTTGATAGAAAAACAACCTAATCCTGAAGATAAACGAGGTGTGTTGTTAAACTTAACGGCAACAGGCGCATCTTTACTAACACAATGCATGGATTCCATGGAAAATAATGTAGGACCTCTTTTGATTGGCGACCTTTCTACTAAAGAAGTAGAGCAACTTAGTGCTTTATTAATGCGTTTATTGCCTGAATCTAAGCCTTAATTTTCACCATTAATTCACCCCTAATTTTAATTCATAAATAATATGATGAGTAAATCGATCATGGAAAATACAACAAAAAAAGCAGCTAAAACAGGTTCAAGTAAACGTAAAACCTCTTTTATTTTATTATTTATTTCGCTGGTGGTGATTGGCGTGGCTTGGTTTGCTTATTATGAAGTGTATGCTAAATATTCAGAAGAGACTGATGATGCTTATGTTAATGGTGATTTAGTGGTTATTTCTCCACAAATATCCGGAACCGTTACCTCGGTATTACCTGACCAAGGTGATTATGTTGAAAAAGGCCAGATCATTGTTACCTTAGATTCAAGTGATACACAAATAGCGCTACAAGAAGCGGAAGCTAAATTAGGAATCGCAGTGCGACAAGTGCGCAGTTTATATGCCACAGCAGATAATGCAAAAGCAAAGGTGGAGTCAAGTAAAGTCGCCTATCGACAAGCGATGAATGATTATAAGCGTCGTCAAAATATAGCTAAATCAGGTGCAATTTCAAAAGAAGATTTAACGCATTATCAAGATCAAGTCGATACCACAAAGAGTGCCTATTTAGCATCTCAAGAAGCGTTTAAAATGACACTTGCCTTAGTTGATAATACGGTAATAGAAAATCACCCTGCCATAAAGTGGGCTGTGGCGGGTGTACGTAAAAGTTATCTTGATAACACGCGAACAGATATTGTGGCACCTGTTAGTGGTTACGTTGCTAAACGCGCCGTACAGTTAGGAACTCAAGTACAGCCAAGTAGCCAATTAATGGTGATTGTTCCGCTTCATAACGTATGGGTAGATGCTAACTTTAAAGAAAGCCAGATGAAAGATATGCGTATCGGGCAAAAGGTGACATTAGTATCAGATCTTTATGGTGATGACGTTGAATATAAAGGGGAAATCGAGAGTCTTGGTATTGGTACTGGTAGTGCATTCTCATTATTACCTGCGCAAAATGCCAGTGGCAATTGGATCAAAATAGTACAACGTTTACCGGTTAAAATTCATCTTGAAGAAGACAATCAAGCTGAGTTTCCGTTAAGAATTGGGCTTTCTATGGTTGCTAATGTTGATATTGAAAATACTGATGGCATTGTGCTTTCTAAAAATGTTCAACAAGAGGCGCGTCTTAATACTAATGTATATGATACTTCGCTAGATGAGGCAGATAAATTAATTAAAAAAATCCTACATGATAATGTTGGTGTTACTCTTCCGGAAGAGAAGTAGAGGCGGCTATGCAGGAAAAAACCTATCAGCCACCTAGTATGATGTTAGCTGTCATTGGGTTGGCATTAGCAACATTTATGCAAGTACTCGATAGCACAATTGCTAATGTTGCTTTACCGACTATTGCCGGTAGTTTGGGTGTGAGTTCAGAGCAAAGTACGTGGATTATTACGTCATTTGCCGTCTGTAATGCGATTGCTTTACCTTTAACTGGCTGGCTTTCTCGACGTATTGGCCAACTCAAACTATTTATTATTTCTGTTTCCTTATTTACCTTAACTTCTTTTTTATGCGGTATAGCCACTAGCATGCCAGAGTTGATCGCTTTTAGAGCGCTACAAGGTTTCTTTGCTGGGCCGATGTTTCCAATGTGCCAGACACTGTTGCTTGCTATTTTTCCCTCTGTAAAACGTGGGGCGGCATTAGCGTTAATCTCTATGGTAACCGTAGTCGCACCTATTGTTGGACCTATCACTGGCGGTTGGATAACAGATAATTATTCTTGGCCGTGGATATTTTTTATTAATATTCCTATCGGTATTTTCTGTTGTGTTGTGGTGTGGCAACAATTGAAAGGGCGGATCGATACGACGGCTAAAATGCCCATTGATTATATTGGTATTGCATTATTAGTGCTAGGTGTTGGGACGCTACAAGTGGTGTTAGATCTTGGTAATAATGCTGATTGGTTCGAATCCACTCAAATCATTATCATGACTTGTATTTCTGTCATCGCTTTAATTTCATTTGTGATTTGGGAGTTAACTGAAAAAAATCCTATCGTGAATTTGAATTTATTTAAAGATCGTAACTACACCTTTGGTACGATTGCACTGGTATTGAGCTATGCGGCTTTTTTTGCCATTAATGTTATTTTGCCACAATGGTTACAAATCTACATGGGGTACACAGCAATTTGGGCGGGACTTGCTTCAGCTCCGATGGGGATTTTACCGTTAATATTAGCGCCATTAATTGGTAAATATGCACATAAAATGGATATGCGAATTTTAGCCAGTATTTCCTTTATTGTCATAGGGATTTCTTGTTTCCTTCGTGCTAACTTTAATACCTCTGTCGATTTTGCATCCGTCGCGCAAGTGCAATTATTCATGGGGATTGGTATTGCCTTTATGTTTATGCCATTGACCACTATTTTCTTGTCTAATCTAGATCATGGCCAAGTAGCAGACGCTTCTGGATTAACAACATTTTTGCGTGTGTTAGGCTCTAGTTTTGCATCTTCATTAACTACGTGGATATGGAATCGCCGTGCTGATTTTCACCATGCAAACTTGACTGAACATGTCAGTATTTATAATCCCGGGGCGGTGGAGTATTTAGATAAAATGGGGGGCGCCACTCAGACTAATCTTTCTGCTGTGAATTCAGTCGTAACATCACAGTCTTATATGATGTCATTGAACGATTATTTCTATATGTTAGGGATTTTGTTTTTTGTATTGATTGGGGTTATTTGGTTTACCAAAGGACCTTTTATTAAATCATCTAAAGCACCTGAGCCTGCTGGAGGACATTAACTTGTTATTATCGCTATTCTTTAGTTATTTGCAGTCTCTACACCGATAGTACTTTGCAACTTTATGAATTTATGCAAATGTATTACTTGAATTTAAGAGTATTAAACGCTTAAAAATAGGAAAAAATGAATGACAGATTTAGAGCAACAATTAGCCTTCATTATTGAAATTGATAAATTGAAAGCCGTTTATCGCCAAACGACGGTCAAAGAAGATAAAGATCGTCATGAAAATAGTGCAGAGCATAGCTGGCACATCACATTAACAGCGCAACTATTACAAGATTATGCAGAGCAACCAATTGATATCAGCCGTGTCGTTAAAATGTTATTAATACACGATATTATTGAAATTGATGCTGGTGACTTATTTGCTTTTGCTGAGTCAAAAGATCATGAGCAACAAGCGTTGAAAGAAGAAAAAGCGGCACAACGTTTATTTGGTTTGTTGCCAACCGTTCAACATGATGAGTATAAAAGTCTCTGGTTTGAGTTTGAAGAAGCGAAAACTAATGATGCACAATTTGCTAAAGGCATGGATAGAATTTTGCCGTTAGTGCAAAACATGAATAACCAAGGCGGTAGTTGGGCTAAACATAAGATCAGTCAATCTCAAGTACTTGCTCGCAATAGCTATTTAGAAAAAATGGCGCCTAAACTATGGCAATACGTAGTGCAACAAACAGACCTTGCTGTTGCAAATGGGTGGCTACTTTAAGCGCTACTTTAGTTTTATTTACCCTGTAAATAATGCTATTTTTCATGCCCATTAGCATTTAGTTTAATAGTGTCATGTTGCACTATTAAACGTTTTCTCATATTTCATCACGCATTCTTTTTCACTAAAGCTATTAACTTATCTTGCTAATACTTTATCTTGTAGCTTTCATACTTTGTCCGCGGTATTGTTGACTATCGTTTTGCTTCTCTGATAGTTATGTAAGCAATCCATTTATCCGCATAAAATTTAAATGTTCTGAACTTCCTAAAAGAGAGAAAATATGACCAATAAAGTCGATATTGTTAAGCCTACTGCTGATATTCAACTTCATGTACATGAAACTCATGGTCACCAACGTGAAGACAACTATTTTTGGCTGCGAGACGATGATAGAAAAGATCCAAAGGTATTGGCCTATTTAGAAGAAGAGAATACGTACACGGAACAGGTAATGGCACCTTTATCTGAGCTTCAGCAATCGTTATACGATGAAATGGTAGCAAGACAAGAACCAGAACTAGAGTCTGTGCCTTATTTTAAGAAAGGTTTTTGGTATACATCGCGTTATGACGAAGGTAAAGATTACAGTATTTATTCTCGTCGAAAAGACTCTCAAGAAGCTGATGAAGAGATCTTTTTTGATTGTAATCAACGAGCAGAAGGCTTTGCCTATTATCAATTAGGTGATTTAAGCCTGTCACCTAATTCAATGCTATTAGCCTTTACTGAAGACACCGTCAGTCGTCGTCAATATACATTACGTTTTAAAGACTTAGCGACGAACACTTTGTTAGATGAAGCGATTGAAGATGTAACCGATGTGGTGTGGGCGAACGATAATAAAACGCTATTTTATGTCAAACAAGATCAACAAACATTACTGCCTTATCAAGTCTATCGCCATACATTAGGTGACTCGCCGAGTAATGACCAACTTATTTATGAAGAGTTAGATGATACTTTCTATCTTAATTTATATAAAACGCGTTCAGAAGATTATTTAGTTATTTGTGCAGATAGTACGATGACTTCTGAGTGTCTTATTTTAGATGCAAATCAACCACAACAAGACTTTACCTGTTTTTTACCAAGACAAAGAGATCACGAATACAGCGTTGATCATTTCCAAGATAAATTCTTTATTCGCAGTAACTATAGCGGTAAAAACTTCGCGTTACATACACTTGCATCTAACGTTGAAACCTTCCAAGTGGTTGCGCCAGGTGAATGGCAAACATTAGTTCCTGCAAGAGAAAATATCCTGCTTGAAGGTTATGAACTAATGGATGATTGGTTAGTGGTGGAAGAGCGTTCATTAGGCTTACCAGTGCTACGTCAAATCCATTTTACAACAGGGGAGTCGCGTGAACTTACGTTTAACGATCCTGTTTATACTGTGTTTAGTCATTACAATCCACAGTCAAATAGCACTAAGTTCCGTTACCAATATACTTCATTTACGACACCTTCAAGTGTTTATGAGTTAGACCTTGAAAGTGGTGAAACAACGTTATTAAAACAAAGTAAAGTGATGGGAGATTTTGATAGCCAAGACTACCAAAGTGAGCGAGTTTGGGTAACGGCCAGAGGTGGCGTAGAAGTACCTGTTTCATTAGTTTACAAGCGAGAATTATTTACTCATCAAAATCCATTACTGGTTTATGCTTATGGTTCATACGGCCATAGTTTAGACATTGGTTTTAGTTCTGCTAATTTGAGTTTGTTAGACCGCGGGTTTGTTTATGCTGTCGCACATGTTCGTGGCGGCGAAGAGCTTGGACGAGACTGGTATGAGCAAGGTAAGTTACTGCAAAAGAAAAATACCTTTAATGACTTTGTTGATGTTTCAAAAGCATTAGTAGAGAAAAATTACGGCGCAAAAGATAATGTATTTGCAATGGGCGGCAGTGCTGGTGGCTTATTAATGGGCGCAATCGTGAACCAAGCACCTGAATTATATAAAGGTGTTGTAGCAGCAGTACCTTTTGTAGATGTGGTGTCAACGATGTTAGATGACACTATTCCATTAACCACGGGTGAATATGATGAGTGGGGGAATCCAAACGATCCTGAATATTATCATTATATTTTAAGTTATAGCCCTTATGACCAAGTAGTTGCACAGGATTATCCTAATATATTGGTAACCACTGGTTTACATGATTCACAGGTACAATATTGGGAACCTGCAAAGTGGGTCGCTAAATTACGTGAACTCAAAACGGATGATAATCAATTGTTGTTGTATACCGATATGGAATCAGGACATGGTGGTAAATCAGGGCGCTTTAAGCATTTTGAAGATATTGCGAGAGAGTTTGCATTCTTGATTGATTTAGCTAGTTAAGAAGTAGTTAGCAGTGACAGTATTGTAAAAATGAATACATCGCTGAAATAAAAGAGCTTATAGAAACTGACTTACCGATTTGGCAAGTCAGTTTTTTAGTTATTCAACTAACTTATTAAGTCGATTAACTATTCACCGTAAATATCAAAGCTAAAATATTTTGATGCTATCTTATCGTAAGTACCATTTTGACGGATTTCAGCTATTGCAGCATTGAATTTTTCTGTTAATTTTTTATCTTGTTTGCGTAACGCTAATGCAGTGCCTTCACCCACATAGGCTTTGTCTGTTACTAACTTTCCTTTTAAAGCAAAGTCTGCACCATTGTCTTTTTCTAAGAAAGCCAACACTAGCTGATCAGAGTTAGCAAATGCGGCATCTAAACGACCATTCTCTAAATCAATGTAAACTTGATCTTGCCCTGTATAACGTTTAATTTCTGCAACAT
The DNA here is from genome assembly GCF_947489755.1 of uncultured Psychromonas sp. GTDB lineage: Bacteria > Pseudomonadota > Gammaproteobacteria > Enterobacterales > Psychromonadaceae > Psychromonas. The sequence goes on from NZ_CANLFB010000008.1 coordinate 144,328, forward strand.
CACTGTACATGTCGGTGACATAGTTATCGTGTATTGTACCCACTTGAACACCAATCACTTTACCTTTTAAACCTGCCTTATCAATCGTAAAAGTAGCTGTTTTAGCTGCAACAAAGCTAGCCGGTGTTCATAGGTTGGATCTTAAGAAAAAAATACATTGAAAACATGCTCTGAATTTGATCTGATAGTAATCGCCAAACCAA
>NZ_CANLFB010000009.1 GCF_947489755.1 uncultured Psychromonas sp.
AAAAAGAAAATGGCAGGGTTAGATGATAAATATCGTTCAACCCTGTTGGAGAGTGGGATTAAAATGCGCTAGCCGTAGCCCAACTCGCCGAACTCTTAGCTAAAGAATGTCAAATCAACACTAAACAAGCCGACAGTGCGATTCAATTATTAGATGATGGTAATACAGTGCCATTCATTGCGCGTTATCGTAAACATTTAACGCAGTCACTGGATGACAATCAACTACGCTTATTAGAATCTAAGTTGGGTTACTTTAGAGAGTTAGCAACACGTAAAAACAGCATATTAAAAGCGATTGACAGCCAAGGTAAATTAACAGAATCACTTAAACAAGAAATTGAATTAATTCAAGACAAAGTCAGTCTAGAACATTGTTATGCCCCCTTTAAAACAACACGTATTAGTAAGGCTAAATTAGCCGTGGATGCTGGTTTAACGCGTTTAGCTGAACAATTATGGGCGTCCCCTAAACAACCTTTAGAACAAATTGCATCACGTTACATTAATATTAAACATGGGTTTACAAGCACTGAAGAGGTTTTAGAAGGGGCTTTAGCGATTGCGGTTGATAATATAACTCAAGATATTAAGTTACTTGGTTTATTAAAACAGCATTTATTTGAGCAAGCTATGCTCACTTCAACCGTGGTTAAATCTAAAATGAATGAGGCAATAAAATTTAAAGATTACTTTGAATTTAGTGCGCGTTTAAATCGCTTACCTGCACATCGAATTTTAGCCATGTTACGCGGTAAATCTGAAGGGTTTCTACGTTTGAAAATTGATGCAGATCCCTTTCAAAAAGATAAGAAATCTTATAGTTATTGCCAAACCTTGATTGCTAAACACTTGAATGTTTACCTTAGCAAAGACGACCAAACATCATGGCATCGCAAGGTGATTGATACTGCATGGCGTACAAAGCTGTTAGTTAGCCTTGAAAAGCAATTTTTAGTGCAATTAAAAGAACAAGCTGATGCAGAAGCTATTGAACAATTTGCTAATAATCTAAGTGCTTTATTAATGGCTTCACCAGCAGGTGAAAAAGTGACATTAGGGTTAGATCCTGGTTTTAGAAGTGGTTGTAAATTAGCTGTCGTCGATAAAACAGGTAAATTATTAGATACAGCGACCATCTATCCACATCAGCCACAATTACAAACAGAACAAGCTAAACAGACGGTCAATAATCTCATTAAACAATACAAAGTAGAGTTAATTGCTATTGGTAATGGCACGGCCTCTCGTGAAAGTGAACAATTTATTGCTGATATATTGACGTCATTGCCTCATGATATTCAAGCTATTGCAGTTAGTGAAGCAGGTGCGTCGGTTTATTCTGCTTCGCAATTAGCTGCAGATGAATTTCCTCAACTTGATGTAACATTGCGTGGTGCTGTATCTATTGCTCGACGTTTACAAGATCCATTATCAGAACTCGTTAAAATTGAAGCAAAAGCAATTGGTGTCGGTTTATACCAGCATGATGTTCAACAAAAACTATTAGCGAGTCGTTTACAGGCTGTGGTAGAAGATTGTGTTAACAAAGTCGGTGTTGACCTTAATACCGCTTCACATTGTGTGTTAACACATGTCGCAGGGCTCAATGCGACGATTGCTAATAATATCGTTGAGTATAGAGAGTTAAATGGGCGTTTCAATTCACGAGATGCCTTAAAAAAAATACCTCGTTTAGGCGCGAAAGCATTTCAGCAAGCCGTCGGTTTTTTAACGGTAACGGGCGGTGATAATTGTTTAGATGAAACTATTTTACACCCTGAACAATATGCAACGGCTAAAGCGCTCGCTAGATTTAACCATAAAACACTAAAAGAAGTGGTGTTAGCATCTGATACGATAGAATTAACGTTACCAACAAGTAATGCTAAAAATGCAGTCAGTGATGAAACCTTAAATCAACAATATCAAGAGGTGCTTACTATTTTAAAAATGTCTCGTCGTGATCCACGAGACCAATTTAAAACGGCTCAATTTGATCAAAGTATTCATAAGATAAGTGATTTAGAAGTTGACCAACTATTGCAAGGAGTAGTAACTAATGTCGCTAACTTTGGCGCTTTTATAGACTTGGGAGTACACCAAGATGGTTTAGTGCATATTTCGATGCTCAGTGATCGCTTCGTAGATGACCCTCATAAAATAGTGAAAGTAGGGCAGATTGTTAATGTGAAAATAGTGAGTGTTGATGTTGAACGCAAACGGATAGCATTAACCATGAAAGCAATTCAACAACCAGCATGAGTTTTATGATGGCTACTAAAATATGAATGCAACTTATATGTAGATACTTGGATGTAGTAAATATTTGAATTCAAAGGCTTAGATTTAAATAGTCAGTAAGCATATTTTTCAAAAAAATAATATTTAACAAAATGACCTAATTGAAAATGAAAATAAATAAACGTTTATTAAGCCTGTCTGAGATGATCGATGGGCATTATGACCTCGTATGGGATTGTTGTTGTGACCATGGTTTATTGGGTATTAAAATATTAACCAACAATGTTATCAAAGAAGTTAATTTTGTTGATGTTGTTCCAGATATTATTACCCAATTACATGATAAATTAATAACTTACGGGCATCATTTACCAATGGATGCCAAGTGGCAAACACGCTGCGAAGATGTCGGACAATTACAATTACTTGACCGTTATAAAGCCAATCAGCTGCAAGCTAATCAATTGGTTATTATTAGTGGTGTTGGTGGCGAATTAATGGCTGAAATGTTAACGCGTTTAATGAGTCGTTATGCAGGTTTGAATATCGATTTTCTTTTATGTCCAGTACATCATACTTATAAATTACGTAGTACATTGATTGAGTTAAATTTTAAATTAAAGCAAGAGCAACTGGTGATCGAAAATAAGCGTGGTTATGAATTAATGTTAATCAACCAAATTCAAGGAGTTGATCTTACCTTAACAGGAAGCCAATTATGGCTGCCTCAAGATGAACAGAAGCAATATCTTGCTAAATTGATTACACACTATCAACGCATTGTTAGCGCTAATTTGGATGCCGAACCCTTAGTTCAATCTGCACTGTCTGACTATCAAACCTTATATAATAAGTTATTTTAGTAAGTGAAATAGGCGAGTTAATTAATGTGATTGGTATTACGGTTACAAAGACGGTTTAAATAACAAAAAAAGCCACATAATCACTTATGTGGCTTTTTTATTCAGCGTTAAAACTTACTATGAAAAATAGGTTTTATAGCGATAGGTCGTCTACATTAACTGTATCGACTAAATACCTAGTGCTTGTCCGCCACCGATTTGAATTGTTTCAGCTGTGATGAATGAAGCATCTTTACTTACTAAGAAAGAGATAACACCAGAAACGTCTTCAGGTTGACCTAAACGACCCAACATAATGCTGTCTTTCCAAGAAGCGAAAACTTCTGGTTTAGTATCTTTAATTTGTTGGTGGAATGGCGTATCAATTGTACCTGGAGATACTGCATTTACACGAATACCAGCGGGTGCTAGTTCTTTCGCTAGTGCACGAGTTAATGTGTGAACAGCCGCTTTAGATGTACCGTAGATACCAGCACCTGGGCCACCAGCATTCCATGCAGCGTTTGAAGTGTAGTTGATGATTGAACCACCTTCTGTTTTCTTCAAAAATGGAATCGCAGCACGTGAAACAAAGAATGCACTATCAAGGTTAAGCGCCATTACAAAACGAAAGAATTCAGTTGTCATTTCTTCGATTGGGCTACGACCGCCTAAACCACCAGCGTTGTTGATAACAACATCGATTTGACCATATTTGTTACCGATTGCATTAACGTTTTCAGTTACTGCTACATCGTTCGTTACGTCAAAACCGTAGTATTCAGCTTCAATGCCTTCCGCTGTTAGTTCAGCAACACGTTGTGCACCAATTTCATCTTCGATACCGTTAAGAACAACTGTGTAACCATCTTGACCAAGACGTTTTGCAACTGCAAAACCGATTCCACCAGTAGCACCAGTGATTAAAGCAATTTTTTTAGACATGTTTATATTCTCATTGACTAGTTAATAGATAGTTATGCCATGGGCATTAAGGAGGCAGTCAAATATTGCACAGATAAGCTGACATAAATGTTGGTATTAAAGAAGAAATTGCGATTCTACGTGCACAATGTCTGTCTTGCCATTTTATCAACAAAGGTGACTACCTTTTTATTTGATTGATATTCGTTGTCATATAGTTCGAATAAACATCAATCTTAGACTCGGTAGTATTGTATTACAAATAATGTATTTGTAAAATGACATTATTACAAATTTTACTGCCATACAGGTATCGGTTTTATAAAAAACCGAATAAAAACCTGGTTGATAAATAAACAGAACTAATTCTCAATATTGTAATAAAATGTTTGTTTGTAATTACCTATATATTTTTTGTGTTTATTTAAGCTGTTGTATTTAAATTGTTTATTTTTATATTTAATGTTTTTTAATAGTAGGGTACAAGAATGGAAATGATGGGAGAAGCCATGTAGTTAAACGATTTTGTTGCTTAATTTACAAACAGATTAAAAGCAGTTGAATACTCTATTTACATACTTGATTTGTGATCTAAGCCTCAAGAATTAAGTGTCTATTTGTTCAACATAAAGGCGATTTTAAGGAAATGACTGCTATTATTATGAATTAAATTATTGCACCAGAAATAGATAACTTAATATTAATTGTGTCATCTTTTCGTTTACTTCTCTCTAGAGATATAAACGCAAACGTATTGCGTCAGCTTAAAAATGATTCAATAAAAGATGATATTGGCTGATTTAATTTGATTTGCTTAGTTTTTCTTATGCTTTAATGCCTTTAGTTTTGTTGTTAAGTCAATCTCCCATTAACACAAGCCTGTTTTATCGCTTAGTAATTGGGTAGTATGCGCAGTCTTTTTTCCCTAAATTGCTTAAATTCATTAACTTGCTAAGCAATTTGCTTTATTTAGAGAATGTTATGCGTTTATTAAAACGGGTGGTTCACCCAGCGATTATTGAAATTAATTTAACTCCAGATCACCCTGATAGTTTTACGCGTATTGCGACTCGTGCCATTGTCATTAAAAATAATAAAATTTTGTTAATGTACACCCAGCGTTATAACGATTATTCATTGCCTGGTGGCGGTGTTGATAAAGGTGAGGAATTGATTGAAGGACTAAAAAGAGAATTAAGTGAAGAAACCGGGGCGCTTGATATAAACAATATTAATGAATTTGGATTGTATGAAGAGTATCGCCCACATAAAAGTGACAAACATTTTCCTGACTATTCAATCATGCATATGCTGTCTTACTGTTTCACCTGTGAAATTTCTGATCAGTTTGGTGACAGTAAGTTAGAAGATTATGAAATCAATAATGGCATGAAAGTTCGTTGGCTAGATATTGATGATGCGATTAATCATAACTTAAATACCATCAAAAATGATAAAAAGCAGGGGTTATCCATTAAACGAGAAACGTACTTGATGGAACAGATTAAACAAGTGCTGCTATAAACCTGCCTGTAAATATTTATATAAATGATTCTATGAATAACCACTCAAAATTTGAGTGGTTTATTGATTCATTATTACTGCACTTATGATTTGTACCTAAACAATCAATACAACTACAATAAATATAAACCCTATAGATCATCTAAATTATTTAATAGCGTACTGGCTTTCTCTCTGATTTCTATTTTTTGACTTGGATCTAGCTTATCCCAATTACGAATAGGGAAACTCATTCGGTGATTTGAAGCAAGCTGCTCATAATTTTGATCAATAAAATTCCAATATAAGCTGTTCAACGGACAAGCATCGTCGCCTAGCTTTTCCTTAACGTTATAACGACAGTTTTTACAGTAATCACTCATTTTATTGACGTAGTTACCGCTCGCTGCATAGGGCTTAGTGGCAATCCAGCCACCATCAGCGAACAACGCCATACTGCGCGTGTTAGGGAGTTCTACCCATTCTATAGCATCAATATAGATGCCTAAATACCAGTCATCCACTTGGTCAGGGGCTATGCCAGCTAATAAAGCAAAGTTGCCGGTTATCATTAGACGTTGAATGTGATGCGCATAAGCATGTTCAAGAGATTGTGAAATAGCGCTTTTCAAACATTGCATTTTTGTGTCTGCATTCCAAAAGAAGGCCGGTAAGTCTCGATTTGCAGATAAGATATTTTGTTGTGCGTAGTTCGGCATATTCATCCAGTACATACCCCTTACATATTCTCGCCAGCCTAATATTTGTCTGATAAATCCTTCTATTTGTGAAATGGTAATTTTCCCCTCCGACGCTTGATAAGTAGTTAACGCAGTTTTGATTACTTCTAGGGGATTGAGCATTTTACAGTTCAATGAAAAACTGAGACGCGAGTGATATAAACTCCAAGCGTAAGGCGACGCTACGGTCATCGCATCCTGAAAATTACCGAAATTAGGCAGTTGGTGTTGACAAAAATAGTCGAGTAATTGTAAAGATTGTTCTCGATTTATAGGGTAATCAACATTAGTTGACTCATTGCCCATGGTTTTAATACCGTGAGCTTTGATGCGTTGTAAATAGGTTTCAGCGGGGTTATTGAATATTAGTGGTTTAGGGATAACCTTAAGGTCTGCTTTTTTGAATGTTTGTCGATTATTTGAATCAAAGTTCCATGCGCCACCAGCTGGTTTTGTTCCTTCCATTAAAATAGAAAATTCTTTACGCATAAAACGGTAAAAGGTTTCCATTCTGACATGCGTCGCTACTTGAAAATGTTGTGGTAATTGTTCAAAGGGTAACAGAAAGTGTTCACTGTCTGCTTCATAAACCGTTAACCCATCTTGAGCGGGAAGATTGCCTAACTGTGTCCATAATCGATATTCATCAGGTCGTTGAAACGTAAACGTTTCACATTGATAGTCAGTGACTAATGACTGTATTAAATGTGGGAGATCTTGATATTGGCTCGACTCATCCAACGTTAGGTAACAAACACGATGGCCTTTGCTTTCAAGCATTTTAGCAAAGTCAGCCATGGCAGCAAAAAATGAGGTTATCTTTTTGATGTGGTGTTTAGTATAACTGGCTTCTTGGTGTAGCTCTGCGATGACATAGATGACATCTTCATCGATTTGCTTAAACCAACTGTGCATTGCATTAAGCTGATCACCTAATATCAGTCTGAGGTGTTTGGCCTGCATGGTATTTCCTTATTTTATTAAGCTTTAACACTAGGGTAAAGAGTGCTTCATTAACGCTAGGTTATTGTTTAGCTTATCTTTTAATTTGTTAGATTTTGCTGTTATTTAACTTTTATTTTTGTTCTTGTTTCTTCGACAACGTTCTGAGCAGTACAGGACATTATCCCAAGATGCTTTCCATTTTTTGCGCCACGAAAAGTCTTTTTCACAAGTAACGCAGGTTTTATGTGGCAGTAATAACTTTTTATGCATGGTGTTCGTCTATTTGCTTTTTTTGTTTTTTATTTTATGTTCAAAGAATTGTGTTGGTGTTTTTAGATTTCTTAATCGCTTTCTTTTTACGTACATGTTTTGCCACGATACGTACTCCTTCATTTTTACTATCAGTTCGTTTTTGAAAACCCCACAATAAATCTCGGGCAATTTTACCTGTCTCATCAATATCGACCATGGGTAAAGGGTAGGTTTCATCGAGTTTAAATTGATAAAGTTGTTCTTCCATTGGTGTTAACAACCAAGGTGTATGAACCATTTCTTTGGGCAGCTCTGATAATTGCGGTAACCATTTTTTGATGAATATCCCGTCTTTATCTTTGTCTAAAGATTGTTTGACTGGGTTATAAACGCGAATAATATTGGTGCCGGTTACGCCCGACTGCATTTGAAACTGCGGATAATGAATGCCCGGTTCAAAATCCAGAAAAAGGGCGGCTAGATGTGTTACGCCTAAACGCCAATCAACCAATAAATGATGGCATAAAAAGCTCACTAGCATCGCACGCATACGAAAGTTTAAATAACCGGTCTTGATTAAACAAAGCATGGAGGCATCAACTAGTGGATAACCTGTCTGCGCTGTTTTCCATTTATTTAATCGAGTTTCAACACTTAAACCACAATGGGTTTCTGGGTAGCTAAATCCAATATAGGCTCTATTAACTGGGCGCCACTGCATTTCATGTTCACTTTCAAATTTCTGTATAAAATGACAATGCCAATGTAGCCTTGATGCAAGTCCATCAATCGGACGTTTCCAACCCGTTTCAGATCGTTTTATCAATATGGCTTGATAGAGTTGTCTTAAACTGATATTTCCCCATGCTAAATAAGGTGATAATCGAGAACAACTTTTTCGACTGGACTCTGGTTTAGAGATATTGAAGTGATAGTTTTTACCTCGATCTTTTAAGAAAGAGTGTAATATTTTCTGTGCCCAACGTTCTCCGCCTGTCAGCATATGTTGATCTACTTCATACCAAGCATCAGGTAATACAGACTGAGGGAGGCACGCTAGCTGTTGATGGTCGATAAACGTTTTACGAGAGAGCACCGGTTGATATAAGGCACTTTTCATAATAAGTCGCCAATCTTTATCCCAATCTATTCTATTTCTTTTTCCTCTTGTTACGGAGCCAGATTTACTTTCTTGCCAGTGGATGTTTTGTGTTTTACACCAGGCTTGGACTGCTATGTCTCGTTCAAATGTAGACAATAATCCTGTTTCTTGATGGCTAAATAAACCTGTTATATCGAATGAATGCTGGATGTGATTAAAGCAATCAATAGCATCGCCAAGGTGAATATAAATTTGCGAGTTACATTCAATGAGCTGATCATTAATATCTTGAAGTGATTGCAATACAAAACGCCAATGACGAAGATCGTAATGAGGATCATTGATCAATAAAGGTTCAAAAATATAAACTAACAGCGTTAAACCATTTTCAACCGAATGATTAAGCGGCTCATGGTCTGTTAGGCGCAGGTCGCGCTTTAACCAAACCACATTGACTGCTGTTTTATCGGAAGGCATTGCATCAGTTTTACTAGTAATGATGTTGTTATTGATGCTGTTATTGGTACTGCTCATGCTAGCTCATCACCGTTGTTCATTAACCGTTAGTTATATTGAGTTTTTTGTATGTGTAACAGATGAAACAGGCCAATCGGCAGCATCAACTGAATCCAGTACTTGAACTAAATGCGATGCTTGGATATCCGGGTCAAGCCATTGTGTTTGATATTCACCATTAAGGTCATAAATATTGGTTTGTTTCTTAATGTTGAAATGTCGTCCACCACGTGGGTCAACACCGACACCTGCAATATATTGCCAATTACCCCAGTTAACTGCCGCATCATAATCAATTAATTGTTCTTCAAACCATGCGGCACCAAAGCGCCAATCCACACTCAGCTCATTGATTAAGCAGCTTGCAACTATTTGTCTGCCTCTATTACTCAAATAACCTGTGTGTCTTAGTTCATTCATGCAGGCATTCACTAATGGATAAGGTGTATTACCTAAACACCATTTTTTGAATCGTTCCGGATAAAATGAAGTAAGAGGCGCTGATTCAACAAGGCCTTTAAACTGGTACATCTTTGCACCCACTTTAAAGTGAACCCATTGAAAATAATCTCGCCACAAAAGTTCGAGATATAAACTTTCAGTCGATTTATTGCTTTCTACAGTCTGCTCATAGCGCTTAATATGCTGCATTACTTGTCTCACAGAGAGACAACCGTAATTAATCCAAGGTGATAATTTAGTGCTGTTTTCCCAACCCTCTAGGTTATTTCTGACTTCCTTATAAATACCTGGATTTTCTGATGCAAAGTATTGTTTGAGATGTTTTAACCCTTGTTGTTCACCACCTTTAAAATTATTGCCTTGTTTAGGCTTTCCTATGATGGAAGCAGGCGGTGATTCAAGTTCATAAAGTGTTACGGAAGGACTTGATTGAAACATACAAGGCAATGACTTCACTGCTGGAATAGGGGGGGAAACATTAATAGTAGACATGACTTTTCTAAACTTAGAATAACTTGCAGGTAAGTTATCGATTTCAAAAGGCAGTTCATTTTCTGGAAATAAAGTGAATTGGTCTACTTGGCTTATCTTTACTTGCGAGTTAAGTGAACGAAGCTGAGTGAGCAATCTATTTTCATCGGTTCCTGGGACTTTGGTTACGATAAGATCCGTTACTTTAAATTGTTCACACAGGCTCTCTAAGCTTGTAAGTGTATCGCCATAAACGACGTATAATTGTTGACCTAGTGCCAATAAGCTGTTGTTAAAGTCATTTAGACTGGCTTGTAGAAAATGCCATCTTTTATCACCTAAAGGTTTAGAATGAAATTTATTTGGTTTGAACCATTTTTTGTCAATGACGTACACACAAATCAATTCATTACTTTGGCTAGCTAATTGAAGTGCCAGATTGTCCGCTATACGAAGATCTTTGGTTACCCAATATAATGTACGTTTCATGTCTTCCGTTCCATTTCGAAGAAATCAAAAATAAATTTTCAATGAAAAATTATACGAACAAAGAATGGGATGAGATCAATATTAGAAAGTCGATTTGGATATGTTAGAAGGTGCTATTTTGAAGTACTACTCTAAGGTTTTATTCTAAGGTTCTGTTGTAAAGTTTTATTCTAAGGTTCTGCTGTAACGTTTTAGGCTGAGTATTCGCCATTATAAAATGACTCAGTTTTTAAAGGCAATCAATAGTAACGGTGTATTGCTACTATTGATTGATATGGGTCTCGTTAGTGCTGAGAGGCGTTATTTGATTTTTTTGTTAATAAAATAGCGCTATAGAATAGAATTAGTTTGATTGTATGGCTTTATTACGCCCCGTCGTTTTAGCTTGATATAAAGCAATATCAGCACGTTTTAACATTTCATCAATGTCTTCATCATAAGCAATACGTTGCGCTGTGCCGATCGATAACGTGATATTAATATCTGCTTTGTTGTTAACAGAAATAGGGGTGTTTTCCATCACGATACAAATCTTCTGAGAAAGCATGAAGGCTTTTTCAGCACTTAGATCAGATGCTAATATGACAAATTCCTCACCGCCCAAACGTGCTAAAAGAACTTCTTTGGGCAATACAGACCTTAAGGTTGACGCAATCATTTTTAATACATCATCACCAACATCATGTCCGTATACATCATTGACTTTTTTAAAATGATCCGCGTCTATCATTAATACAGAAATATCCGTGTCTTCTTTTAAACGTTCATTGGCTTGAAGGAAGAAATGACGGCGATTACTGATGCCAGTTAATACATCGGTATTCGCAATATAAGCAAGACGCTCTTCTAATTCGATTCTATCGGTAATATCAAAAGTAGACGTTCTTGCTATGGCAAAGTGTCCTTTTTCTAATATAGAGGTAGCAGAAGTCGATACAAAGAAGGTATGGTCAGATTTACATTGAATTTCCAGCACAACGCCTTCTATACTTTTGTCATGCTGAAGTTGCTCAAGAAAATCTTCAAATATGCCTTTGCTTTTTGCGGTTAAAAATTCTGAAAATCGTTTACCGATCACTTCTTCACGAGAATAACCAAGCCAATTTAATTCAGTTTGATTTATTTTAAGCACCATCCCGTTTTTATCTAAACTATGATAACCACAAGGAGAGTTTTCATATAAGTCACTTAATTCATTTTTAGTTAATAAATCATGTCGCTGTTGGCGACGTTTTTGCTCTGATAAAAGTAATAGTAAAAATAATATTGCAGCAGAACCAATGAAGGTAAAGATAACAATAAATTGTCCAAATGCAGTAAAAAAGAATGAATGCTCATGAATAGTTTCATTCGGTAAGAAAATAACTAATTTCCAGTCATTATTTTTAATCGATTGTTCTGTGACAGAGAGGGTGATATTTTGTTCGGCTACATATTTACCGATACTACTTAAACTAAAAGGTTTAATTGATACATAACGGAAAATACCTTTATCAGATTTAAGAATACCACCATCATGGCTATCGATAGTTGACCAACCTTCTGGGTATAAGTTTTCAAATTTTTGATCAACATTCTCTAAACTACCTCCCCACTCATTGCTTCTGTCATGGTTACTCATCCAATACCCTTCAGGGTCAATCAACATGCCTTGGCCACTAATGCGTAACTCCATCTGATCGCGGAAGTTTTGTAACAGTTCTGTCGATAGATAGTTCATCACAATCAGACCTAGTTTTTCGCCTTTTTGGTTCATTATTGGAGTCACAAAACGGACAACAGGTTTATAAGGAATTTCTACCTCATCATATTCAACATTTAACTCCATTGGAGAAACATAAACTTGCCCCTTAGCAAGCTTAATACCTTCTTGAAAGTATTTAGAGTAACGTTTGTTTTGTCGATTCTTTGCGGGGACAATATCCGTATCATCCTCACGATAATTCATACGAATCGCTTCATTACCTTGCATATCAATCAACCTAATTTGGTCATATCGATGAAAGGTAATGGCTAAATTAATGAATAGCTTTTCAATTTCTTTGCGACTCGCTTGATCTCCACTTTCCATAAAATGACCTAATGCTCTAGATCGCGTTACCATTTGTAAAATCATTAATTGGGTTTGCATTTCTTGCTGTAATGCTTGCGTAGTCGAAGAGACAAAGGTTTGCTCTTGCGACAGCATTTTGTCCTCTAAATTTTGAGTGTATTGCTGATATGCATAACCAATAATTAATGCCAAAAGAATGGCTGTAATGGTATACATCCAAGCGAATCGCTTAAAAATATTAGACCAAAATGCTTCTTTCTTTGTCTGAAGTTCTGCAGAGAATTGAGTTAATGTCATTTTTGACTCTTTTTATTATAATTTTTATTAACTATAAAGTTATCGCTTAACCAAAATATTAATATATGACCGTTATGCTTGTTAAGGGATGGTACTTTAATAGTGAGAGAGCTAGTTGATTAAACAGTTCTTTGATCAATAATAAATTCTATGCCGTATAGTGCGAGTGCATTGACGCTAACACTATTGTATTCCATAGCTGTGCCTAACTTAATATTTTGCTGGCGTGCTTCTTCAATGAAGTCGAGTAAATATTGTGATGGTTGATCAAGTAATTCTGTTGCTAATGCTTTACTGAGGATTATACCCGAAATAGGTAGAAAAATTAACATATCAATTGAGAAATCTTGTGCTTCTTCCACCAGCCAGTAAACACGGGATTGGTTTAATCTTGCCATCACGATTAACGAGAACATTGAAGAGGGTTTAACGATCGATTGTGGGTGTTTCAAATAAAAATCAATATAACTTTCCGCACAACCTAGTTCATTAATTAATGTGTCCGCTTGTTCGCGATTAAAGCCATCTGGAAACCAATCAAAGACGCTTTGTACATTAATGATTTTTCTAACATCTGGGGCACTATTGAGGTTTAATATCTGCTTTTTATTCATACCGTAAGGGCAAAAAACAGATTCAACTTCTTGTTCATTAATAGGATCACTATTATGACTGTCATTGATATTATTGACGAGGAAAAGTGGTTGGGCTGATAAATTTTCTATTTGTTTTTGAACGAGATGTTTAAGGTAAATCTTAGAAAATAGGGTGACTAATATGTGACGTGATTGCTGTGTAGTCGGTACAGTTTGTAAGCTTGCTAAAACAGGAAAACCTAGGCTATTGGCTAAATCATATAAAGCATGACTTAAATTGGCCTGTATATCACCATATAATAATAAAAAGGGACGTTGGTTAAGGCTAATTAAATTATTTAATACATCTATCAATTGCAAGTCAGGCGTATTCAAATCTATTATCAATAATTGTAAGTTGCTGATCTCATGGAGTGATTGTTGCGCATCATAATAAGTGAGGTTGTTCAAACCGTTTAACTGCTCAACTTGAAGGCAATCAGGCATTTTACAAATTAACCCTACACGATAATTATTTAACCAATGTTCAAATAAGTTATGCGTACTGTTTTTCCAATATTGGACACTTTCAATGAGCTTTTCATTGTATTGACAATAATCAAAATGAGGTAAATCTATTGCCATACTAGGCAAATCACCTAACCAAAATATTTCTATATCGGCTCGTTCTTTCAATAATTGTAATAGGGAGTGACAGTGAGGACTTTGTTCTATTATTTCCGATAAAATAACGCCGCTGCCTAATGGGCAAGTACTTAGCAGCAGCGTGAGTGTTTCAACATCAGTGACAACTTGGTAATTGATATCAACAAAAAAAGGTGCACCACTAATACTGTAGAGTGGGAAAACCGTTTCATTTTGAGCTTGCTCGTCATTCAATAATAATTGTAATTCTTGCTCACTCAATAATGCACTTTGTTGACGCTTAACCATTTAGATTTCTAATAGCTCAGGTAATAATTCGGGTAAGAAGTCACCGTTATTATTTGGGTATATAATGTATTCACCGTGGTATTTAACTTTTGATTTATAATCGGTGACTTTGTACAGTAAAAGAGATTGTTCAAAAGCTGCTTGTAATGCTTCAGCAACATCGCCACGAATATATAAGCTGATTGGTTTTACTAATAGACCATCTTCAAAGTGTGATTCAAATTCCTGACTACAAATGATCATTGATGCTTGGCCACCACTATGGCGATTTAACTTTTCACCCACTTCTAAGTCTGTATTCACCATCCATTGTTGTTCAGTTAGTGTGTCACAAAGCGCGATAACTTGATCTTTATTGACTATTTTTGGTGTTAACGCTTCACTAAATACATGTTCATAGCTTTGTTTAATCGCCGTGAATGTCTGAACTAATGCAGCATTTTTACCTAAGCTACGTGCTTTGCGTTGCCATATCGTTAAAGTCGGTACTACATCACTTTCAAAACGTTTTTTCTTAATTGCATTAGTGGTCCAAGCTGCTAAAAAATGCGTTTCACTAAGCGGATTCTTAGGAATTTTACCTTTTAATTGTGCTTCATTTAAGTCTGCTAATGCACTGGTAACGACGTGATGAATTGATGTTGAAAAACTAGTCATGGTGATCCTACTGATGAAAAAATTATAAGGTTAAAAGTATGACAGGCTAACAACATAGGAACAAGTAAAGAAAAGCTAATTGCTGCTATTTGCTGATAAACAGACTGCGATGGTAAAGACAGTACGGAAGATTCGTTAAAACCTAGGCCTACAACCTCCGTTCCGGATAAAAAATCGATACAACACCGCTATTTAAGCAGAATTTCTGCGTTACATTATTCGCCCAATAATCCGTTATTGCTTCAGTAATTTGCCTTGAATAACGCACAACTAGCAGCAATGTATAATAAAGATTTATAATTGTATGATTTTTAATGACATTTTTCTTCTGTTAACCTGAATTGAGGTTATATAAGTCATTGCTTTCAATTAACTCATTTAAAAACTTCATAAAATGTATAAATTTATTTAAACTCATGACTCTTTATTCTTCTAAGGTTTGTTATGCATATCGATATAACTGGAACTGAGTCAACATCAGATAAAAATATTTCATTGGTACTTGGCAGTGGCGGTGCACGTGGCATGGCACATATCGGTATTATTAGATGGCTGGTGGAAAATGATTATCAGATCAAATCAATTTCTGGGTGCTCAATTGGTGCGCTTATTGGTGGCGTGTTTGCGGCAGGTAAGTTAGATGAGTTTGAGCAATGGGTATGTGGCTTAGATAAACTATCGATTATTTCATTATTAGACATTTCATGGACCTCTAGTGGTTTATTACGTGGTGATAAAATCATTGATACATTAAGAGAATTATTAGGTGATCAGCCAATAGAAGGACTCCCTCTTAAGTTCACCGCAGTCGCTGCGGATATTGAAAATGAAAAAGAAGTCTGGATAAACTCAGGTTGTTTATTTGATGCTATTCGTGCGTCTATTTCATTACCATTGTTTTTTACGCCAGTAATAAGAAAAGGCGTACAGCTGATTGATGGTGGCGTATTAAACCCTGTTCCTATTGCACCTACTTTTAGTGACCAGACAGACCATATTATTGCGGTCAACCTTGGAGGGGAAATGAATCATAACTGTCCAGAGCCAGACACACTTAGTGAGGTGTTATCTAGTGTTGACGAATTATCTTTCCAACAGAAAATTGGGCATTATATTAAAAAATTGAGTGATAATATTGGTGGTATCGTGCCTAAACCTTCAAGTTTAGAAGCCTATGATATTGCTGACCAAGCTTTTGATGCGATGCAAAGTACCATTGCCCGTTTAAAATTAGCGGCCTATCCTGCCGATTATAATATTGTCATCGCACGTAACGCTTGTGGCACATTAGAGTTTGATCGCGCAAGAGAGATGATTGATTTAGGTTACAAAAGCGCAGAAAAGATTTTAAATAATAATAAACAGTTAGTGAGTAAATAAAGGTTTTTGATAAGCTTTAATTTGCAACTTAAAAAGTGAAATAAACGACATAAGTAATGCTGCAATCTAATCTTTTGCCATTACTAAAATAAGGGAACAATGTGGACGTAGTAAGTAGTACTCAAGCTTGGGTTAATAAAGTGATTGTGAAATACAATATTTGTCCCTTTGCTAAAAAAGAGATGGATAGAGGGAGTATTCGTTATTGTGAAGACAACAGTACTGACATTGAAGGCGTACTAGAACGCTTAACTGAAGAGTGTGTTTTTTTAGATAATAATGAACAGACAGAAACGACGTTATTAATTTTGAGTGAAGCGTGTACCGACTTTGATAGCTTCTTAGATCTTGTTTATTTGTCTAATCACTTATTACAAATGAGTCATTATGAAGGTATTTATCAGTTAGCGCATTTTCACCCTGATTATTGTTTTGAAGGGGATCCTGAAGAAGCGGCATCAAATTACAGTAACCGTTCGCCTTATCCTACTTTACATATCATCAGAGAAAGTAGCATGGAAAAAGCAATTGCAGCACATCCTGATGTGGATGCAATTCCTGACAGAAATATAGAATTTCTTAATAAAAAGGGCAGTCCATTTTTTGCAGATTTATTGGCAAGTTGCCTATTAGTCAAGTAGTTCAAGTTAACCAAATAGTTCAAGTTAAGTCGTTAATATCTAGGTAATATTAAACTGAATGGCACACTATATTTGAAATATTATGCCATTCAGTCTTTTACGTTAAACAGATATTAAAAAGTAAAATTAAAAAGTAAATGCTAAATTAGTCGAAATACCGACTTGGTTTTCACCGGCATAAGAACCTGCAATATCAAGGCTGACTAAATCAAAAGGACTGATGCCAATACCAGCAGTGATTGAATTATCCAGTGTTTCTTCTAAATCAATTTCGTAACCTGCACGTAATTGCGCCCAACCCCAAGCATTTCCTTCAATACCAAACCTGATGAATTGGGTATCATCATTAGTATCAATATTCTCAAAACGTGTTTGTTTCGTTAAATCTGCATCAATAGCGGCAACAAAGTAATCAGTGTCATAAGCAACCCCGACAGTAACCTGCGTGTCTAAATTATAGGTACCATTTATACCATCTCTATTGCCTTGGTTATTCGACACATCGATTTCTTGTGCAATAAGATCTTTAACAGCTAAAGCTACACGGAAGTCGTGTTTGTACCAAACGGCACCTAAGTCAACGTTAAATGCACTTTTTGTTGTTTCACTTTCATCGTAGTCATCAACATCAAAATCCTCAACAGTCGCAACTTGAGCATAAGTGGTCATTTGTTGATATTTAGGCGTTATACCAAAAGAAAACCGTTCACCTGATATTTGAAATTGTTTTGCTAAGGCCAAACCAAGCTCAATGTAACCAAATGCAACTAAATCAACTGTTGAAGTTTGGTAATTATTATTAGTTATATCGGTAGTAGCGACTATTTCAGCGTAACTATGTACAAATAAATTAGAAGCAACAAATTCAGTTGGTAATGCGATGGCTAAACCGATACCTGCATTTACTCGTACTGGTTCAGCACCATCGAGTTCATTTAGGTTTTGATCAATTGCACTTTGATTACTATCATCGATATTATCTTGAAGGTCGTCAATAACGCTAATCGCGTCGTCTTGGTCATTGGCTGCAACTTCTAACGCCAGAAAAATACCAAAGTCATCTTCATCTTTGTAACTTGCTGTTAATGCTGGGTTATAAAAGGGTGCGGTAAGATAATCGGCAGATGCGACGCCTGTATTACCCATTGCATTACCACGTGCGTCAGCTACCTTACTCGCGGCGCTTACATTTGAAGCTAATAATGCCCCCATGATACTTAATGCTAATATTGATTTATTATTCATGTTTAAACGTCCTTTTAGTAAACGGGTATGCTTCAAAACAATTGATATTAGTTTGTTTTTTATAATAAATCTACTCTATGTGAGGTATTTGTTGTGAGGTTGTATTTAAATCATTCACTTTGGCATTTATTTTCTTACCTAATGAAAAATACAATGAAGAAAAGAGTCGAACGATGAAAAAGAATGAAGCGTTTAGCCGTAGTCAACGTTTATATTGTCTTCATCGTTAGTAAGGGCCTGCCGTGTGTATAAAAACCGATGTAAATAATTGAACATAGTGTGCTTTCAATGTTGAATTTTAATGTGATTGTTATTCGACGATTAAAACTGAGTGAAATGTTATCCGCATTTAAACGTAAAATTGTTACTGATTAATACCCTTTAGATAGTGGTATTGCTTAGATATCCTGCAATTATTAAAATTAACGTAATATCTGACTTAAAACTGGTCGACAAAATTGCTTAAGAACGATAAATTGACGAGTTTTTTGCGTCGTATTTTTATACCGTTACAATAACGCAGTATTTATCTCTCTTCTTTATATATTTTTAGTTAACAAGGAACTTCCATGGCACAACAAGTCTATCAATTATTACGTATTATTATTATCGATAGCTTTTGGAAAGGGCAAGTTAACGAATTGGATCTATCCGGTCATACTCAACTTGAAGGGACTAACGGTGCGGGTAAAACGTCACTAATGCGTTTATTACCTTTATTTTATGGAATGCGTCCTAGTGATATCGTGAGTAAGGTTGACCAAGCGAAGAATTTTGCTGATTATTATTTACCGCGTGACTCGAGTATGTTGGTGTATGAATACCAACGTCCAGGTGGTCAAACATGTATGGCATTAGCCAGTTCAGATGGACGTGGCGTACAGTTTAAATTCATTGATAGTAGTTTTGATAGTCACCTTTTTATTGGCGATAACCAAGTACCGTTAACCGTATCAGAAGTAGAAAGAGTTTATCGTAACCTAGGCGTTGAGTGTTCAGTGTATTTAGGCGTTGATAAATATCGCCAAGTGATTCAAAACTTACGCAGTGGACGTAAAGTTAAAGAAGTAAGACAACTACAAAACAGATTCTCTTTTAGTGACTTAGCAACACCTCATTTAGATAAAGTGGTTAACGGTACGATTGAGAAGAACCTAGATTTTGATGCAGTAAAACAAATGCTGGTGGCTATTGCTAGCGACCATATCGCAAGGTCTGTAGGTCAAGAGAAAGAGCAAATAACGCTGAACAAACAAGATATAAGCTTGTGGTTAGCGGATATTCAAGCCAGTCGCTCTATTCAAAAAGTAAGTGATAAAATTGCACTGTGGCAAACTGACTTTACACAGTTAGATAACTTATTGGTTAAATTACAACATTTGCATGCAGAAATGTTAGATCATCAACAAACGATTTCTGCATTACAAACACAGCGTAGTGAGCAAAAATCTCAATTCAAAGACGAAATCACCACATTAGATAAGCAGTTAAAAGAACAAAGCAGTTTGTTACAAACTGACATCAGTAAACTCTTGGCTAAGATAGAAGCCGACCAAAGTCGTATCGATTTATTAGATGAAGATAAATTAAAATTCGACGATAACGATGCGGCTAGCTTTCAACTTCAAGCTGACAATGCTCCTCGTTATCAACAAGAATTGAATGATGTGAATGACATCATTGAAGCTTTTGAAGGTAACCTTAATAAAGTCCAATCTAAATTTGAATCTTTATTGCAAGCCTTAACCTTACAGAAAGTAAAAGATGAAGCGCGAAATAATGAGCAAGTCGCTAAAGTGAAAGATCATGCCAGTGTTCAGCTGTCTACTATTTCTGAAACTTACCAAGGTCAGTTAAGTAAATTAAATGAGCAATTAAACGAAAGCTATTTAAAACTTAATATGGACCTGCAGACCTTACAAAATGAATTGAAAATGCTTGAGATGGAACAACAAAGCATTAAAGTTGAAGCATCATTGCAAGCAGAGATTGACGTTAACCAACGTAATATGTCTGAAGTGAAAGATAACTTAAGTGATTTATTACAAGTACTCAGCAGTGATAACGAACAGTTAAATACACTCGATAAACAGCGTTTGTTATTACTAGATCAGCATACTAAAAATAACCGTCAGTTAGAAAGTACTAAAAAATCTCGTCAGCAATTACAACTGCAATTATTACCTGAGGTCGATTCACTTCAGCATTTCTTAACTAATGAAAGCCAAGCAACAGGTTGGAAGGAAAATATCGGACGTGTGTTGTCTGCAGAGCAATTAGCACGCAAAGATTTAACGCCCCAATGGTTAACACAAGATTCACGGCTGAGTTTATTCGGATTACAAATCGATTTAGACCAACTACAAGATAATGACTTGCAGTTGAATGAAAACGAATTACGTGAAAAATTAAATGAGATTGAAACAAAAATTACCATGTTACATAAGCAGGGTGAAGATCTTAACGTACAGTTGACTGATTTAAATAAACAAATTGATAACCAAAGAGTATTGATCAGCGAACGTAAACAGGGCTTACAAAAAGCAGAGTTAAAACGTGAGCAGTTTAAAACGCAGCAAGATAATCTTGAGATTAAAAAACAACGCTATCTTAAACAAGCTGCGCTGGCTTTTGAAGATAATATTAAAAAACTCAAAACCAAGATTAAACAGCAGCAAACTAAGCTAGAAGAGTTTAAAGAATTACAACAAGAACAACGTTTTGAGCTTAACAATCAAATGTTAGATCAGCGTATGGTGATTGAGTCTGACCGTGACAGTCAATTAGAACAATTAGCAGAACAATTAGCTTCTATTCTAGAGAGTGCTAAAACACGTCAAAAAGATTATAAACAACAACGTGATCAAGCATTAGATAAGTTAGATCCGGACGGTGAAGTTGATAAACGCATCAAGCAACGAGTAGAACTCACTGAACAGCTTGAAGCCTGTGCGGTTTGGGCTCGTAAAGCGCGTGAATATCAACAGTTCATGAATGAGCGTTATGTTCATCGTGATCAACTGGTTGAACAAAATCAAAATCGTGAAGTACAAAAACGTGGACTTGAAAATAATTTAGCTGATTTAACCATTGAAAAAACTAATTTAATCAGTGAAAAACAGAAACTATACAAGAAAGTCTCACAGCAATTAAACGATGATGCTGACCTATTATTGCAACTCGGTTTAGCACAGCGTGAATGTGAGCAATATGGCATTGAAGCTGTTTTATCTGAGGCTGAACCTCATAACAATGCTGACTTAACGGTGACATTCTGTGGTGACTGGGTTAAGCAATTCAAAACTATTGATAAACGCTTACAAAGCCAAATTACACAATTTAATACCGCCTTTGCTAAAAACAACGGTAACAGTGAATTGTACGAAAACTGGGTTAAATTAGTAGCAGATAATGATATTTATAAAGGGGCGCGTAGCTTATTTAAATATCAACATCCGATTGCAGACTTACTTAGTAGTGCAGTTCAAAAACAAAAGAACACGTACCAATTGGTGACAGTTAACGCCAACATGATCAATGAGTTTTATCAACACATTGAACACTTTGCGCGTCGTATTAAAAGCATTGGCAAGCAGTTATCGAGTAACGTGACTAAACTGGCGCATTTTGAAGCATTAGCAGATATCAATGTTAATACGGTGATGAAACAAGAAGAACTCGATTACTGGGGACCGTTACAACAGTTTGCTAAGTTATTTGATAAATATCGAGATGATCTGCGTGATGGTGTAGGTGACATTCCAGATGACTTAATTGTGGCAATGCAAAAACTATCTGCTTACTTACCAAGTGATGGTTTTGCATTAGCACATCATCAGTTGTTTGATATTGAGTTTACTATCTCTGAGAAAGGACAGACAAAGCATGCTCGTAATGCTAGACAGCTTAAAAAGATCAGTTCGACTGGTTTGTCTTATCTCGCTATGCTGTCTTTATATGCAGGTATTTTAGGGATGTTGAGAGGTGAGAGTGACGCGCAAACACAAATTATTTTACCCGTTGATGAATTAGGTGAATTAGCGGCAGAGAATATCGACCTGCTATTAACTATGTTTAATGAGAATTCAATTACTATGTTATCGGCTTCACCTTCAACGGATCGCCATATATTGTCGTTATATCAACGTCATTATAAAATAAAAGACAATAAAATTTTCCATGCACATATTCCAACATCGCGTTTAGATGAATTGTTATTAAAACGTAAGCAGGTCTCAGAGACTGCAAATGCTGAATCAAACACTAATGAACCTTTAGTCTCTGACATAACAGCCACTGCACAGACGGAGAGCCAAGATGTTTAAACAAACAGTACAACACTTACTGACCGGTGCGGTTATCTGTGAAACAGGCTTTGCAGACGAATACTTGTTTTTACAAGCGCAATCTAATCAAGATCGTGTGACTGATTTTCTATCAAACCTCGATCGCCAATTAACTTATTTAGACAGCGCAGATGCTTTCTACTGTACGTTTAATGAAGTTGATAGTAACAATACAGCTGAACTCAGTGCTTTGTTTACTGACATTAGAGGTATGTTTCGTCCGTTAGTAGAATTTCTAGAATTGATTTTAACGGCGAGCCAAACTGACTTACCCGTTCATGCTAAATCGATTATTAATATTAATGAGTTATTTGACCCCTTTGAACATGATCAAACGTTACGTGAGCAATTACGTCATCTAACCGCCATAAAGCCGTTTAAAACCAACAAACTTGAAAGCCGTGAACAGCTGGTATTTGTTTTCCATAAATTAGAAGAATTAGGCTATTTTGTTCGTAAAAATACAGGGAGTAGCCGTTACTTTGCAACGGCTCGCTTTGATTTAGTGTATTTGCTTATCGAATTTTTAAATGACTCTGAACGCATTGAATTACCAGAAACAATAGAACAGCAACAAGAAGAGTTATTGTTTTAATGGCGGGTTACGATACAAAAGACGTTGCTGAATTATTACGTCAACTAGGTGCAAATGATCAGTTGTTAGCAGAAGCTTATGTCTTTGGCTCTGTGCAAGGTGATGGGGATGACGCACGTAAAATAGCGGCATTACATAAAAAATCATTACTTAGACCCGATGATGAACCTGGTGATTACCGAGTCAGTGCTGAACTTAAGCGTATGCTTAATCGTTTAATGCGTAAACAAAGTAGTTATCGACAGCTCACTGATATGGGAAAGGTCATTGATGTCTTAGAAGATACAGTCAATGATTATCGACTATCTGTGATTGGCGACCAGCAAGATGATGCTGAATATTACTTAGATCAGTTAGACGATCTCCTATACGAAGCGAAAGACAATCTAAACGTTAGCTTAGATAATATGCATTATGCGATTTCTAGTCAGTTTGGGTTTGTTTCAACCATTAGCGCTAAAGTACGTGAAAATGAACGTGCCTTGACCTACGCACAAAAGCTCTTAACCGAGTTACAACAGATAGATCCCGAAACCTGTTACGAGTGGATGAACTGGGCTTGTCCTGTTGAGCTGGCACGTAAAATTAGTGGCTTTATTTATTGGTTTAACCAAACCTTACCAAGATTGCGTTTTATCATTGATAGTATGCGTCTCAGCTTATTCAAATTAAGACGTGACGAAAAACAAGCAAGCTTATTGCGTAATATGGCGCGATACTTAAATAAGCATCCTGAATTTGAAATTAATGAGACGATCTTTGAAGACAAAGCCTTGCCTAAATCGCTACGATTTGCAGCGCCGATGCCGATTAAGTCTTATATTAATGTAAAAGAAACTGCGCATGAGCAAGCATTAATCGAAATAGTACAATCTTTACGTAAGCTTAATAGTGTCACTAAACCTTCAGCACGGGAAACCTCTTCTGTTGAAGTGTTAGATAATGTACCAATGAGCTTTAGCTATGATTACTTTGAAGAACAAACCGAACGATTATTTGAACTCGCTATCACGACTAACGAAGCGGTTTCTGCAGTGAATTATTGGCAAGAAGCATTACCTGAATGGCATATTGAAAAACAACATATAGAGCCTGTTGCTTGGGTCGAGTTAGTGTTTAGTAGTTATTGCAAGTTAACCAATGCGCAGCAAGCATTGATTGATATAAAACCTAAAGGAAAGCAATTAACGGGTATTTCTCATAACTGGTCTTATAGTGACATTGTAGTAAAAGTGAATTAACGATGAACGGTCATCTTTTTAATAAAATACAATACAACTTCTTTGCAAAACACCTTAAAGCAGACCTTGGTAGAGTAAAGACAGCTAAAAGTTGTCAATGGGTGATTGATACCCATCGAATAGGACGCATTGTTGATGGCTATTGGCTTTATACTGAAAAGGACAGGGCAGCAATCATTCAGTTAGTTAAGTCACAATTAAATGTTGATCTCCTTTTTGATGCTTACCCTGCACAGCAATCTAGAATAGAAAATGCCGTTAGCCATAACGATGAAAAAATGAATGCATTGGCTGTCAGTAAAGACTTTGTATTAGTTAATTCATTGAATAACTTACAAATTAATTCAAAAATTCTAGAGATTAATGCGTTTTCATCACTAGGTATTTATATCAATGCCAATAAGATAGAGACCATAGAGCATAAACACATTGTGTTAGTTGAAAACCTGGCGGTAATGGCTAACTTGGCTAAGTTAGTTCTATTGGATAATGCGAAACACTTAGTTAATGCGTTATGGGTTTATCGTGGAGACGTAAAGCGAGAGCAAAGTACAGGGCGTGCTTATGATTTCTTTAGACGTTTTAAAGGCTCTCATCAATTATTATGCTTTGCCGATTGTGATCCTGAAGGTATCAAGATCGCCATGACTAGCGGTGCATCTACTATGTTATCTCCTAATTCCCATGCGTTGATAAACTTTAATGTCGGTGGACATGACCTTGATTATTTTAAACAGGATGCTGCTAAGCAATATTTAATGAATAAAAGCAATCAAGGTGATTTCCCCTTGGAACTTGATAAGTTACTTACAGTGATGTCTGCACAAAGACAAACGATTAAACAAGAGCATATATTAGCTCACCAAATACCTTTATCGGTATTTACATTAGATTAAATAATTGATCCTCTTTCTTAAGCGATCAGTTATTCACAATTAAAGATAACTAATAACTAACAACCAAAAATGGTTAAGTATTAATTTATAAACTCTGTTCATCTTATTTAATTTATATTTAAGATAAAAAGAATCAATACTCAAAAGGAAAGAATATGCAAATAGCTAACAATAGCGTCGTTGAATTTCACTACCGTCTTACTGAAGACGCTGAACTATTAGAAGATAGTGCAGGTAATGACCCGCTAATTTATCTCCATGGTGCAGGTGGCTTATTTGAAAAAATGGAATTAGCGTTCGTTGATAAAACAGTTGGTGACACATTCGAAGTGACATTAACACCGGAAGAATCTTACGGTGAACGTCGTGAAAATGCATTACAACGTATTCCACTTAAGCATTTACAAGGTGCTAAAAAATGGACTGCAGGTATGACGGCGGTTGTCGAATCTAACCAAGGTAAGCAAGAAGTGACGCTTATTAAAGTAGGGCGCTTCAATGCTGATTGTGACTTAAACCATCCTTTTGCTGGCAAAACATTAACCTTTAATATTGAGGTGATCAGTGTTCGCGCTGCAACTGAAGATGAATTATCACACGGCCATGCACATGCTAAAGGTGGTTGTGGTCATTAATCGTTTTTAAAATAGTAGTCTGAGTGTTGATTTGAAGTGGCAGAATAGCAGTTTCAAATTGGCACTCGACCTTTCTATTTTCTTTCGAATATTTTAGGAAACTTTATATGAAGCGTATTACTTTATTTTCTATGGCTAATTGCCCTCATTGTAAAACTGCAAAGCAATATCTTGAACAGCAAAAAATAGCGTTTAGATTAGTCGATGTTAAAAGTCCTACAGGACAAAAAGAGTTTGCTAAGACGGGCTATCGTGGTGTACCTGTTTTAAAAATTGGTGATCAATTATTAAATGGGTTTAGCGTAAAAGGATTTAATAATTTATATAAAGATTAATGTTTTATAATCTAGACATTAACTTTTATGTTTAAACTTTATTTATTAGCTATTTCAACACTTGCTTGATACTTAATTTTCACCCTTTTGATGCTTGATGGTGTCACTTAGTGGTGTAATTAATTACTTTGTCTTGAAGGTTCTACTTTGTTGGATGATAGCTTGATAGTGCTTTATTCAGCGGGTGTTAAGTCCTGGAAGCTGCCCGTATTCCGTCACATTGATTTACTATTATTAGTAAAATGCCTCATTGTTTATCGTTCTCATTAACTCTCCTCTATTTTTATCTAAATTTATGTTGCTAGATTTTTAATAAATGCTTACTCTCAGGGGTGAGTGTTGAAACTATTTTATTGATTATTTTAATGAATTGATTGGACTATTTAACTATTCGAATTAATATTAAATAGACATGATTTTTATCATCATTTTTTTATGTGTTTTTACAATAGATAGTCGTTTGTGATTGTTTAATGGAGTCATTATGAAACCACCTGACCCAGGACCTGTTCGTCCAGTTGAAGTGATTACTTTACCTAATGAAGTGCAACAGCATGATCACGATCATCATCAGTTAGTGATTGCATTAAAAGGCTATTCTGAATTTAGTATCGAGGGACTACAAAATCTAATCGTACCGGGACAAGGGTGTATTGTGACAGCGTCGTCTGACCATGCCTTCAACGGTATTGGAGAGTCCGAAATATTAACCTTAAACCTACCTCATCAAAGTAGTTTAGATAAATATACCAACGAACGTATTGACCCTATTTTTAACAATAATCATTATTTTAAAATCGATAATCAATTTCAATGTTTGTTACAGCTACTCGTTAAAGAAATCCGTCAATCACCTGATGACTTATTGGTTACAGATGCCTGTAAAAACACCATTATTGCTTTATTACAGCGCCACGTTAATACTGAATATCCTCAAAAGTTAATACCAAGAAATAGAATCAATATGGTCATTATTGATAATTTTATTATTCAGCAAATTTCTACTAAAATTACCGTCGCTCAGTTAGCTGGCTGTGTTTTTTTGGGCGAAAGCCAATTTCATCTTCTTTTCAAGCAGCAAGTTGGTCTAACCCCGCATCAATATATATTGCAGATGCGTTTTAATTTGGCTAAAGAGTTATTAGAAGATAATTCGTTAACTTTAGCTTCAATCGCTAGCGCGAGTGGTTTTGCAAACCAAAGTAGCTTTACCCATAGCTTTACAAAGCTACAAGGCACTTCTCCTTCCAAATTTCGTCACTAGCCATTATGTGACTTTTGTCACATAAAAAATCTCATCGTACTTTTAGACATACCAATCGTAGTTTTTGATAAGAAATTCTATTCAATTAGAAATACTATCGAAAATTAGTCATATTTATTTAACATAGCCTTAACCAATGCTATGACTTTTAGGAGAATTGCTTATGTCATCATTAATTGCTGTAGATACTCTACGTGAAGATTTTATAGAGTCTGACTTAGCGACGTTATGGTCTCTCATATCACCATTGTATATGGTGGATGAGTCATTTTGGTTAGAACAGCTATTACCATTAGCGACACCGTCAAAGGATGAGTTTAATTTAATTAATGATCATGCGGCTGATTTGATTAAACGTGTGCGTAAAGATAAAAATGCAGTGCATATGATTGATGCCTTATTGGTTGAATACAGTCTCGATACCAAAGAAGGTATTTTACTGATGTGTTTAGCGGAAGCATTAATGCGCGTGCCAGATAAAGAAACGGCTGATGCACTGATTAAAGACAAATTAAGTGTTGCTGATTGGAAATCACATCTTAAAAAATCTGACTCTGTCTTTGTTAATGCCTCAACGTGGGGATTATTGTTAACAGGTAAAATTGTCAATATAGAGAAAACCACTAAAAAGAATGTAACTGGTGTGCTTAGTAACCTCGTTAATAAGTTGTCTGAGCCGGTGATTCGTCAAGCAATGAATCAAGCAATGAAAATAATGGGACATCAGTTTGTACTGGGTCGAAGTATTGAAGAAGCACAAAAGAATGGTCAGCCTTTTATCGACCAAGGCAGCAGTTATTCCTTTGATATGTTGGGTGAGTCTGCTCTAACAGCCAGTGATGCTAAAAAATACTTTAACGATTATATGACAGCCATTGAATCAGTAGGGCATAGAACGTTAAATCAAGCAGATCAAACCAACGCAGCGACTGTGTCTATTAAATTGTCTGCATTACATCCACGTTACGAAGTGGCTAATAGAGAGCGAGTTATGACCGAGATGTTTGATACGGTGTTGTTACTCATTGAAAAAGCACGTGAATTAAAAGTAGGTTTAACCATTGATGCAGAAGAAGCAGATCGTTTAGAGCTTTCATTACACTTATTTGAAAAATTATATCGTCACCCAACAACACAAGGTTGGGGGAAATTAGGCATTGTTATTCAAACCTACAGTAAGCGCGCATTACCTGTATTGACATGGTTAGCTGCGTTAGCAAAAGAGCAGGGGGATGTGATCCCTTTACGTTTAGTGAAAGGCGCTTACTGGGATACCGAAATTAAACTATCTCAACAAAATGGGTTTGCAGATTATCCTGTTTACACTCGCAAAGAAGCCACGGATGTTTCTTACCTTGCTTGTGCTCGTTTTCTATTAAGTGCACATATTGAAGGGCTTATATATCCTCAATTTGCGACTCATAATGCGCACACTGTGGCGGCGATAACAACAATGGCACAACATCAATCTTATGAGTTTCAACGCTTACATGGCATGGGAGACGCTTTATATTATCATGTGATGGAGATGTTCAAGAGTAATGTGCGTATCTATGCGCCAGTGGGTAACCATAAAGATCTTTTACCGTACTTAGTGAGACGTCTATTAGAAAATGGTGCTAACAGTTCATTCGTTCATAGATTGGTTGATGCAAATTGTCCTATTGAAGAATTAACAGAGCATCCAGTGGATACGTTATTAAGACGTCCAACATTACATAATAGTTTGATTGTTTTACCGCCGTCTATTTTTACCGATAGAAAGAACTCACGTAGCGTTAATATCGATATTGAAAGTGAGTTAGCACCGTTAGAAGAAGCAATAAAAGCCTTCGATGGGCATTATTGGCAAGCAGGACCGATCGTCGATGGTGTTATGCATACCGATGCAGCACATGATGCGACTCTACAACGTTGTACTGCCCCTTATGATCGCACCATTGATGTGGGTTCAGTTTTGTTCTCAACACCTGAGATGATTGAAAACGCATTAACAAGCGCGCACAGTTATTATGAATATTGGAATAATACTGAAGTTGATCAACGTGCTCAGTGTTTATATAACTTAGCCGACCTACTTGAAGAGAATATGCCTGAGTTGATTGCGTTATGCCACCAAGAAGCAGGCAAAACCATTCATGATTGTATTGATGAAGTCCGTGAAGCGATAGACTTCTGTCGTTACTATGGACAACAAGCTATTTACAGTCTTTCATTCAGTGAAGCGAATGTGAGCTTTGATAACATCATTCAAGAAGTGCGTCGTAAAGGTAAGGGCGTATTTGTTTGTATTAGTCCATGGAATTTCCCGTTAGCGATTTTCCTTGGCCAAATTAGTGCGGCACTAGTCACTGGTAATACTGTGATTGCAAAACCTGCTGAACAAACGTCATTAATTGCAGCGCGCGCAGTCTCTTTAATGTTAGAAGCGGGGTTCCCAGAGCAAGCCATTCACTTGTTAACGGGTAATGGGGCTGAAATTGGTTCTGCTTTAACGTCTGATACTCGTATTGCGGGCGTTGTATTTACAGGTTCAACCAATACTGCTCAAGCAATTAACCGTAATTTAGCCAAAAGAGAGGCATTACCTGCTACTTTTGTGGCTGAAACGGGTGGCCAAAATGCCATGATTGTTGATAGTACTGCGTTACCAGAGCAAGTTGTTCGTGATGTCGTTCGTTCAGCATTTGCATCAGCAGGCCAACGCTGCTCGGCATTACGAGTACTGTTTATTCAAGAAGATATTGCTGAACGTGTGATTGAGTTAATCAAAGGGGCAATGAAAGAGTTATCAGTTGGTTTACCGTATTTACATAGTACGGATGTCGGGCCGGTCATTGATAAAACGGCTAAAGATAAGTTGAGTCAGCATATACAGACGATGGCTAAACAACATACTTTATTGGCACAGGTCGAACTTAATGAGTGTTGCAGTAAAGGTGACTTTATTCCACCAACAGCAATCGAAATAGATCATTTAGGGCAACTAACGGAAGAGCAGTTTGGGCCGATCTTGCACGTTATTCGCTTTAAGTCATCAGAGTTAGAGCAAGTGGTCGATCAAATTAATAATACCGGATTTGGCTTAACCATGGGGATACACAGTCGTAATGAAACGACTTATACGCAAATTGCTAATTCAAGTCGTGTTGGAAACTGTTATATCAATCGTGACCAAGTGGGGGCTGTTGTTGGTGTTCAACCGTTTGGTGGTCAAGGTTTATCTGGTACAGGGCCTAAAGCGGGTGGACCACGTTATATTCATCGCTTTACTAAACAAGTATTAAATTCGGTTGTGATGGATACTGATAAAACAGATCCAATCAATTTTGAAACAGTATAAAGGAGTTAATCATGTCTAAATCAATTCAAGATTCAAATGACCAATCATCAACATCAGTCATTAAACAAGCAACATCAGCATGGTTAACTTGGAATGCTATTGAGATTGAACAACGTATTACATTAATCAGCCAATGGAGTGAGCTCTTAAAGTTACAACACAGTTTGGGGCTATTGCCGGGGCAAATGGTTGATTTTCATAGTTTACATGCTGTGCCGCTTATTTCTTCAGGTGAAGAGATGCCAGGACCGACAGGGGAAAGTAACGTATTAAGTACCTCAGGACGTGGCCCATTTGTGATCATGGCAGAACAAGACGCACCGATCGAAGCTTTTATTGCGTTGGTAAGTTGTGCGCTTGTGGCAGGTAATAGCGTTGTAATGGCTGCTTTATCTGAGCATGAAGACATCATTAGTACGCTTGAGCAAGTCTGTGTTTTTTCTGATATCGACATGCCGATCATTACTGTCAAAGATAATAATGAACTTGAAAATGTGATTATTAATCCTGCTATTGCAGGTGTGGGCTATGTAGGAAGTGAAGCAGAAGCCATTCGTTTAAATCGAGTATTAGCAGAGCGTGATGGGCAAATTGCATTATTAATTGTTGAAACGGATTTGCAAGGATTAGAAATGGTACGAGACCAAAGTTTAGTATTACGCTTTATCACTGAAAAAACCTTAACCACTAATGTCACTGCCGTCGGAGGAAACGCCACCTTATTAGCATTAGGGTGTGGTGATTAATGATAGAGAGATCATTTATTGCTGGTTATATTTTACTAAAGCTTTAGTAATAAGGCTTTAGTTATGAGGTTTTAGTCATGATATTGATATGACCCCAATAAAATACAAGTAACAAAAAAGCCACGTAACAAAAACGTGGCTTTTTTGATCTGTATAGACAAAATCAGTCAATGTCGATTAACTTGTCAGAAGTTAGCTTTCAATAACTGTAAGGCTATTTCGCCGAAAATTTATTCAGGTAAAATGCCATTATGGTATACGTTTTGTACATCATCACATTCGTCTAACATTTCTAAGAATTTTTCAAACTTTTCAACATGCTCTTCAGTGACTTCAGTATCAGATTGTGGCACATAGGTGATTTCTTCAACTTCAAGCTCTGTCTCTGGGTAAATAGCATGCAATGCTACTTTGGCATTGTTAAATTCAGTGTGAGGGCAGAATACAGATATTTTGCCGTCTTCAGCGACTACATCTACCACATCAACATCAGCCATCATTAATTCTTCGAGCACAGCTTCGTCATCTTCACCATCAAATACAAATACAGCTTGGTGTTCAAACATGTGAGCAACGGTGCCAGGAGAACCAATTTTTGCACCCGTTTTATTGAAACAGTTACGAACATCAGTCCAAGTACGGTTACCATTATCAGTTAAACAGTCAACAATGACAGAACAACCACCAGGTCCAAAACCTTCGTAGCTTGCACGTACATAATCTTCTCCGCCGCCGCCTTTTGCTTTATCAATCGCTCGGTCAATAACATGTGCAGGTACTTGATCTTTTTTAGCTTTATCAATTAAACGACGAAGTGTTAGGTTACCGTCTGGGTCAAATCCACCATTTTTTGCACAAACATATATTTCTTTACCGTATTTTGAGTAAACTTTAGTTTTAGCGCCAGCCGTTTTTGCCATGTCTAATTTTTTGTTTTGATATGCTCTTCCCATCTGAATGCTCTCTTGTGTTAATGGATTGTCCGGAAAAAATAATGGTCAGAATTTTAGCCTGTAATGACTTCTGGTGCTAGAGCCTGTCAGTGATTTTAACGATTAAGTTGATGTTTTTTATCTTAATCAATGAATTAACTGAATATAGATTGAAAATTCATGTTAGTGAAGAGGTGTCACACCGTTTATTTACGGTGCTTGATAAGGCGATATTTGTAAGCAGTTATTTATAATGGAAACCGTACTCGCTTCAAACTCTTCTGTACTTGACCAGATTTGTGTATCAAGACTCACAATGGTATCACTGTATAGCTTTTTGGTGGCGGTTAAATAAGTACTTTGATAAGACTGCTCTAGTTTAACTTTAATCGTAGCGAGTGTTGCCTGAACTTGATCGCTTTTATCTCGATATTGCTGTTTTTCAAGAAATATTTGTTTTTTAGTTTTTTTACGTACTGTTATGTCGGCAATAGAATCTGCTCTATCTTCTGCTTTCTTAAATTGATTTATCATTTTATCAAATAGTTGAACTTCTTTAATGCATTTATTCTTTGCAAGTTCTAATTCTTTAGCACTACTGATTAAATTTATAATTGTTTTAGTGCTACCTGCTGTACCAATAGTGACGGCTTTAATACCCTTGTGGCTGGTTGTCGACCCACCGATAATAGTGCCTTGGCTGAATGTATTATTATGAACAAAAACAGTGCCTTTACATTGTGTTTCACAATGAATCAATTGATTGGACAGCGTTATGTTTTTAGCAACATTTAAACTCGCATACTGTGCAATAGTACCGGTTAAATTTCCACTACACTTTATTTTACAACTGAAGTCTTCATCTGATTTATTATGGTGGCCAATAATGGTCATTTCAACGGTTAAATCACCGCCAGAAATAACTTCTGCTGATTCAATAACCCCTAAAACGGTAATATCACCACTGGCTTTTACTTTCATGTTTTCATGTATATCACCCGTGATGACGATGGTGCCATCGTAGATAACATTACCTGATCTATTGTCGACGTTTTCTAATAGTAAAACGTCATCTATTTTTATGAAGTTATTTTTATCGAGTGGAATTCCGTAAGTAGTTGCGATGAGCTGTAAAGGATTGTTAGGGTCAACATGAACATTTTTATCAACGATAAAAGACGCATCTTTTGCTGGTAAGGGCTCAATTATTTCAGCGGTTACTTTTCGGCCTGGTTTACCTTCGATCATCGGTATTTTTTTCATTAATACCGTTCCCGCTTTGACTGTGATCGATTGGCCTAAATCGAGCATATCGACTTTGCCATTCTCTAATAGTTTAGGTTGAGGTTTACGATGGCTTTCAGTATTGACTAACTTTTCAAACCTTGCATTAACACCATTAACAGCAGGTGTTCCATTCGCTATATTAATTTTGAATACCTTACCAGGTTTTTCATTTTTACAAATATTCAATAAACCAAATACATTTTTGGTTAATAATCCGAATTTTAAACCTAAGTGGTCACATTTGTTTTTTATATCATTCAAGGTAATGGGTGCGCCGCCATAGGCTGTTGTTATTGTTGCTGAGGCGCTTAAAGCATCATCGGATATGATAATGTCTAACAATGCATCTTGTTTATCAGCAATAACAATAGGGGCAAATGCAATCGCTTCATCTTCGGTTAGATCCTGTAAAGAGTTTAGGGCGATGACCGCACTTTCTATTCCTTCAAGGTTCACTTTAAATAAAGGTAAAGCGGGGTTGTTTAATAAATTAGTTATATCATCTGCACTGATTTCAGCGTAAATAGGTGTTATTTTGAGTAATAGCTGCGCGCTATCAGAACTTAACACAATTTGTTGCATTGACAGGCTAGATTGATTCATGAATACCTATTTAGTAGTGTGGTTGCAGTAATAATAAACTAAATATTTAAAGTTCACATTATATTCAATCTATTTAAAGTCAACTAGATGTCATAATGTGAACTTGTTTGCAAGATTAAGAACTACATGACAGTGCAGAACACCCAAACTTATTCATCGCCCAGTCAGGACGTTTCATTTCAAACTGTTTATATTGCTCTTGTTGTTGATAAGGTTTTTTTAATAATTCAGAAAGTATTGAAACACGTGAATAGTCGCCATTTTCAGCTAATTCAATGGCCTCTTGAACTTGAAAGTTACGTAAAATATAACAAGGGTTAACGTTATCCATCATTTCTTTACGCGCTACATCATTTATTGACGCGAGTAATAGCCTTGATTGGTACTTAGTTAACCATTCAACGAGTATAGATAAATAATCTTCTGTTATTTCTTCCATATTATAAAAACATTCTGAAAAATGAGTGGTTAATAAATCTGTGTTGTGGAGATCAAAGTCACTGTTTAAGTTTGCAAGGTGTCTATAAAATAAGGTCATATCCGTACTCACGCGAGATAATAACGGCTCTAACGCTTTACATAACAACACATCTGATTCAATTAACGCGCCGTTTTCTTGGGTTTGTTGAACTGGAATACCTAGTTTACTACGCATCATCGCTAACCATTTATCTTGATAAATTTGTGTATAGCTAGTGATTATTTCTTGCAGTGGTTCTGCTTCATCAATTAATGGATATATCGCATTGGCCAGTTGAAATAAGTTCCACTGACCAATATAACCCTGTTGACCAAAGCGATAACGTTTCTCACCTGCATCAGAGGTGTTGGGTGTCCAATTCAGGTCAAAGTTATCAATCCAACCGTAAGGGCCAAAGTCAATGGTTTCACCGATCAGTGACATATTATCGGTATTCAGTACGCCATGCACAAAGCCAACTCGCATCCATTCTACTATTAACTGTGCCGTACGCTCACAGACTTCAGAGAACCATTGTAAGTACACCGATTTATCAATCACGCCAGTTGCAGGTACAAGGTGCGGATAATCATGCTTAATACTGTATTCGAGTGTTTGTTTTAATAAATCTAAATCACCACGTGTTGAAGGTAGTTGTAGTGAGCCAAAACGTAAAAAGGAAGGGGAGACTCTAGCAACGATTGCACAAGGCTCATAAGCTGCTCTGCCATCATAAAGTTTATCTCGAATGACTTCTTCACCTGTTAGGATCAAACTGAGAGCGCGCGTTGTAGGAATACCTAAATGGAACATAGCTTCAGAGCATAAATACTCACGGATCGATGAACGTAACACCGCCATGCCGTCAGCTCTGCGCGAATAGGGCGTTTTGCCTGATCCTTTTAACTGTAAAGTGACATAGTCGTTTCTGTTTTCACTGTCTTCATTGCCTTCATTCTTTTTAGTTTTATATTGCCCTAAGTTAATTGCGCGCCCGTCACCCAATTGTCCTGCCCATTGACCAAACTGATGTCCACCATAATTCATCGCATAAGGTTGCATCGTTGAATCAAGATGATTACCACTGATTAAATCCGCAAAGTCAGTTGACGCTAATGCTGTCTTAGAAAAACCTAATTGAATGGCTAATACATCGTTACAACAAATAATCTTAGAATATTTTGTCGGCGCTGGTGCCACAAATGAGTAGGCAGCATGTTCAACACTGCGAGATGTATTTGTTAAATTTGAATCTGCAGGCAATGAAGAAACAAATACGGGATGTAATGGAGGTAATAAATGACTCATTGATGTTCCTAACGGTAGCGATGGGAGTTTGATGGCTTGATAACAGCTATTGCGCGATACTGGTTCAGCAAAGAAAGTGTCTAAGTAGAATAGTTCAATTGAATCGTCAAATTGAACGCTGTAGTAGCGCATTTAAGCTGAACAGGTAAACGGTAGATTTAAGTCAAAAACTTAAATTCAATACTTAACCTGAACACTTAAATGCAATCGCTGTTAATAGCGAAGTAGTTAATGGCGTTGTGGCTTTATTAACTATTTAATTAACTATTTAACAGCAGCAATGACTGATATTTCAACTAATAGCACATCTCTCGCCATACTAGCTTCTACACAGGCACGTGCTGGTGCATGACCTTCTGGCACCCATGCATCCCACACTTCATTCATGCCAGCAAAATGTAATGCCATATCTTTAACATAAACCGTCGCTGATAACATGTGCTCACGAGAACTACCTGATTCAATCAGCAGCTCATCTACTTTGTCTAGCATAGTTTGTGTTTGTTCTTTAATGTCTTTAGTGGCATCTGCACACACTTGACCGCATAAATAAACGGTACCATTGTGTTTTACTACTCGGCTCATGCGTTGTTTGGTTTGTTGACGTTCAATCATTTGTACTCTCTATCGTTATCATTTTAAAAGGTTAAATAATTGTAACGTCTCAGACTAAAAAGGCGAGCATTTTAGGTGTTTGGAGATAAACAACATGATAGAGAGTGCTGCTAATGGTAAGTAAACGCACTTTTAAAAGTCATTAACGCTTTGAAAGGGGCTAATTTACACGACGTTATCAGCATATTTTTGTTTTATTGCTAGAATTTCATCCTGTACTGCAAAGAAAGCATCAACGACGGCGGGGTCAAAGTGACTGCCACTACCTTCCTTAATGATAGAAAACGTTTTGTCTTCTGAAAATGATTTTTTATAAGGTCTTTCAGATGAAAGAGCATCAAAGACATCTGCAATGGCGACAATACGCGCTGCAATTGGAATATCGCTTCCTTTTAAACCATCAGGATAGCCACTTCCATCCCATCTTTCATGGTGAGAACGTGCAATTATTTCACCTAATTGAATCACTTCCGAATCTGAACCCGTCAGAATTTGTGCTCCTACAACGGTATGTTGCTTCATGATCACCCATTCATCTGCATCTAATTTACCTGGTTTTAATAGTATGTTGTCCGGTGTCGATATTTTACCCAGATCGTGCATACAAGCTGAAAACAATATATTTTCAGTCATCGTTTCATCAAGGCCAAAACTGCGTGCAACGGCTTCAGAATATAAACTCATGCGTTGTATGTGCGCGCCGGTTTCTTCGTCTTTATATTCAGCTGCTTTGGTTAATCTATTAATGGTTTCTAGTGAGGCGGCTTTTAGGCTTAGTATCGCTTTTTCTAACGATGCTGTTCTTGAGGCAACTTCAGCCTCTAACTGTGCTTGATAGTTATCTTTTAAATCGTTGTAATCTTTTATTTTAAGTAAAGATTTTACCCTTGAGTACAGTTCATTCTTGTCTACAGGTTTAGTAATAAAATCATCACATCCCGCCTCAATACCTTCTATTCGTTCCTTTTTTTCACTGAGTGCCGTGATCAAAATAATTGGAATATATTTTGAAGATGCATCATTTCGTATTTTTCGAGTCACTTCAAAGCCGCTTATTCCTGGCATCATTACATCGAGTAAAATAAGGTCAATAGCTTGATTGTCTAATATATCTAATGCTTCTTGGCCTCTGGTTGCGGCTATAATTTTATATCCCTTAGGTTCAAGATAAGCTTCCATCAATTCAATATTCATAGGGTTATCATCGACAACAAGAATAACGGAACTGTTCATCATGTACTTCTCCATGAATGTATTAAATAGTGACAATATATAGCGTCGTAAATAGCGGTATTAAAAAGGTTATTTAATACATTGGTTAATTTCTTTAGAAAATGTGCGCGTATTGATTGGTTTAGAAATATATGCGCTATCGGGAATACAAAGTAAATGTTCGATATCTGATTGCAAAACAGATGCAGTAACAAAGACAATAGGTATCGCCATCGTTTCTTTATTTGATCTTAATATTTGAGCCAACTCAGAGCCTGACATATCAGGTAGTTGAACATCTAACACAATAATCTGCGGTTTTACGTCTTTAATGAGCTGCAGTGCATCATTTGCATTGATCGCAGTAAACACCTCAAATCCAGCAACGATCAGAAGATCTTCCTCGAGCAGCAAATTATTTGCATTATCATCAACGACAACTATTTTTGTTTTCATCACGTATTACCGCTTTTGTATGTTTAATAGGTAAAGTTATTTGAACGGAGGTGCCTTTATCAACACCCTCAGAGACAACATTTAAGTTGCCTCCATGAAGCTCAACTAAACTTTTAGCGATAGGCAATCCAAGCCCTGTTCCTTCTGTTACTCTTGAATAGGGGGTTTCTATTCTAAAAAAACCTTCAAATATCTTTTTTATATTTTCAGGTGCAATGCCAATGCCTGTATCCCATATGATGATGCTTATATCAGTATCATTCTGTATTGCTTTAATACCAATTTTACCGCCGTAAGGTGTAAATTTGATGGCATTAGACAGTAAATTATAGAGAATCTGTTTAATCTTGAGTGAGTCAGCTTCTATATTGTTTAAATCTTTTGAGATATCAATGCTCATTTGCAGGTTTTTGTTATTACCGGCGTTTTCTATTAACCCTGATATTTCATATAACACTTCGCGTATAGGTAACTCAGTAACGGTAAGGGTCATTTTTCCAGCTTCTACTTTTGCCATATCTAATATTTCATTAATCAATAACAGAAGGTGATTCCCGCTTACCAGTACATTTTTGACATACTGTTTTTGTTTAGGATTTAACGTCCCGAACGTTTCATCATAAAGCACTTCAGAAAAACCATTGATAGAATTAAGCGGCGTTCTTAACTCATGTGACATATTGGCTAAAAATTCTGATTTTACTTGCGCTGCTCGCTCTAAATCTTTGGTCAGTATTTCTAGTTCTTTATTGGCTTTTACTAACCCTTCTTGAATGGCATTACGCTCAGTAATGTCTTCAATAGACAGTAATATTATTCTATCTTGGGACTGTGACCGTACAATTTGACGTGCATTCAACAACATAGTCCGCCAACCAATGGTCGTAAAATCATGCTCTACTTTATAATCATCAAAACTGGTTTTTTGCGGTAAAATAGTTTCTAGTAACTCTCTTAACTTTGGAATATCCCACTGGTTATTACCTAAGTTATAGATCAGTTTACCTATCGTATCTTCTGGCTTTTCTCTAAAAAAATCATAGAATGAACGACTTGCTGTTATGACTCTTAAATGTTGATCCAATACTAACAATGGCTCTCTAACGGTGTTCACAATACTTTCTGAATATTCTGGTAATTCTATGTCGGTACTTATCTTATTCATTTTAAAATCTCTTGTACCCTAATAGGTAACCTGTATTGATTTATCGTTGTCAGGAAATAAATGCATGTAACGCATTAACGATTGAAAGTGAGTGGCTCTGTGAGAGAATGACATTCATTTAAAATGAATGTTTTTATGAATAAATGTTGATGTGCTGAACACAGTAGATATGAACTACCTACTAATAGCAAGGTATTCATTTTTACAAGTGCCAGTACTGGTCGTTAACAATGAACATTGATAGCAACCACTGATAACTACCATTGATAAAGACCAGCATGGATAATAAGGAGCATTGATAAAAAATGAACATTGTTAACGTAACAGCTATAGCGTTAAACAACATTCATTATTAGCTTTTAATTCAAGGTGTTAATCATCTAGTGTTGATTCAAATGCTTTAAGTCGTTTACGTACGGATAAAAGCTCGACAATGGTCGTCCACGAATTCACTAAATACTGGAATGAATTACTCACTTGACCAAAAGCGGTCAATATCTGCTGTAGAATACCGAAGGTGATCGCGCCGACGACAATAGTAGGGACCAATAGAATAAACACAAAGATATTATCTGCCTGTAAATACAGCATTCGCGCCACATTAAAGTACATGTAATGAAAGTATAAACGGAAGTAGTTTTTGCGTACATTTGAAAATAGTTCATTCAACGTAATAGGTGTTGCACGGAGAATATCATCTT
The DNA here is from genome assembly GCF_947489755.1 of uncultured Psychromonas sp. Taxonomy (GTDB): domain Bacteria; phylum Pseudomonadota; class Gammaproteobacteria; order Enterobacterales; family Psychromonadaceae; genus Psychromonas. The sequence continues at coordinate 40,432 of NZ_CANLFB010000009.1, forward strand.
CTCCATAAACCAATTCCTTACGAAACGCCGCTTCCACCTTTTGATTATTAAACTCTAAACCCGGTAATTTAATACCAATTAAAGCTAATAAGCCCGTGCCAAAGATAGACCAAAATAACGCAGCATAAAACAGTGGATGCGCAATCTTACCCACTATCGGTAACTCAGAGACATATTCAGACAAACTCCATAACACAGGTAAGAAAGCAAATAACGTCATAATAGCTTCTACTAATGCGACGCCAAGGTTCTCCATAATAGAGGCAAAGCGCATCGTGTCTTCTTGAATACGTTGTGAAGCCCCTTCAACATGTCTTAATTTAAGCCAATGTTGTGTGTAATACTCATTCATTGCCGTACGCCAGCGAAAGATAAAATGACTTACCAAGAAACGCGTTACCACATAGATGAAAATAGCCAAGAATGCGATCTCACCAAATATAATTAACAAATCAAATAATTGCCCCGTTGCAGTACTCGCTGCCTGAGCATCAACTGCTTTTGTTGGAGCATCATTACCAATTGGTTTTAATAAAGATTGAATTAAATCAAAGAAAGGGCGACGCCAATTATTAATGGCTACCGACACTTGTACTGAAAAGTAGGTTGAAAACAAAATAGTTGAAGAGCCAACAATGGACCACCATTGCCATTTATGCGGGGAAATTTTAAACCAAGCAAAAGCAAATAGTGCCGTACAAAGAAAGTAATAAGCATAAAATAATAAAAAAGAGTTCGTTACAAAATGCTTTAAGCCAATGACAGGTTCAGCGTCTGTAATATCAAGGCCAAATAAAGCAGCCATCTGTTCATTGTATCCATACCATACAGCGCAAGTAAGTCCGGCAAACATTAATACAGAGATGAAGAATATCTTAGGGTTGGGAAAGAACGATTTAAACATAGTGGAGTAAGCCCTTTATCAGTTTTGCACTGATTGTACATTGTTAGGCTAGGGCATCATTACATTTTCAAGATAATAGAGATAAAAATGACAAGTAATGATGAGATCTGTTGTTTGATAGCGATTGGTTAACTGAACTTAGCTGAATTGTGTAACTTACCTTGCTTAATGAAATGCTGTTGAGGATCACTGCAGTCGCTTAATGCAGTAGAGCATAGCGGTGACTTATAGTAATACTAATTTAGTTATACTGATTTTACATACAGCTCAGTGGTGTTCCGCATTTCCACCCAATACACGGAATGACTCTGTGTATCCACATGACCAAGGTTTTATCTTTATAGTTAACTAATTGATTAACCCCTTAGATTTTTAGTGTATTATCAAATTAAAATAAATAAGTGTGTTCTGTCTATCCTCCGGAAATACAGAATGATTCTGTTTAACAAGCTGTTAAATGTAACTAGAGTAGTGTTTATATGAATATAAATGATTTTTATGATGAAATTGAAAAATTTGTAACTCTACCAGGAGTTATTGATGAATTGACAGTGGAATCATTTGAGAAAGTTCAAAAATCTGAATTAGCTAATAAGCAAAAAAATATTGTATATGTATGGAGAACCCGAAAAAAATTCTCAAGGTTTAATGGTGAGAGCGACATATTATATATTGGCCAAACCAAACAAACATTTGCACAACGATATAGCACCCATTCTAAATGGATAAACACAGAGGCGAACGCATTAAAGTATCGCAATGCGATAGATAACTATGGCGGTATAACAATTTCAGTATGTGACTTCAGTAAATTTGGAAAAACATTAAAAGATGCAGAAGGTTTACTTTTATGGTGGTATTTTAAGCACCATTATGAATATCCTCCGATCAATTATACCAAAACCAAAATTCGACATAAAGAATATACTTAACAAGCACATGAAATCGGAACAAAAATAGTGATGTCTATTTCGTAACTCAATAACATTTTGTACTCTCTATTTGAGTCCGCTTATTGCGGCGGTTAAATACCTTCATTGTAAATTTTCATTATTTAAGGAATACGTTTTGAGTGTTAAGTGGGAGAATAATCAATGTCCACAATCTTTAATATCTGATATTAAAACTTATTTTTTTATTAATGAAGATGGGAATGTAGGGACTAAAAGTGGTGTTGAATTTCAAATAGATACACTATTTTCAAAAGTGAAACATAAATACGACCTTGATTATAGTGTTTTATATAAGATTTTTAAGAATGCAGTTACATCAGCTTTCAAAAGCAATAATCTTGCGAAACCAGATAACGTTCTATCAGTTTTTAAAAGTAAATGTGATGATAGCTTAAAGATCAAAAATAAATATTATCTATTAACATCAATAAACTTAAAGAATGTTTCAGTTCTTAAGCGAAGAACTATAAATGGTTGCGTTATATCTTTTTACAAAGATATTCCTAATAAATATAAAAAATCGCGATCTGAACTTATGCATAAACATAGGAAGGAGAGCTTTACAGAACAACCTCATTACCTATTTGTATCAATTTCTGTAATTGCCCCAGATGTTAAAACTGCATTCAAAAATGCTATCGGAGCTCTTGATACTCTAAGAGCTATTTTACAGTTAAACTTTTCAAAAAGTATTCCACATTTTTCTTTTAGAGAAGAAGAGAAGTATTCTAGTGATAGCATATTATCTTTAGGGCAAGTGCATAGTTTACACTTGGAAAGTGGCGCTTGTGCTTGTATAAACGTATGGTATGAACCAAATTTAAAATGTAAAACCTCAATTGAAATAGATAACTTTGAGCTAACTGAAGCTACTTTAACTCGCACCCTTAAAAAACTAAGTCATAATCCATTTTCAGAACATTTGTTTGATTCTCTTCAAAGCTACATTGTTGCCATTGATCATAGCGAACAAGAGTTTAGATTTATGAAACTATGGTCGGTTATAGAAAAATTAGTTAAAAGCGATGATACTAAAATAATAATTAAGCGAGTTTCATTTTTATATGAAAATAGAGGTGTTATTAAAGAGGTCTTGAATTCTTTAAGGCAAGCTAGGAATATAAATGTGCACTCAGGAATAAAGCCACTCAATGTTGAAATGAAAAACTTTAATCTCTGTTCATATATTGAAGATTTATTTAAATTCTTTATTGAAAATCCATTTAATTATAATAAGTTACAGATGGTTATAGATTTTATTTCTTTGCCAACAGATTTACAGGGTATTGATCAGCAAATTAAAAATTTGAAAACAGTAAAAAAATTCATTGGTGCTGTATAAACGGCACTGAATCGGGTAGCAGGAGGTATCTAATCCCAGCTCTACATAAGGATCCGCACAGAGCTGTTTATTTTATGATGCATAGTAAATGCGAATTAATTTTTTATTTTAAATAATTTCATTAAAAATGAAACTTGGATTCAGATCATAAGTGCATAACTTGAATTGGTAGAAAAGACGATCAGCTGAAGATATGCTTATCGCTTTTTCTCCGACAAGAGATACAACAATGAAAACATATAAACAACTGACCTATGCGCAACGATGCCAGATTTACGCACTAAAGAAAATAGGCATGAGTCAAAATAAAATAGCTAAACAATTGAATGTGAGTCAATCGACCCTTAGTAGAGAGTTTGCTCGTAATACAGGCAAGCGAGGTTACCGTATTAATCAAGCTCAACAAGCAACAATTAAACGCCGTATTGATGCCCGTAAAGCAATAAAAATGACATCTATTCTGATTGCATTAATAAATATAAAACTAGATGATAAATGGAGCCCTGAACAAATTTCAGGATGGCTTAAGAAAGAGCGTGGCATCAGTATTAGCTATGAAACTATTTACCAACATATTTACTCCGATAAGCGGAATGGTGGTCAATTATTCCAACATCTACGCCGAAAAGGCAAAGCTTACCAAGTGCGCAATAAAGATAAGCAAGCTGGTCGAGGTTTTATCAAGAACCGCGTTAGCATCGATGAACGACCTAGTATAGTTGACACACGTAGCCGAGTTGGTGATTGGGAAATAGATTTAGTCATTGGTAAAGGACACAGCGGCGCATTGGTGACTATTGTTGAGCGTAAAACGCGTTTTACAGTATCGACACGTATTGATGATAAATCAGCAAAGACGGTCACTGCGGCCACACTTGCATTATTAAAACCATTTGAAGATGCAGTATTAACCATCACCGCTGATAACGGTAAAGAGTTCGCTTATCACGAAGAGTTAACCAAAAAATTAAAGTGTGCAGTCTATTTTGCAGACCCATACTGTTCATGGCAACGCGGTTTAAATGAAAATACAAATGGTTTGTTAAGACAATATTGGCCCAAATCTACCGACTTTAAAAAAGTATCGAATTCATTAGTAAAAAATGTAATATTGAAACTCAATGACAGACCAAGAAAGAAATTAGATTACAATACGCCAGCCAAATTAATGGCTGAACATATGGCAGCTATAGCTGCTTAGTCGTTATGCACTTCAGAGTTGAATCTGCCGACTCAGGTAAAATTCCAGAGCAGTATCCTGATTTCGATTGATAATAAGATATAGATCTTGGACTCAACATTTTTAGATTCATTTCTCTCTATTATTTACCTAAGAAAAAAGAAAATATACTCGTTTTCTGGTAACTAACTAGAGGACATTCAAAATTTTTAGGAGTCATATTGGCTCTTCCATCTTTTAGTTATGTAGCTACATGCTAATAGGTAGTTGTTATGACTCAATCTCGCCAATCTCAGGTTTCGTTATCTGTTACATCTTACTATCACTGTATTTCACATTGTGTTCGCTGCGCTTATTTATGTGGTGAAGATATATATTCAGAAAAGTTTTTTGAGCCGTCGTCAGTTGATCATTAAGCGAATGTATTATCTGGCTTCTATTTTTAATACTCAGTTGGATAATATAAATAAAACATTTAATTTGATCTCAAGTAAATGTAAAATAACAGGAAATTAAAAAACCTATAACTTCGTTAATTTAGTATATCCAAGGAGTTCTGATGCTTAGAATCAGTAATGTAACAGAAAATGGTCAGAGCTATCAAAATGGAATTGAAGCTGGTGATTTCATTTATGAAGTAAATAGCGAAGAAATTAGAAGTGAATTTCATTTTCTGGCTATTTTAGAAAAAGCAAAGTCGACAAATCAACAAATTAAAGCAGTAATATTTAAAGACAATAAAGCTAGAATCATATACTTCGATGTTACTTCACCTTTAGGTGTTCAATTTACTAAAGATGGCAATATAGAACATTTTAAATACTCATTAGAAATTGATTTTTTCGATGTCTTTACTTTTCTGATTGTTTGGTTAGTACTTTTAATCCTAACTTTAGGTTTAGCATCTCCATTTTTTATTTAGCTAAGTTTATAATAAATAATACAGAAAAATATAAGAAGGACAGTTAACAAACTTTGGATGCCCAAAATCTATGAAGTTTAGTTCTGCCTATTAATTATTTAATAAAAATAGAAAATGCTAGTACTTGGTAATTAATGAGCTCGTTATTTAAATCTTTAGATGTATGTTGTTACCTTTAGTAAAACCTGAGCTCATTTACGGGTAAGGCTATTATTCTATGACTACCAGTCGTTTATCCGCTAATGCCATGGCTATATTCTTTTTACAATAAGCGCTTTCATTGATGAAATGCGGGTAGGTTTCTGGTGTGTCGACTCGAGTGATCTCTTCACCTTGTAGAGTAATTAATAGCGGTTCACCATGTTTGACTACTTCAAAGTCTTTGTCACAGATTGCTGGGTGGACCATCGCGTTGCGTAAACCATCTTGATCAAGTGGGATAGCAACTTCTTCTGTGAAATAAAAAGCATCATAATTTTTAAGTGAGTCTAGTGCATCAAGATTAGATTGCTCAACATAGTCTAATACTGCGTTAAGCATTTTTTGCATTAGTAATAATGTACTGTGTTGTAATGAGCCATGTGCTTGTGCGCCCACTTCTATCATCACGCCGTATTTTGCTGCCGTACACAGGTAGGCTTGCTCTTCCCATGGCTTTTCATCTTCAAAGAGTATATTTGCTTCTGGCATCTGTTGTTTAACGTATGCACCCATTTTTTTATAAAATGGATCGTTGGACAGTAAAATCAGTGTAGCGCCCATATTGCTGGTGGTATTATGCAAATCTATTAAAAGCTGATTGCCATTTTAAATGTATTGCAGGGTGTTTTTCGCCATGAACTGTTGTGAAAGCAATCGTTCATACGAGTTGGGACTTTGATCATTTTCTACACTAGAAAATTCTCGATTTAAATCGGTATCAATATAACGTGTCGCACACTCAATCGCTTTGGCATTAACCAGCGTAGAAGACGATAAGAAAGATGAACGTTGTATATTATAAAGGTTATCTTGAATTAACTTATTGATATATATGCCTGATAATTCGTTGCCATGCGTTCCTGCTAAGATTAGAACATTGTTAATTTTATTCATGTAGTCAGCCTCTAAATTAGTTATCATTGTTTTGTTATAATGTAACATTTTTTTTCTCATTATTGTCTAACTCTAGGAACAATTTAAATCTTTAATCTATCTAGGCTATAATCTCCACACTTTTATATTGAAGAATTTATTATGTCCAAATCACAAAGTAACACTAACCAACTTAAATACCTTTCTGCGTATTCTCCTCAGGTACAAGTTCAAATACAAACAATGCTTGATCATGACAAGTTAGGAACATTCTTACTTAAAAAATACCCAGAGCAACATACGGTTAATAACGATAAGTTGTTACGTGATTATGTGATGGATATAAAAAATCGTTATTTACGTAAGTCATCGCCGCTGAGTAAAATCACTTACGATAAGAAAATTCATGTGGTGAATAATGCGTTAGGTTTACATACCTTTATTTCACGAGTGCAGGGCAGTAAGTTAAAAAGCAAAAATGAGATCCGCATTAGTGAGATGTTCAAGGTTGCTCCCGAACCTTTCTTGGAAATGATTGTAGTGCACGAGTTGAGCCACATTCGCGAAAAAAATCATGACAAAGCGTTCTACAAATTATGTGAACATATGTTGCCTGATTATCATCAATTAGAGTTTGAAATGCGTTTGTATTTAACTCAGTTGGAGTTGAAAGGTGGGATTTACTAGTCGGTTTCACTGCATGACTTTTTGAGTATAACGTCACCTAGCGATGAATTGGCTAGGCGGCTATGTTGATTTAATGCTTTCGTTATTTCCTGTTATTTAGCTCTTTATTGGCTTACCTTTAAAGAATCTTTCAATTGCATCATACCTTGTTCTAAAGTTACTAAAGCTTGGTAATCAAAGTCATTTTTTGCAGCAGTAATATTAAAATAATGGCTGGTGGACAATTGCTTTGCAACAAAACGGGTCATTATCGGTTCGTTCTGATTACCCGTTTTTAAATACCACCATTCTAATAACGTACCAACCCAATAAGCGAGTTTACTTGGGACTCTTGCGGTGACCTTCGGTAAGTTAGCCACTGATAAGATGTTATTTAGCATGTCAGCCATGAAAATAGGTTGGTCATTACTGATAAAGTACGCTTTTCCTGCGCAACGTGGGCTCGATTTATTTAACTCAAGTGCCGCTAACAAGTGCGCATAGACAGCATTGTCGATATAAGTGGTATCAACTAATTTATCAACCTTCCCAACTAGCTTTAATTTCCCAGCTTTAGCACGTGCGATGACTCTTGGTACTAGATGCGGATCGCCCGGTCCCCAAATTAGATGTGGCCTTAATGAGACTGTATTGAGTTGTGCTGATTGACTATCGATGACAATTTGTTCTGCGATGGCTTTTGACAGCCCATAAAAATTAAGAAACTGTTCAGCGTAGGGCTGTGATTCATCGATGTTATTTTCGTCTTCACCACTGAATGTGACACTCGGTGTGCTGGTATAAATAAGGTTTTTTATATTATGCTGATGGCAGCCCGCTATAATATTTTCTGTGCCCGTTACGTTTGGCTCAAAATAACTGGCTTTATCACCCCAAACGCCTGCTTTTGATGCGACATGAAATACATGGTCACAGCCTGCCATTGCCTTAATGACGGCATTTTTATCTTGTAAATCACCTTGTATGAGGGTGACACCGAGCTCTTGCAGGTGAGGGTAGTCACTGCGAGCAAAGCCAATAACCTTGATATTGGCTGCACGTAGAAAACGGCATAATGCCGTCCCTAAAAAACCACCTGCACCGGTTACCAATACACATTTTGCATGTTCACTTAATTGAGTGAGCACATTTTGTTGCGCTGGTAGGTATTGTGATAACAGAAGAGGTGACACAGGCATACTATTCCTTATGGTGGGCTTGCTCATTTAGGTCGTTTGTTCGATTTGTTGTTGCGCCCAAACGGCTAATTTTTCTCTAAATATTTTTGCGTTATGTCGAATATCCATCGGGAAACTTTTATGAATAAAAAAGTCGTTAATGCCGATAGTTTGTTGATGTTGCTGAGCGATTGCTTCTAATTCATTGAACAATTGTTGTTTATTGATGTTAGCGCTTGTTACCAACTCAACACACAATGCTGGCGTCACTTTATTGTTAATCGTAATAGAAACTAATGCGCTACGTGCAATCGATGCATGGGTGTTAAAAATACGCTCACAGGGTATCGAATAGTAGGCTTTCTCTTGAGCAAGATGATTTGCTAATACTTGATGCGCTTTACGACCACACATCCATAATTTCCCATGGTCATCAAGATAGCCTAGATCACCCATACGGTGACGAATTGCATTGCCATCTTTTATCTTCGCTTGGCGCGTGGCTGATTGTCGTTGGTAATATAAGCGACTAACTTGTGGCCCTTTAACAACAATTTCACCAATCTCAAAGGGTGCTAATGCTAAATCATCATACCAATGTTCGATGTTTTGTTCTGTAATGTTAATAATGGCAATTTGTACGTTACTGATTGGGTAACCAACACAAATGCCGCCACCTTGATCGGTAATGTTAGTGGTGGTTAATAAATGTTTACTGCCCATTTTGCTAATAGGTAATGATTCTGTCGCACCATAAGAGTTGATGACTTGTGCTTCACCTGTCAACATTTTACTAAAACGATTAATTGACGCTAATGTTGCGGGTGCACCTGCAGAAATAACTCGCTTTAAACTGGGTAACGTATGCGATTTTTTTTCACCTGCTTTGCCTAATACTTCAAGCAGTGCAGGGTTAGCGAATAAGTTGGTGCATTGATATTTGTTAATGGCTGCGAAGATAAAGTCTGGATTTGCTTTAATCGGTTTACTGGCATCCATTTCCGGTACTATTGATGCCATGCCTAAGGCTGGCCCAAATAATGAAAATAACGGGAATGTGGCTAGATCTGCTTCACCTTGTGTAATGCCGTAATCCTGCTTTAACACATCAATTTGTGCTTCAAACATACGATGCGTATACACAACCCCTTTAGGAACGCCTGTGCTGCCACTGGTAAATAAAATGGCGGCCATTTGGTTGAGGTTTAACTGTTGAATAGGGTAGTGGCTATGTCGTGGGTATTGCTTTAATAGACTAGATAATTGTGTGCCACCAAAGACGGCTGGACCATCAACATTGATAACCTGTTTAATACTTTGTTTTCCCCAAGCGAATAATCGTCTTGCTAAATGGGCTTTAGGAATACCAATAAACGCATCGGGCTGAGACTCTTCAAAACATTGTTTGAGATTCTTAACGCCCATACCTGGGTCAACAAGAATTGGGATGATGCCGGCTTTAAATAGTGCAAAGGTGAGATTAAAAAAAGCAATGCTGGGCGTGACCATTAATACGGCTTTATCACCCGCTTTAAGCCCAAATTGATTTAGAGCAAAGGCAATATCATCACTTTGTTGATGTAGCTGTTGATAGTTTAATTCATGGTAAGTTAGCCCTGTGAGTGTTTTTTTTTGAACACTGATGGCTAAATCATCAGGGAATTTTTTTGATGCCGCCACTAAGTGACGACATAGATTCCCTTTTTTATTGCTAGGCTGGTTTGTGCCTCTCTTTGATGATTGACTCGCCATGGGCATTTATGGGTTTTTAGCCATAAATTTTTGTACTATATTGATCACGTCATTACTGGCATCTTCAAGGATGTAATGTCCGCAATCTGCAAATTCATGCACTTCTGCATGGGGCATTCTTTGTTTCCAAGTTGCTAGGAAATGTTTGTCGAATACAAAGTCCTGCAAGCCCCAACATATAACCGTTGGAATAGATTGAAAGTGCTTTAAGCTATTATCTATATCTTCAACTAACTGATAATTACGATCGGTTTTTAACAGTGGAATATCTTGTACAAATCGTAACGTAGAAATACGATTCTTCCATGAGTTAAAAGGAGCAACATAGGCTTTACGAATGACTTTTGGCATTGGCTTACGTTTCACGCCTACATAGGATGCAATCGATGAAAATGCATTAAAACCACGAACTAACACGGTTCCAAGATAAGTATTTCTACAAATCCATAATGGGATTGGAAACTTTTTGGTGTTAGGCAGGTTAAATGCGGCTGTATTTAAAATGACTAGACGTTTTATACGATCTGGATAACGTGCTGCGTAACCCATACCTATCATTCCACCCCAGTCATGTACGACCAAGGTAATGTTTTGTTTAATGTCTAAATGGTCTAATAATTTATCGAGATCATTAATACGCTGATTTAATGTGTAATCATAATCTGCATCGGACGGTTTATCTGATAGGCCACAACCAATATGGTCAGGGACGATACATTGATATTGCTGGCTTAATTCAGTGACTAAGTTACGGTAGTAAAAAGACCAGCTCGGATTACCGTGTACCATCACAACAGGTTCACCTTTACCTTCATTCAGGTAATGGTATTTTTGACCGTTAAGGTCTAAAAAGTTTCGTCTGAAAGGAAACAAACTATCAAAATTCATACTACCACTCCAATCCAAGCATCATACAATTCAACCCACTGCCTATTCCTAAAAAGCTAACATTCTGACCTTTTTGTAGGAAACCATTCTCATCTGCTAACGCGGCTGTTACAGGTAAAGATACTGTGCCCATGTTGCCTAAATATTGAAACGTTGGGTATTCTTTTTCAGCTGGAATACCTAACGCGGTTAATACTTGTTTTTGATTCGCAGAACCCACTTGATGGCATATTACTTTATCAACACTATCAACGGACCATTGTTGCTGTGTTAAAAAATCTTTCCAGGTATCAAGTGCTAATGCCACGCCTTCTTTTAACAGAGGAACGGCATTAGTACGCATGAATTCACGATGTAATTTAAGACCGACTTCTTGTAAGCCCCATTTACATAAGTCATGATGCTCTGGCGCTGAAAGGTGACTTGCACCTAATAGTTTATGTTGACGTTCATTTTTAAGCGGTAAAGAACCATCGGTCAGTAATACGGCAACAGCACCTGAACCGCCTGTTAAGGTAGCAAGTGATTGAGAAAAGTTTTGAATGCTTGGATTTGACAGCATGTTATCGATAGTAATATCAACAATATGACGAGCTGATTCACATGAAACCACTAAGCCGGCTTTAATTTGGCCTAATTCAATGCGATTAGCGATGTCTAAGATACCTGACAACACACCTAAACATGCGTTACTAATGTCATAAATGGCAGTGCTTCTGTTCACACCTAATTCAGCGGCTATACGACAAGCGGTTGCTGGTTCGTGTTGGTCACGACAAACACCAGTATAAACAACAGCGCCAATATCATCGACATTAATGCCTGTTTCATCTAATGATTTCTTCGCCGCTTCAATGGCTCCATCGGACAAACGGTGATCAGTTGGCCACCATCTTCTTTCTTCAATGCCTGTTAATGCAGCTAGCTGACCAGCAGGAATTCGTAGTTTTTGATATAAAGGTGCCAGGCGAGACTCTAAATCTTTACTTGTGACCACTTCTGGGGCTAATTCATAAGCCATACTATTAATATAAACGCGGGAATATTTCATTAAGCTGCAATTTTTCTCATTAATTTTTTATAAAGGACTATTTTATTTACCCTTAAACCGGAGCAGTAGATTACCGTAAATTGTGCTTTTAACAAAGTCCAATCCTGAGCTCACTTCTAATTACTACCAATTTATGTATAAACAGCCTGTTTTTTAATCTTTTAAAGCTTTGTTTTTAAGCATGTAGTTTATCCATTGTCGTGGAATTTGCATCCTTTTAACTATATTCTTATCCAGAGGTAAGCTTTCATTGTTAATGTCACTTGCCAATAATTCGCCTAATAAAGGCGCACTACATAAACCTCTCGACCCTAATCCTGTTAATAAATAAACCCCAGATAATACCGTTAAGTTTTTATTGGTTGACGAGGCAAGCTCATAATTTTGCTTTAATTGATTGTAATCTGTTAATGCACCAACATACGGGAAATGATCCCTTGTTGTACAGCGGACTCCTACGTGTGCTTGCTCGTTAACGGTAATCGAGTCAACCCAAGGTTTGTTTGCAATACATTTTTTGAGTTTTTGATGGTTGTCGATTTGTTCCGATGCTCGATATTCAATATCTTGATCATGGCGTTTAAAGGTTGCACCCATACAATGCTCACCTTGAATGCTTGGTGTTAAGTAACCTTCATGGCAAAGCGTGCGCTTTAAAGAAGATAATGTAGGGTTAGTTTTAATGTGGCTGACTTGACCTCGAGCAGCAGAAAGCGGAACTGCACGGCACTGATCAAAGGTTAAAGTATCAAACCCAGCGGCGATAACGAGGGTGTTATGTGTATATTCTTTTAATTGGTTAGTTGAGTCTAATGTATTAGTGACTGCTGCTTGTAACAACCATTCGGTTGATTCTGGTTGTTGTTCGTGCAAACTCGGTTGCTCAGAAAAAGTGTTAATTTGATGATGATAGTGAATCGTTACATTGCTAAATTCATTTAATTTTTTATGCAAAGAGGTTATTACTTCTCTTGGGCTTAACCAACCACCTGTCGGATAAAATAATGCTGGATGGTCAATGCTCACACCCGCTAATTGATTTGTGATTTCAGGTGTTATCCAATGTAGTAGCTGCTCTGGTAAGTTAGCATCGTTTATTTTTTGTAGTTTTTTGGTGGAACTTGGATCATAAGCAAGTTGGATAACACCATTAAATTCGTGAGCAAATGGGTATTGGTGATCAATCTCTTTATAAAAATTAAGGGCATATAAATAAGCGTTCGCGAATAACTGACCTAATTCGTCGTGCTGTTGGTTTAATAGAGGATAGAGAGCGCCTTGTAAGTTACCCGATGCGCCAGTGCCTAAGTGATTATCTTTTGTATAGATAGTGACTTTATTGCCTCGTTTTGCCAAAGACAACGCAGTGCATAGTGCTGAAATACCTCCACCTATAATGGCAACATCTTTAATAGCTGCATCTTTAATAGAGGTATTGGCTTGATGTAATGGCGCTGATAAATCTTGTTTAGTTTGTTCAGTAGCGGGGAGTGTGCGTAATTCACCTAATAAAATGTCACTTTGTTGCTGGTAACCTTTATCAATTCTTACTTGAAAACCTGATTTTATTAAAGTATTTTTAACCAAGCTTGATGTGGTTAAAGCACTTAACGTGGCTTGTTTTTTAGAGTGTTTAGATAGGTTGTCACAGAATGTTTGATGTTCCTTTGTAGCCTCTTCGCTGAGATGCAATGTATTAAGGAACCAAGCATCGGCTATTCCGTCATTGCAGCCATTTATATTATTGAGTTGTTGATTTGTATCGCCAAACCATAAATCTAATACTATTTGTCCGTCGTTAAAAGATAATCGATGACAACCGATCAGCTTAATTGGGTATTGTGCAATCAATGGTTTTATTACATCTGCAAACTGCGGGAACTGTTGAAGTATATGAGTAAGCTCTTCAATACTAAGGGGAGTTTGTTCAAAACTAATATAATGTAAGCGTTGAAGCCTTGCATCGGGATGCTTCTTTTGGAAATTGAGGAAGTGTTGTGCGGTATTGATAAAGTTAATGGCACGTTCAAACCCTATCTCAACAATACAAAATAGAGGACTTGAAAACGATTTCCATCTTTTAAGTAAGAAATTCCCGTCACAAAATACATATTGAGATATGTTAATTGCTTTATCTTTGTTAAAATGAGCGCTATCAAATTGGTTTGAATGTGCTTCTAACTGATCTGACCAGTAAAGTTGTGATTGCTTAATTATATTGTTTTTATCTTGAGACAAGTTATATTCCTCTATATATGCGATCATATTTTATAAAAGTCAGGTTGATTTAAGAAAATTGGTTCACACTTGATGATCATATAATTAGTCCCTCAAGCAATAAAGGCTTAATAATGAAAAGAGCAGTAATTACAGGTATCGGTATTGTTTCTAGTATTGGTAACAATAAAGAAGAAGTTTTAGCATCACTTAAAAGTGGCCAGTCAGGCATTACATTTTCTGAGCAATTTAAAGAAGTGGGAATGCGTAGCCAAGTTTGGGGTGATTTAAAAATCAATCCTTCTGAGCATATTGACCGTAAAGTAATGCGTTTCATGGGTGATGCAGCTGCATACACTTATTTGTCAATGCAACAAGCAGTTGCTGATGCTAATTTACCAGAAGACATGGTTTCAAATGTGCGCACTGGTTTAGTGGCAGGTTCTGGCGGTGGTTCTTCAAAAAACCAAGTTGATGCATGCCAAATCATGAAAGAGAGAGGCGTACGTCGTGTTGGCCCTTATATGGTTCCACGTACGATGGCGAGTACTACCTCTGCTTGCGTAGCTACGCCATTTAAAATTAAAGGTATCAACTACTCAATGAGCTCTGCTTGTGCAACGAGTTCACATTGTATTGGTCACGCGCTTGAACAAATCCAACTTGGCAAACAAGATATTGTTTTTGCCGGTGGTGGTGAAGAGTTAGATTGGACAATGGCTTGTGAGTTTGATGCGATGGGCGCACTTTCAAGTAAATATAATGAAACACCTGATAAAGCATCTCGTACTTATGATACAAAACGCGATGGTTTTGTTATCTCTGGCGGCGGCGGTATGGTTGTTGTTGAAGAACTTGAACATGCACTTGCTCGTGGCGCTAAAATTTACGGTGAAATCGTAGGTTATGGTGCAACTTCTGACGGTTACGACATGGTTGCTCCATCTGGTGAAGGCGCGGTACGTTGTATGCAACAAGCACTTTCAACAGTTGAAGGTAAAGTTGATTACTTAAACACTCACGGTACATCAACACCGGTTGGTGATGTTAAAGAGTTAGAGGCAATTAACATTGTATTCGCTGATGGTGCTCCAAAGATTAGCTCTACTAAATCACAAACTGGCCATTCATTAGGTGCAGCTGGTGTTCATGAAGCTATTTACAGTTTATTAATGATGGAAAATGATTTTATTTCTGCTTCATGTAATATCGATGAAGTTGATGAAAAAGCAGTTAATCTTCCAATTGTTAAAAACAAACCTGAAGCAGCTAAATTAGACATTGTTATGTCTAATAGTTTTGGTTTTGGTGGAACAAATGCAACATTGGTCTTTAAACGTTACAAATAAGCTATCGTTTAATGCATAAAAAAGGAGCCTTGGCTCCTTTTTTTCGTTTGGTTATAAGTCAGGATAAATAATGAAAATTTATATTGATGAGAATGTACCGTACGGTAAAAATTTCTTTGATTCTTTTGGTGAAATAATTACCTTTTCTGGACGTGATGTCACGCCTGAACAAGTAAAAGATGCTGATATATTATTAGTTCGTTCAATCACTAAAGTTGATCAAACATTGTTAAGCCTGAACGACAAGATCAAGTTTGTTGGCACGGCTACGATTGGCACTGACCATATAGATTTAGATTACTTACAAAAGCGTAACATTGCATTTAGTAGTGCGCCTGGGTGTAATAAAATATCCGTTGCTGAATACGTATTAAGTGCCTTGTTGGTGTTAGCTGAAAGCAAACAATTTGAATTGGTTGATAAAAGTGTTGCTATTGTTGGCGCGGGTAATACTGGTAGTGCAGTTTACAAATGTTTAACTGGATTAGGTGTTCGTTGTAAATTATATGATCCACCTTTACAAGCAGCGGGTGATACCAGAGCGTTTTGTGAATTTTCTGATGTCTTAACATCAGATATTATTTCATTACACGTCCCTAAAACAATGCAAGGTCCCTTTAAAACTTTCCATCTGTTTGATGAGTCGGTATTACAACAACTTAATCCAGAACAGATATTGATTAATGCTTGTCGTGGCGAAGTGATCGATAACCAAGCGTTATTAACATTAGCAACACAACAAAAAACACCAACATTAGTGTTAGATGTTTGGGAAAATGAACCTCATATTGAAAAAGCCTTGTTGCCTTTTGTTACGTTAGCAACACCGCATATCGCAGGTTATAGCTTAGATGGTCGTGTTCGTGGTACGGAAATGCTATATCAAGCACTCTGTCAATATTTAAAAACTGAAACGCTTTTAAATAGTAATGACTTTATCGTTAAAGCAAAGATTAGCCAAACTGATATCCAATCATCTTTAACATCAGAATTATTAAAATCTTTAGTACATTTGATATATGATGTGCGCAGAGATGATGCCTTATTTAGAAATAAAGTTAATCAAATAAATGGTTTTGATCAAATGCGTAAAAATTATCCTGAACGGAGAGAGCTTTCTACGCTTTCGCTTAATTTTATTGATCCTATCCATCAGAATTCACAACAAATCAATTTAAAGCAAATTGGTTTTACTGTTAAAAACAAATAAAAGGTCAACATGAACAAAGAATATAATATTGCACTTATTGGTGAAATTGACGGTTGTATTGAAACGACGTTAGAAGTGTTATTAAAACGTGACTTTGCAATTAATAATATTTTCCCTTTAAATATTGGCGAGTCAGAAACAGCCTCTGTTATGTATTCAGGTAAACCAGTTGATGTATTAGAGATTGAATCATTTGATTGGCAACAAGTGGATATTGCTTTGTTCCTTGCTGATCGTGATGTCGCACAACAATGGATTCCGATTGCAAAAGAACACTGTGTTGTTATTGATATCAGTGGTTACTATTTGGAAGATGCAGCAGTACCTTTAGTACAAATGGGTATTAATGATGATGACATTGCGCGTTACAGTGATTCAAATATTATTGCTATTCCAAGCCCTGAAACAGCACAATTAACCTTAGCGATTAAACAAATCCATCAAGAAGTAGGTATTAAACGTGTGACAGTTGCTGGTTACCAATCTGTATCATGCATTGGTAAAGTTGGTGTGAGCGCCTTAGCAAGTGAGACGGCACTTTTATTGAATGCTAAAGCCATTGAACAAAAAAGATTTAAACAACAAATAGCATTTAACATCGTGCCGCAAATTGATGAATTCAATGAAGATGGTATTACATTTTCTGAATTACGTTTAGCTGCTGAAACAAGACGTTTATTAAACGACCCTGAAATGGTTGTTTCGACTACGCAAGTTGTTGTACCGATGTTTTATGGCTGCTCTCAAGCGGTTCATATTGTTACACATTACCCTGTAGAGCTTGAAGAAGTCGCAAACGCATTGCATCACAGTGATAATATTGTACTTGCTCCGTCTGTGGGTGATTATGCTAATATGATCGACGATGTTGTAGGTAATGTTGAAGTACATGTTGGACGTCTACGAAAAGATACTTGTGATGCCGCTGGTATTAACATGTGGGTATGTGCAGACAATGTTCATTACGGTATTGCAACAAATGCAGTATTAGTAATGGAGAAGTTAGCCTATACTTATTTGTAAATAGTATTTTGATAGGCTAGGTCTCAACTCTAGCCTTTTTATTTGTTTTAAAAGATCTTCTATTGATTGTCCTAGTTTATTATATAAATAATATTATTTTGCTTTTCCCTCACAAGGATCGTTTATGAATCGCATTTTGCTTGGTCTTGTTTGTTGCTCTCCGTTGTTATTTAGTGTGCCTGTACAAAGTGTTGAACTTATTGGGCCTAATGAAGAGGTTGAAATACAACAAACTGTTGAAGCAACTCCAGCATCTACCGCTTCATCGGTTACGCCAATAAATACACCGATAAAGTATGGACCAATTAAAAGTTCTGAAACGTTATGGTCAATTGCAACTCGACTTAGACCTAATGATAATGTGTCAGTTTATCAAACCTTAGCTGCTATTTATAAATCAAATCCATCCGCTTTCCGTCAAGGTGATATCAATAAAATTATTGAATCATCTGTGATCAACATACCTAGCCCCGCATTAATCGCACAACAATCTAATGCTGAAGCTTACGCGCTATTAAAACCGACACCTAAAGTTAACAAACCAGCTCCAAAAGAGCTGCCTGTTGCGACACCTGAAGCCGTAAAAACGGATGTCAAAAATAACGTAGAACCTACATTTGTGCCAATTGATGATGCTAATGTAGAGGGGTTGAAAAAAGACTTAGAAGATAAAGAGCAGACGTTAACTCGTAATGAAGAACAAGTAGCAAATCAAGAAAAAGAACTTGCTTTGTTAAGTGAGCAATTAATTATTGCTACAGAATCTAACCAACGTTTAAAGTTAAAACTACAGCCGTTAAGTGATCAAATAGCTTCTCTTTCAGAGCAAGTCGAACAAGATATAAAGGTTCAGAAAGAGCTTCAAGCACTGATTGATCAATATAAAGCACAAATTGATGCTATCGAAGAGCCTCCGTTCAGTGGTCCTGGTATTTTAAATACTATTTTACGTGCTATTAGTTCATCAACTTCTATTTTAATTTTTGCTATTTTATTCCCATTGTTATTATTAACGGGCATTTTCTTACTGATTCTACGTTTAAAATCCAAGCGAGAGCTGGCTTTACGTCAACAAGAACTTGCTGAATCAACTTCCATTCTAAGTGAAGAGAAAAGTGAATTTGATACGTTATTAGATGACGATTTAGATATGCCGCCTTTACCTGATGATCTAGATGATAGTGACTTCATTGTTGACACATCGATGGACGATATTGCTGAAGTTAATGATGATGACATCAGTAATAGTGAAGAGAGTGGAGTTGAAGCGCTTCAGGAAGATATCACTGAGCAAGTAAATAACGTTGAAGAAGTGGTCGATACTGAATTAATTGATGATGAAACACCTGATATAGATGAAAATAATGACAATGAGTTAGACTTTGATCTTGATGCGATTATTGATGGTTCAGATGATGTCATTGATTTGTCTGAAACAGATTTAAATTTAGAAGATACTGATCAAAGTGATTTAGATTTAGCAGCCCAGTGGGAGTCTGAACTCGCACAAGCTGAACCTGAATCTGATATTGATGAATTAGTGGATATTGAAAGCGCTTTATCAGAAGGCGTCCAAGAACCAATAGAACTTGATTTATCAGATGAAAATAATGCAATCGAAGATATCGATTCATTATCATCAGAAGTTGAAATAGAAACGTTATCTGAGGTCGATGAACAAAAAATAGATGACGTTCTACCTGATACGCTTGAAGAAGACATTTCTACCGATATTCCTACTGATACTGATATAGATGAATTACTTGAGTCGGCTGATGAAGATGTTACAACTGACGTAGATGAATTACTTGAATCGGTTGATGAAGACGTTACAACTGACATAGATGAATTACTTGAATCGGCTGATGAAGACGTTACAACTAACGTAGATGAATTACTTGAATCGATTGATGAAGAAGTCATTGAACAAGAAGCTGTACCTGAATCAATCGATGAAGAAATGGCCGTTGATGTTAAAGAGCCAGAAGTCTTACCTGAGATTCCAGTAGATGCCGATACATTAGCAAAACAATTAAGTAATGGTGCGTTTAATGAAGATGTCGCATTACCAAGCTTTGATAAAAATGATGATAAAGGTTTCATCGATATCGATACCTTGCTAACCGGTAATGAAGGTGATGATGTTACAGAAGAAGATTTTAATTTAGAATTTGGATTAGATGAATTTCCTGATGTCGTCGATTCATTTACGGAGTTTGATACTGATGCCGATGGTGTTGCTGCACAGTTAGATCTGGCACACGCTTATTTAGAGATAGATGAAAAAGAAGGTGCAAAAACGATACTAAATAAACTGTTAGAAACTGCACCAGAAGATAAACTAAAAGAAGTTAAAAAATTACTGGCTAGAATTAGTTAATGTAATTTGTTTTAATTTAAACGATTCAATTAAAAAATCGTTCGATAAAGTCATTTCTAAAGCCAGCATTGCTGGCTTTTTAATTAAAATGGACATAAATATGCGCCCAATCATTTTGGATGTAGAAGGTCATCAGTTAACTGAAACTGAACAAGAATACTTAGGTCATCCTCTCGTTGCTGGTGTTATTTTATTCACTCGTAACTTTGATAATATTTTACAATTGAAAGAACTAGTACAACAAATTCGACTATACGCTAAACAAGATATTATTATTTCGGTTGATCATGAAGGAGGGCGTGTACAACGTTTTCGTGATGGATTTACTGAGTTGCCTTCTTGTGGTTCTCTGGTTACAAATTCATCATCAATGGATGAAGCATTAAGTTTAGCGAAAGCAAGTGCATTTGTTATGGCCAGTGAATTACTTGCCTGTGATATTGATTTAAGCTTCGCACCTGTTTTAGATATCAATGGGATATCTGATGTAATTAGAGAACGCGCTTTTAGTGATGATAAAGACCAAGTCTCTCAATTAGCTTCAGCGTATATTGAGGGAATGAAACTAGCAGGTATGTCTAGCACGGGTAAACATTTTCCTGGGCATGGCAGTGTAAAAGCAGACTCTCATATTGCGCTACCAGTGGATAACCGAAGTTTTGAACACATTTCTAAGCATGATATGCAGCCGTTTGCTGAGCTAATTAAAAGTAATAAATTAGATGCCATCATGCCGTCACATGTTGTTTATGCACAATGTGACGATTTACCTTGTGGCTTTTCTTCGTATTGGTTACAGAAAGTATTGAAACAAAAGCTGGGTTTTACAGGGGCTATTATTAGCGATGATATTTCGATGCATGGAGCGAGCTTTGTGGGCAATCATTTATCTCGAGCAAAAGAAGCGATTAATGCAGGTTGTGATCTTATATTAGCTTGCAATGATACACCTGCAGCAATGACCATTTTAGATGGTTTACAAGTCACTAATGATGGTAATGAAACACTGATAGCCTCTTTGTTGGCAGATAAAAATAAACTATCGTTGCCTTTACAACATAATGTTTATTGGGCTGAGAGTAGACGCTTATTACTCGATTTTAACGCAAGCCACTAAATTAGGTTAAGATAGCGTTAAGCAATATTTGCACTATTAATAAGTTTATTTAGACTAATATTATATTAACTTAGTGTCTTATTAATCTCGTTATTAATGTGACCTTGTTAATAATGAGATGTTTAAGTCATATCACGCAATGGTATAAAAGGCGGAATTAAATACATGATCATCTATCTACATGGTTTTGATGCAACGAGTCCTGGTAATCACGAAAAAGTGATGCAATTAAAGTCTATCGATCAGGATGTTCGTTTTGTGCATTACAGTACGATCCAACCAAAACAGGACATGAGCCACATATTAAAAGAAGTGCATCATCATATTAAAAGCACTGATGATAGTGTTCCCTTAATCTGTGGTGTGGGTCTTGGTGGTTATTGGAGCGAAAGAATTGGTTTCTTATGCGGCATTAAGCAAGTCATATTTAACCCTAACCTGCATCCTGAAGACAATATGGTTGGACGAATTGAATGGCCAGAAGAGTATTTCGATATAGATACAAAGTGTGTCAGCGATTTCCGACGTGAAAATGAAAGTAATTGCTTATGCATTCTTTCAACTGTGGATGATGTACTTGATAGTGAAGTAAGTAATCATGAACTGGCTGAATACTACCCGATTATTTTTGACCAAAATCAAGGTCATAAATTTACAGATATTACAGCGCATCTAGCAACGATTAAAAAATTCAAAATAGATAAATAAATCTTTAAACACCGAACTATATCAGCTCAACACTATAAACCTGCTTAATGCAGGTTTAACTTCAAATGAAAAACTATCCTATAATTTATGTTAAATAATCTCATTCTGGTTAATGAAAGCAGAAATATATTTAAAAACATAAGATTATCTTTTTTGACAATACAATGGCGGTAGTTTTACGTCGTTAAAAGCAAATTATTGAAGCAATAACGGGTTGTTGAGAGATAATTTAACGTCGAAATAGCGGTGCTTGCTTATCCAGAACCGAGGTTAAATAACTCAAATGCGACTTCATTCGCAATCAAACGTAAAATAAGGTGACTTAGCGCCCATTTTTTTATAACCTTACTTTTCGTAAAGTACGATGTAGATCAACTTTTTTTATAAAAAATATTTTTTCGATAGAGATAAGAGTGTTTTTTGTAAAAAATTTAATTTTATTGAGGTCGTTATGAAGAAAATTGTAATTGTAGGTGGCGGTGCTGGCGGTTTAGAGTTAGCAACAAAATTAGGTAATAAGCTTGGTCGGAAACAAAAAGCACATATTACGTTAGTTGATAAGAATAGTACCCATCTTTGGAAACCCTTGTTACATGAAGTGGCGGCAGGATCTTTAGATGATGGTATTGATGCTGTTAGTTACAGGGCACATGCAACAAATCATTCATTTAACTTTAAATTAGGTGCGATGCGCAATTTAGACCGCGTTAATAAAACCATTTCAATCGACCCTTTATTCGATGAAGAAGGGCGTCAAATTTTACCTGAAAGTCACCTTGAGTATGACATTTTAGTTATGGCCTTAGGCAGTGTTAGTAATGACTTTAATACTAAGGGTGTTAGCGATCATTGTATCTTTTTAGATAGCCCTCAACAGGCTAAAAAATTCCACCACCGTATGTTAAATAAATATTTACAACTAGGTGTTAAAGAAACTAATTCGGTTAACGTTTCAATTATTGGTGCGGGCGCAACTGGGGTAGAGTTATCTGCTGAGTTGTACAATTCACTTAAACAAGTGTCTAGTTATGGTTTTTCACACATCAAAAGTGCCGATTTACGCGTTAGTTTAATTGAAGCCGGTGATAGTATTTTACCCGCTTTACCAAAACGAATCTCAGCGTCTGCACATCGAGAACTTCTTAAACTAGGCGTTGATGTACGTACTAACACTATGGTCACGGAAGCTAATGAAGAAGGGCTGTTAACCAAATCTGGTGAATTAATCAAAGCTGATTTAATTGTGTGGGCTGCGGGTATTAAAGCGCCTGATTATTTAAAAGACTTAGCCGGCTTAGAAACCAATAGAATTAACCAGTTAATTGTTAAACCAACATTACAAACTACATTAGATAACGATATTTATGCGATTGGTGACTGTGCAAGTTGTGCGTTGCCTAACGCCGGTTTCGTGCCTCCTCGTGCTCAATCTGCTCATCAAATGGCATCATTGGTTGCTAAAAATATATTAGCGACTCTTAAAGATAAACCATTAAGCGATTATAAATATACGGACTATGGTTCTCTCGTTTCATTAAGTAACTACAGTACGGTAGGTAGTTTAATGGGAAGCTTGATGCAAGGTTCTATGATGGTAGAAGGGCGTTTAGCTAAAGTTGTGTACGTTTCTTTGTATCGTATGCATCAAGTTGCCTTACACGGTTACATTCGTACGGGGTTAATGACCATTGTTGAAAAAATAAATAGAGTGTTACGTCCTCGATTAAAGCTACATTAAAAGTTACATTAAAAGTTACATTAATGTGTAGTTAATCTTTTACTTTATAAAAATGCCTCACATTGTTGAGGCATTTTTGTAACTAAATATCTTTTTATTAACCAACGTATGAATGTATTTTTGCTTTGATTGATAATTAACTTAAATCAACTTTATCTTTATTTAAAACAATCTCTTAATTGCTTACTTTTAAGTATATAAATACAACTCCAAGCAACAACGACTAATTGAATGGATGCCGTTATAGAATACATAAAGTGTTCTGTATACAGGTAATAAACTTGTAAAGCTAAATCACCCAATACGCCTGCAATAAGTAAAGAAAAGCAAAACGGCCAACATTTTAAAGCCCAACTAGATTGCGCATGACGACGCCCTGAGACCAAAAATATGATCAATGGGAATAAGCCAATGATTAAGCCCAAATAAAAGTGCATTTTATCGGGATAGAATATTTGTAATAATTTATTACCCGTTTGTTGTGATGCAACTGAGATAATGAGAAGCATCCAAGTTCTAGATAAAAACAATAAAATATACAATAAAAGTGGTGGTGCTTTTAAATCACCGGCTTCCGTATAATGTTGTAATGCATAGAGACGTTGTTTCATAATTTGCTCGATATTTTATAATTATTATTATTTAAATGATCATTCATACTGTGTCGAATATCCCTATAAAAATACATGCTACCATCAAGTAATGGGGGCCAATATTGAACTTAACAAGCCTAGTATTTCATATAAGATAAATAATTTGAAAGATTGAAAGAGGTGTATGTTGGAAAGAAGGTGAGAAAATTTCCCACCCATGCGTCATTCAACATAACGTTGGGTGGGAGATAAATTAAAAGTAAAAGTAGATTAGTCCCTGTTAATAATTGTATAGAACACTATTCGATATAACATTGAGTACAATATACATAACGACTTTGTGGGTCATTCAACCTTGTCATAAAGTTTGCTTGTTCTTCTAGGTCTGAAAATATAGATATCCATGAGCGTTGTTTAATAACACCACTCGGTAGTAATGTGATTGAGCTGGTTAATATCTGATTAAAAATGGCTTGTTTAGAAGAGACTTTAGGCTCGATAGATATCACATCAAAATCACTTATATTGGCTAAGCTTGCTGCTGTATTAATGGCAGATTGTAAATCGCCTAACTGATCGACCAAACCATTTTCTAAGCCATCGACACCCGTCCAAACACGACCTTGTGCTACTTTATCAACCTCTTCTACTGACATGCTACGTCCTTCTGATACTACTTTTAAGAAGTTAGCGTATCCATTTTCAATACCTATTTGAAATATTTCAGCCAGTTCAGGGCTTAAGGGCTGTGTTATTCCAAACCCTGAAAGAGGGCTAGTTGACACGCCATCTTGGTGAACGCCAATTTTATTAAGTGACTTATCGATAGTCGCAAACATACCAAATATACCGATAGAGCCTGTTAATGTTGTTGGGGACGCAATAATCTCATCTGCTGCAGAAGCTATCCAATAACCACCTGAAGCAGTCACAGCTCCCATTGATACCACTACTTTTTTACCTGCTGTTTTTAAAGCAAGTACTTGCTGTCTAATATTCTCAGAAGCAAAAGCACTACCACCTGGTGTATCTAAACGTATAACAACTGCTTTTACACGGCTATCATTACGTGCTTGTTGTAATAGAGCATTAAAGCTTTTATCTGCAATCGTTGTCCCATCAGTAAATCCAGATACGATTTCTCCGGTGCCATGTATGACTGCTATTTGATTTTCTGCACCTGTTGTTTTATATAAAGGCGATAGGGTTGAGCGATAACTGTTGTAGTCGATAACATTCACCGTGTCATCTTCCGTATTCGCAAGGCGGGTTAAGTTTGAGACGAAATCATCATAAAAAGCTAATTCGTCAACTAATCCGACTGAAAGTGCATATTCACTTGTGTCACCAGATACCGCCTGTAATTTTGCTTTAAGAGACTCTAAATCAGGATTTATAGAATTAGCTGTTATTAGTTTATTGTCTTTACGTTGCGCTAAGATTCGTTTTATATAGCTTTCCCAAAGCTGATCTAACCAATGTTGATTCGCTTCTTTGCTATATTGAGACATTTTAGTTTCAGTAAAAGGTTCAACAAATGACTTATAAGTGCCCACTTTAAATATATGTGGTGTCACTAATAACGTGTCGAGTAGATCTTTAAAATATAGTCTATTAACCGAATAGCCTTGTAACAGCACAAAACCATTTGGTGGCAAAGTAATGTGATCTGCATAAGCGGCTAAATAGTATTGAGTTTGAGTATAATTATCTGCATAGGCAAATACAGGTTTGCCATCAGCTTTAAATTCTTTAATCGCTTCTCCAATATCTGAAAGCTGATCAAGACTTGCCGATTGTAAATCTGTTAACTCTAAGACTAAGCCGGTTATTCTATTATCGTGTTTTGCACTTCGAATTGTTTTAATCAATTCTTGTGTCTCGAATGCTTGTGGTACTTCTTGATCTAACCCAGCTAATTGTTTTGAAATTTCTTGGGAAATATTGATCGGTTGTTTTTTTTCAACAATATACCCATTTAAATCTAAGCGAAGATATGAATTATCTGCCACTTTAATGGGTTCTTCTTGTGTTCGAAAAGAGATGAAAATAACTAATATTATTATTAGGAATAGACTATTAAGAATGAACAAACGGATAAAGTTAATAAATTTAAAGCCTTTAACAAACAACTGCTTAATGAAATTAAATAAGAAAGCCATACTCGGTCCTTGTGAGACAATAAAAGTTCAATATTGATAATAGATAGCTCAATATATGAGTTACCTAGCTAGTTTAGTGGTTATATTCATCACTCTAATTAATGGATCTATTTTACCCGTAAAAATAACTTTTTTTTCGTTAATTCACCGATAGAAGTTAACCCTTCGACAGTCCTTAACTTACAACGTGACCTGGTCAACTGAATTCGGTCAATTTTCTGCGTAAAGTTTATAAATGCTAAATTTATAGTTAAGTGAGTGCATCAAATACACATAAATAATAGATAAAAAAAAGCACCGATTACAAACATAATCAGTGCTTTAAATAATAATTAACGACTCAATTTAAAAGCTTGATGTATCCACGAATAAACCAACTTTTAAATCTTCAGCAGCGTAGATAACTTTTCCATCTACTTCCACAACACCATCAGCAATACCCATTACTAATTTACGCATAATTAAACGTTTCATAGTAATGCGGTAAGTTACTTTTTTAGCTGTTGGTAAAACTTGACCGGTGAATTTAACATTACCTACACCTAGCGCACGACCTTTACCAGGGCCGCCACTCCAACCTAGGAAGAAACCAACTAATTGCCACATTGCATCCAGTCCTAAACAACCAGGCATGACTGGATCGTTTGGAAAGTGGCATTGGAAAAACCATAATGCTTTGTCGATGTCTAGCTCAGCGATTAGCTCGCCTTTACCATGTTCGCCACCATCTTCAGTAATGCTGATAATACGATCTAACATAAGCATTTTGTCGATTGGTAATTGACAGTTGCCTTCGCCAAATAGCTCACCTTGACCACATTTAATTAATTCTTCTTTATTGTAAGAGTTTTTACCCAACTCTTTTTGGGATACGATTTTAGTCATAATCACTTTTCTTAAAATAATTGATAAGGTGAGGTATTAAAATAAACATAAAACTTAATACCACGAAATAATGAGCGCCATACTGTATATGAGCCCATGTAAACAATCAAGAATAATCAATTTCTTGGTTGTTTTTACTTTGATAAACTAATGAAAAATAGAATATTTTATTCTAGACAGTAAACTACTCGAATTTTCTTCCATTTCTTCTTTAGCTGCAATATCGATTCGTAAGTTAATTGCTTTGATAACTTCATCAAAGGTTTTATCTAATAATAATGGATAAGCTTGATGGCAATGAGAAATAGTATGTATTTCGATTTTACCTGCTTCAATTAACGCTAACGTACGTAAATTAAGCGTTAAATTAATCTGGTTTGCTTTAGGCATAACAATCAATACCGTGTCAGTGATTAAACCTAATTCAAACAACCGAGTCACAGACTCTATTTTTTGATTAATACCACCGATGGCTAATACATTACCATGTTGATCAAGCGATCCTGTAACAAATATGTTTTGTTTCACTGGGAATTGTGAATAACAAGAGCTTGCTGCAATTAAAATAGCGAGTGAAGCGCTATCTCCATCACTTTCTTGATAAGACTGTTCAAAGACTAAATTACAAGAATAAGGAAATGCACTAACATGGCTAAAGAAGTGATTTAAATAGCCTTGTACAATGAGCGTACTTTTAGCATGAATGTTACCTGCCAATTCGACTTTTCGCTCGACGTCAATAATTTCACCGTCACCAATCATATCACTCGCAGAGATTCTAAAGACCTCACCAAATTCACAGGGGTAACCTAAGAGCTCTACAACGGATAATCCATTAATTTGACCTATATTTTCACCGGTTAATTGTAGGTTTACTTGTCCTTCAATCAAAGATTGTTCACTGTATTTTCGAGCTAATGATTGTGCTTGGTCGACTTCATCAAAATAAGCGTTTAAATCGTCTTGGCTAATTTTATTATTATCACTGAATAAATTTGCATATTGTAGCGTATGTAAAATGGATTCCGGTGCAAATAACAGTTGATTTTGATGTTGGCATTCAGTTGCCAAAAAGTTTAATAGGGTTGATAAAGCATTATTGTCTAAATTATCTAATCCAAGTTGATTTGTCAGGTTATGACAATAACTCACGATCGCATCAATAGATGATTGTGACACTAGCACTTGACTCGCTAACTCACAAAATAATGAAGAGACTTGTGAATATTCAGGATCAATTTGAATTAACTCTTCAAGTTGTAATCGATTCGCGACTAAAATTATTTTTGTATTAATGAGTTGTTTAGTCAGATCAGGTAATACTTGTTTTATTTTTTCTGCATTAACAGCATCGCTAGCTTGCAAGTGACCACGTTGCAAAACAGATTTCAATTTAAACCATAAACCAGGCTCAACTAATAGCGGGCTGATATTAAGGACTAAAACACCTTGGTTGTATTGCGTTAAGTACCCATCGGTGAAGTCTAACTGTCCATCATTCTCTAATGACAATCGACCAAACAAACTTTCTTGGTTATAACTTAATAAATAACCTGTTGGTAAAGTATCTGTAATGGTTTGTTCAAGCATTTTTTGAGCACTTAACCAATGACGACTATTAACCAACAGCAAAGGAGTGGGTAGTTTTAAATAACGAGAGACTACTGATACTGCTTCAGGAAATAATAACGCTAATTCGGCGCTTTTAGGCTTTTGATATACCGCTAAGTATTGCTCAAAGTGTGTTGTGCATTGTTGTGCTGTTAAAGGAATAGTTTTCTCACTAATAGAATTTATAGCACTAGAGTCATCGTTTGAAGTTGAAGGGTAAATGTTATTGGTCAAAATGTCTGCTCTAGTTAACGTTAAAGGAGGGCAATTTATCACATACCTCCCTATAAAGTTAACAATAAAATGCGCTTTATAATTTATAGCCTTTTACTTTTTGTTGTTGATATTTTATTTCACAAGCAGGGCAGCGTTGTTTCGTTGGGCATTTAAATAGTTCTTCTATCTCAATTTCCACTTCACAATCTGAACATAACCCATACAAACCTAGCTCAATCCCTTGTAAAGCGGCATCGATACTTTGTATTTGTGTTTTGTATAGGTTTAATGAATGACTTTCACTGTGTATTAAGCTATCAATCAAGGTGTCTGCATTCATTGAGTCTACATCTTTAACTAAGTCGTTAAGATATTGCTTAGAAGATGCTGTTAATCTCGCTTTTACTTTTTCTTTTAACTGCATAAATTCGGTTAATAGGTTTTGTTGTAAAAGTTGTTGTTGTTCGGATGTGATTTGATGCATGACAATCGCCCCAATAATTTATAATTATTCATAATAGGTGAGGCGATATTAAAGGTATTGATTTATATCAAGTTTGATTTGTTTGTTAGAATAAATATGTATTAAGAAAAGTGATTGTTACCACTTTTGTTTATCACCAAATAACATTTCTATATCTTTTTGTTTTGCATTTTCTTTCTTCAACCTGTTTTGTTCATGGTTGTTCTCATTGCTTGTCGAGTTACCATCAGATAAATAAGTGCTCACTTCATTTTGATGGTCAACTAGCAATCGATGTTTCTGCAATAGTTCATTGTCTTTATCGGGTATTGAATCTAATATTTTTAATAGCTTGTCGATCATTTGTTTAGCCGTGCTATATTCTTTCATCGACTTAGCTTGAATGATGCGTTTAATACTCGTTTCTAAATTTATTTTTAATTGTATTATTTCTAAATGACGATTCTCAGATACGAATATATTGGTGTTTATTTTTCCTTTTGCGTGTTCTGAACGTAAAACAGCTCTTATTTTTTTAGTCGCCTTCACTAAGGTCACTGCTTCTTTATCATTAGTAGGGAATTGAAATGAGTTTTCAGAAGGAGCGACATAATTGTCATTTATTTGTTTTATTTGAGCTTCAGTATCAGCAAAATGTTCTTTATAACTTGCTGTACGAGGTGACATATTAACCATTATAAACAAAGCATTACGTATTCTATTCTTTAGAACAAGTAATAAAACTTTAGTAAATGGAATCTTCGTTGCAAATAATAAGAGCTCATCCACTTCGGAAATCACTGCATGTTGTTTTGCCACCGTTATACGACGTTCTGTCTCTACTTTTTGTTTATATTGTTGAATGATGTTGTATCCAATCATGACAATAAGCAATAAAGCGACTAAAGAAATTATTAATGGGTACAAGATATAAACTCTTTATGTAAATAATAGAAAAAAGTACATTATATTAATACTTATACGGATTTGTAACACTAAGGTAACTGTAAAGTGAATATACTGCCACTATTATCTGGTTTATTAGTGAGACTGATATGACCTTTTAGTTGCTTTAATTGATGTGCAGTAGCAATTTTTTTAGCGAATAAAAGTCCTAAGCCACTGCGTCCTTTATTGGCATTAAAAGTAGAATATTCATCTCGGTCATTCACATTCATCATGTAGTGAGGGTAGCCTTCACCATCATCTTCTATTGTGAAGGTTAAAAAGGGTGTCTCGTAGTATGCAGAAATGCTAACAACACTTTTAGCATGACGTAATGCATTAATAAATATATCGCCAATCAAATAACTGATCAAATCAACATCATAATAGCCATATAAACTTTTTTCTACATTAACGGTGACCTTAATATGATGGCTATTCAAATATAACCGGTTACGCTCCAATATATCGGTAAGCAATTCATTTACTGAATTTTCTTCTATAAATATAGGTAACTGTTTTTTTTCATCTCGGTAAAGCGCTAGTAGCTGCATTAAGGTGCTATTAATGCGCGACGTTTGATAATGTAAATTAGAGACTGATTTATGTTGCTGAGTGGTCAGGTTATCTGCTAGATCAAGATCTTCAATGGACTGTAATACCATTGCAAGTGGGTTTTTCATATCATGTATGCTTGTTGCTAGAATTGTACTGAAATCAAGCTGTTCATTATTCATGTTTTTCATCACTTCACCGACTTATAAAAGGATATAACATTTCAATGTTACGTATTAAAAGTATCTTGTTGCTGACTATTTATGGGGTTTTATTGTTTTTTAATTCAAGTGTAATCTACTATAAATTGCTTCTATAGATAAGTAACACAGTTATTAATATAGATCTAATAATACACAATACAAAAGTAGGGCTTTGTTAATAGTAGAAGTCTGATAGAATTAAATGGAATAAGCACTAACTAAACATGAGCTGATAACATTATGAAATTGCAACAATTACGCTACATTGTCGAAGTATTAAATCATAACTTAAATGTATCAGCGACTGCTGAAAATTTATTTACGTCACAACCTGGCATCAGTAAACAGGTTCGCATGTTAGAAGACGAACTGGGCATTCAAATATTTGAACGTAGTGGTAAACACCTCACTAAAGTCACCCCAGCTGGCCAAGAAATTATACGTTATTCAACTGAAATATTAGGTAAAGTTGAAAGCATTAAAGCGGTAGCTAATCAATATACAATGCCTGACCAAGGTAAGTTGAATATTGCGACAACACACACACAAGCTCGTTATGCTTTGCCTGAAGTGATTAAAGGCTTTATTAAACGTTACCCTAAAGTGTCTTTGCATATGCACCAAGGTACACCGACACAAATTAGTGAATCTGTGGTTAAAGGAAAAACTGATTTTGCGATTGCGACAGAAGCTTTACACCTCTACCAAGATCTCATCATGTTACCTTGTTACCACTGGAATCGTTCAGTGATTGTGCCTAAAGATCATCCTTTAGCCAATATTAAAAAATTAACCATTGATGATATCGCTCAACATCCTATCGTCACTTATATCTTTGGATTTACCGGACGTTCAGAATTAGATGAAGCATTTAATGCAGCCGGTTATAAACCTAACGTCGTGTTCACTGCAACAGATGCTGATGTTATAAAAACCTATGTACGTTTAGGTCTTGGTGTCGGTGTTATTGCAACAATGGCTATTAATGAAGATGATGATTTTTGTGTGCTTGACGCAAGTCATATTTTTAAATCGAGCTTAACAAGTATAGGCTTTAGAAAGGGCTCTTTCTTACGTGACTATATGTATGATTTCATGGTGAGGTTTGCTCCTCATTTAACGCGTCCATTAGTTGAGAAAGCGATTCAATTAAAATACACCGCAGAAGTGAATAAGTTATTTGAAGATATTGAATTGCCAATAAGGTAGGTTATATCTATTAATCTCTATTGTTATTATTAATAAGTACGATAATAACTAAACAAGCCCACCTTTGTGGGCTTGTTTGTATTTAAAAGAAAGAGAGTTTTAAGAGCTAGTTAAGAGTTAGTTAAGAGACAGTCGAGTGGCTACTTATTTAGAGTTTACTCAGTATAGGAAGAATTTTACTGACTTTATCAAAACACTCTTGATATTCACTTTGTGCATTTGAATCAGCAACAATACCGCCGCCAGCCCAACAATATATTTGTTGGTTATGGCAAACTAATGTCCGAATGGTAATACTACTATCCATGTCTCCATTGCCGTTTATATAAGCAATGCTGCCACAATAAATCTCTCGTTGGAACTTTTCTAGTTCAGAAATGATTTCCATTGAACGAATTTTAGGTGCGCCCGTAATAGAGCCGCCAGGAAAACAAGCGCGAAGTAAATCTTCACAAGTGTATTGAGTATCGAGCCTTCCCGTTACCGTGCTAACTAAATGATGCACAGCGGGAAAGCTTTCAATATTAAATAAACTAGGTACTGAAACAGAGCCTGGTTGACACACTCGACCAATATCATTTCGTAATAAATCCACAATCATCAAATTCTCTGCCTGATCTTTCTCAGAATTCAACAATTGTTGTTTATTGGTTAAGTCTTGTTCACTATTTTGACTGCGTGGCATCGTCCCTTTTATGGGTTTTGTCTGTACTTGGTTGCCGTTTAATAATAAGAAACGCTCAGGTGATACTGAAATGATCACTTGTTCTTGTAAACGTATAAATGCAGCAAAGGGGGCTTTATTTTCTGCTAATAACGCCAAGTAAGCTTGATATTCATTACCCTGGTAAATGGCTTGAAAGCGTTGAGCTAAATTAACCTGATAACAATCCCCACTTAAAATGTATTCTTGAATTTTGTTAAAAGATTGTTTGTATTCTTGTTCACTGTAATTAGATCGCCATTGTTCAGATAAACTGAACGGGGTCATTGCAGTGGGGTCGTTAAGTGATAAATTTTCAAGCCATTGATAACGTTGTTGCCATTGTTCAGCGACGTCTTGTTCTCTGTTCTTAGTACTTTGTTGCAATAAGTAATATTGTTTTTGTTCGAGGTTATATAAAATAGCCCAATCATAAAAACCACAATGGTAGGGACCCAAGTTTAAGCCTACGTTTTGTTGGTCTTTATTAACATGTTCAAACAGCTCGCCCATTTCATAATGATAGGCGGCAATCACCCCCCCCGTAAATGGAAAATCAGTAGTTGATTCTTCATGAAATAATTGTTGTCTAACGTGTAATTGAGCAGCTAAAGGATCTCGTCCCATATCATGCGTTGTATTATTGATGACGTCATGAAATGAAGCACGTTGATTAGATTCTGTCAGCGTCGCGATTGGCTGAGCGCTAAAAATAGACCAATTACTATCAATATGTTCTGAACTTCCTGATTCTAAAAATACAGACCAATTTAAACAAGATAACTCCTGCTTAATGATAGTGATTATCTTTTCAGAGAAAAACAATGGTTTTATGAGTGTATTAGCTGATTTATAAGTCATTTTTTCGTATTTAGGCAACATTTTTGTAACAAAAAATTAGGCGGATAAGGCCAACAATATTACCATTGTTTTACAAAAACTGTTTACTATTTACTGGGAGCGACTGATGACAGTCATTAAAGAGCTGGA
This sequence comes from uncultured Psychromonas sp., assembly GCF_947489755.1. Lineage (GTDB taxonomy): Bacteria > Pseudomonadota > Gammaproteobacteria > Enterobacterales > Psychromonadaceae > Psychromonas. Next base: position 74,619 of record NZ_CANLFB010000009.1, read on the forward strand.
TTTTATTAATAGCGTTAAAAACTCACTGCAATTTATTTCATACTATCACCCACTGGATTTTATCCAAGCAATGGATAAAGCTTACCAAGCAGAACAAAACCCTGCCGCAAAAGATGCCATTGCTCAAATACTGATTAACTCTCGTATGTCTGCAGAGGGCAAACGTCCAATTTGCCAAGACACAGGAATTGTGACGGTATTCGTTAAAATCGGTATGAAAGTCAGCTTTGATTCTGAGTTATCAGTACAAGAATTAGTGGATGAAGGCGTTCGCCAAGCTTATAACGACCCGTCTAATCCTTTACGTGCTTCTATCGTCGCAGACCCTGCCGGTGCGCGTAAAAATACTAAAGACAATACGCCATCAGTTGTGCATGTTGAAATGGTGAAAGGTAATAAAGTTGAAGTGATGGTGGCAGCAAAAGGCGGCGGCTCAGAAAATAAATCTAAAATGGCGATGTTAAACCCATCAGATTCGATTGAAGATTGGATAGAAAAAACAGTGCCATCAATGGGAGCAGGTTGGTGCCCACCAGGCATGTTAGGAATAGGCATTGGTGGCACGGCTGAAAAAGCGGCAGTGATGGCAAAAGAGTCATTAATGGAGCCTGTTGATATTTTTGATCTACAAGCGAAAGCCAAAGCAGACCCAGAATCATTGGATACTGATGAAAAATTGCGTTTAGAGATCTTCAAGCGTGTCAATAACTTAGGTATTGGAGCACAAGGTCTAGGTGGCTTAACAACCGTGTTAGACATTAAAATAAAAAGTTGTCCTACACATGCGGCATCAAAGCCTGTTGTTATGATCCCTAACTGTGCAGCTACACGTCATGCTCATTTTACTTTAGATGGTTCAGGCGAAGCTGTCTTAACACCACCGTCATTAGACCAATGGCCAGAAATTACACGTGAAGTGGGTGAAAATGTTAAACGCGTTAACGTTAATGACTTATCTAAAGCTGATATGAGCGAATGGAAAAGTGGCGATACAATATTACTGTCCGGTAAAATCTTAACAGGTCGCGATGCTGCCCATAAACGTATTCAAGAATTGATTACAAGTGGCAAAGGTTTACCTGAAGGCGTCGACTTTAAAGGACGTTTTATTTACTACGTAGGTCCTGTTGATGCGGTTCGCGATGAAGTAGTAGGTCCAGCAGGTCCAACAACGGCAACGCGTATGGATAAATTTACCGACTTCATGTTAGAAGAAACAGGTTTATTAGGCATGATCGGTAAGTCTGAACGTGGACAAAATACAGTAGATTCTATTGCTAAACACAAATCAGTGTATTTAATGGCGGTAGGCGGTGCTGCTTATTTAGTCGCTAAAGCGATTAAAAAATCTCGTGTGGTTGCCTTTGCCGATTTAGGAATGGAAGCTATTTACGAATTTGATGTAGAAGATATGCCTGTGACTGTTGCTGTTGATAGCCAAGGAAATAACGTCCATGAGCAAGGTCCGGCGATTTGGAAAGCTAAAATCGCTGAATTAGACAGCAAATTGTCAGAATAGTTACTAAAGTGATTGCTTGAAATAGTCAGGATGGTATAAAAGCATCAACGTAAGTATTTTTCATTATTCATAAAGGAATAAGTATGTTTGAACAAGTAAGTATGGCACCTGCAGATCCAATCCTTGGTTTAACAGATGCATTTAAAAAAGACGTCCGCACAGATAAAATCAACCTAGGTGTTGGTATTTACAAAAATGAAATGGGGCAAACGCCAATTTTAGCGACAGTTAAAGAAGCTGAAAAACGTCTACTTGCTGAAGAAACCACCAAAAGCTACCTTACTATCGAAGGTATTGCAGCTTACGGTGATGCTGTTCAAACATTATTATTTGGTGAAAATGCTGAAATAATCACTTCAAAACGTGCTCGTACAGCGCAAGTGCCTGGTGGTACTGGTGCATTACGTACGGGTGCTGATTTTGCAGTGAGCAAATTAGGCATTAAAAAGATTTGGGTAAGTAACCCAACTTGGGCTAATCACGGTAATGTATTCAAAACATCTGGCTTAGAAGTGGTCGCGTATGACTATTACGATGCTGAGACTAAAGATTTAGATTTTGATGCAATGGTTGCTTCACTACAATCTGTTGAAGCAGGCGAGTTGGTATTGTTCCACGGCTGTTGTCATAACCCAACGGGTATTGACCCAACACAAGCACAATGGGAAATACTCGCAAAACTAATTGCTGAACTAGGTGCTATTCCATTCTTTGACTTCGCATACCAAGGCTTTGGTCATGGCGTTGAAGAAGATGCACAAGGTTTACGTACTTTTGCAAAATATAACAAAGAACTATTGATTGCTAACTCATTCTCTAAAAACTTTGGTTTATACAACGAACGTGTTGGTGGTATTACCCTTGTAGCTGAAGACAGTGATATTGCAGACAGTGCATTCAGTCAAGTTAAAGCGGGTATCCGTTCTAATTACTCAAACCCTCCATGTCACGGTGCAGCGATTGTAACGACTATCTTAAATGACGCTGAGCTTTATAAGCAATGGGTTGAAGAAGTTGCTGAAATGCGTAACCGTATCCAAGAAATGCGTGATTTATTTGTAGCAACGTTAAAAGAAAAAGGCGTTAAAGGTGACTTTAGTTTCATTAGTCGTCAACTTGGTATGTTCTCTTTTTCTGGTTTAACCGTTGAACAAGTAAACCGATTAAAAGAAGAGTTTGCGGTTTATATTGTAGGTTCTGGGCGTATCTCTGTAGCAGGTATGACCAAAAACAATATGCAACCATTATGTGATGCTTTAGCTAAAGTTATCTAATTAACCTTCTGGTTGTTAAATCATTAAACCTTCGCGCTAGTTGTGCTTAGGTTTAATGTTATCAAATTCACTGTTTTTTAGTTGTTATATCGTTAATGATTAACTATTTCTAAAAATTAATGCTAACGTGGTTATCCGTTTCATTGTTTGAAGATAACTACTATATCAATACTTTATTTTATAGCGTAGTTTGTATCTGAATAGAGTACTTAATAGTGATGTTGGTAAAATATGATAGAGATTTATGAGTAAAAAAATTAATCAAAACCTTTCATTTCTAACAAAATTGAAAAAGCTTCCAATATCTGCAGACAATGTAAGATGCTTATTAACGACCAAGGCATTTAAAACAGAGTTATTTCAGCAGATCAATTCCGCAACAAAACGTATCTATATTGCAGCCCTATATTTAGAAGCTGACGATGCAGGTGAAGAAGTTTTAGCCGCTTTATATCAAGCAAAAGATAATCATCCATCGATGGATATTACTGTCTGTATTGATTTTCATCGTGCGCAGCGTGGTTTAATAGGTGCAGAAAAAGGGGGTGATACTAATACCACTTGGTATCAGAAGGTTGCTGCTTTAAAAGGTCGTGGCGTTAAAATTATTGGTTTACCTGTTAAAAGAAAAGAATTGTTTGGTGTACAGCACTTAAAAGGTTTTATTTTTGATGATGTTGTTTTCTATAGTGGTGCGAGCATTAACAATATTTATTTGCATCAGCAGGAACGATATCGATTTGACCGTTATTGGTTAATAACAGATAGTGCATTAGCTGATTCAATGGTTGATTATATTCAACAAGTCATCATCAATAGTGAAGCGGTTGTAGAACTCAATGCGCCTGTTGTCCCTAAGTTCAATGAATTTAAAAAAGAACACAAAAATTTAAGTCGTAACTTAAAACTATCGGGATATCGATTTGACCCTATTGGGTTCAATGGTCTGTCTGTCAGACCTCTTACAGGAATCGGTACAAAGAAAAATTTATTAAATAAAGTGATTAGAGCTATTTTTCATTCTACTGAAAAAGAATTGATTTTATTTACACCTTACTTTAATTTACCGACAGCGTTGTCTCGCGATATTTCTGCATTATTAAAGCGTAAAGTTAATATTACTATTGTGGTTGGCGATAAAACTGCAAATGACTTTTATATTCCTGAAGATAAACCCTTTAAAACGATTGCCGCTTTACCTTATCTTTATGAACTGAATCTGCGTAATTTTGCTAAGAAGCATCATACTTCTATTTTACAAGGTCACTTAAAGTTACATTTATGGAAACATGATTCAAATAGTTTTCATTTGAAAGGTATTTATTCTGATCAACGTTTTTCATTATTAACGGGACATAACCTTAACCCTAGAGCGTGGCGTTTAGATCTTGAAAATGGATTATTGATTGACGATCCAGAAAAACAATTATCAACTCAGTTTAATGAAGAGTTGGCTAATATTCTTTCTCACACACGTTTAATTGAAAGTTATCGTGACATAGATGATATGGCAACTTACCCCGACAAAGTGAAACAACTTATATCTCGTTTAAAAAGAGTCAAAGCAGATAGAATTATAAAAGGGATCATTTAGTGTTAGGTTTGAATATAGCCAGTTAGCGTTTGTCATTAATTTAGAAGGGTGGTGTTAACCCATCCTTTCTTTTTAACTTTATTCCTTTTTTCAATTCTCACTCCCTCAATTTTCACATCTTATTTTTTAGTCTTTATATTGGTTTTTTATCCAAACTATTGATTAAGTTAGATCTGTTCAAACTAGTTCTGAATGATACGTCTGCGATTTATTTTTTAAGTATATTAAATTAAATTCTACTTATTTTGGCAGCGAGCATGACTGTACTCGAGATTACTTGTTTGTTTTAACAGCGATTACATTATTTATTATTATGGCAAACAACAATTTTTAGTATTATCACCTAAAACTGCTGACTATTTAATCGCTTAGACTCATATTACTCATTTAACTATTGAATTATGTTTCTGCTTACGTATAATTCCTCGCATCAAGTGTTAAGGCTTGATGCAGTGACAATGGTAGGCCTCTTGGTTTCTCGCATTGATAACTTATTAACCTGGTCAGAGCCGGAAGGCAGCAGCCATAGTAGGTGATTCAAGTGCCGAGAGTTTGCTGGGAGGTCTACCACCCACCCAAATATCTATATATAATCCAATCAACTTAAGCTTTTAAAGGTCTAACTATGACCCAATACAATTCTCGTTTTGATACTTCACTTAAAGCAAAGCATTTTCTTCCAAAATATTGGGGAACTTGGTTCTTATTAGCTTTATTATTTATTTGTAGTTACATCCCTGTTTCTTTAAGAGATAAAGTAGCAGCATGGTTAGCGGATAAACTTTATAACGCCAATTTTTTAAAAAAGCGAAAAAGAATTGCATTTATCAATATAGGTTTATGTTTTCCTGAATATTCTGAACAAGACAAAGATGCGCTTATGCGTGAAAACTTTCGTTCAGTTGCCCAAATATCATTGTCATTAGGTGAAATAGCTTTCCGTAGTCAATCTTTTTTACGCAAGCGTATTAACTTCATTGGCGAACATTTTGTAAAAGAAGCTGAAGCAGCTAACCAGTCTATCATCTTCTTAGCACCACATTGTTATGGTGTAGACTTTGCAGGTGTAGCTGCCATTTCTGCACGAGGCTATCCACTATCAAGCATGTTTAACGATTATAACAATCCTATCTTTGATTGGTTTGTGACAAACTATCGCACTCGTTTTAGTCGACTTAATGATAAAGGCACACTTTATCATCGCAGTGAAGGGTTAAAACCTTGTATTAAAAGTTTACGAGATAAAGCGCATTTTTATTACTTGCCAGATGAAGATCATGGGCGCGATAGCAGTCTTTTCTCACCATTTTATGCCACTCAAAAAGCAACATTGCCTGTTATTGGTCGTTTAGCTAAATTAGGGCGTGCTGTCGTTATTCCAACTTACACCTCTTATAACGCAAAAACAGGTAAAGTGGATGTTATTTGCCATGCTCCTTTGAACACAATTCCAAGTGGAGATGAGCAACAAGATACCGACTTAATGAATGCTGCGATTGAAAAAGTGATCGATGAAAATAGAGCGCAATACATGTGGACGCTAAAGTTATTTAAGACTCGGCCAGAAGAAGGCTTAAATATATATCAGGAATAGTTTATTAAGACTTCGAGTAGATTTTGATTTAATACAAAACACTATTTTAAAAAAGGCAGCTAAGCTGCCTTTTTATTTACTTGCGATAAAGTCATACGACTGATGAATTGCTTTTTTTAAAAAAGCTTTACAGCCGGTTTTTACAATAGCTTTTAAAATAATTCTGTAACAAATGATACGCTTTATCAAATAGTCTCATTGAGCGTTGTATCGTTGCCCTGTTACTTTAATACTTTCATCACCTAACAAATATAAATAGACACCAAGAATTTGTTCTGGCGTTTTAAGTAAAGTGACATCTTCAGCAGGGTAGGCACTTGCACGCATTGCTGTTTTAGTAGCGCCTGGGTTAATCGCATTAAAGCGCAGAGAGCTATTTTCATATTCATCTGCCACACCTTGCATCATACCTTCCGTTGCGAACTTAGAAACGCTATATGGGCCCCAATATGCTCTTCCTTTTAGACCTACACTTGACGTTGTAAAGATAGTGCTGGCATGTTGCGCTTTTTCTAATACAGGTATTAAATATTTAGTCATTAAAAATGCGGCATTAAGGTTAGTCTGCATCACTTCATCCCACATTGCATTTTCAATTTGAGTGAAAGGACTTAATACACCTAAATGGCTAGCATTATGAACCAACCCATCTAATTTACCGTATTCACGCAAAATTGTATCGGCCATATCACGGTAATGCTCTTCAGTGGCACCATTTAGGTTTACTGGTAAAATAGCCGCAGATTTTTTATTTAATGCTTCAATTTGGTCGTAAACAGCTTCTAGTTTCTTAACTGTCTTTCCTAATAGGATCACATTCGCGCCAAGTTCAGCACATTTGATTGCGAGTGCTTTACCTATACCGGCTCCTGCGCCAGTGATCAGGATAGTTTTATCTGCTAATAAATTATCAGGTGCAAGGTAATCCATTTAATAGTCTCTTCTTAGTAAAAAGTGGCATGATAACTTTTTTTTAAAAAAAACACTCAAACTCTTTTGTACGTTGGGACATTTTTTGTCATGATAAGCGCATATATTATATAAAGAGGATTTATTTTGGATTATTTATTGCAGTACGGGCTATTTTTAGCCAAAGCTATTACATTTGTCATTACTATTGTTGCTATTTTAATTGCAATTATAGCCTTAACCAGCAAGCAAAAAGCCAAAAAAGGTGAGCTAGAAATAACAGATTTATCCGAACAAATTAACGATACAAAAAAATCTATATCAGAACAATTATTAACCTCTGCACAGTTAAAAGCAAAACAAAAAGAAGATAAAAAAGCACTTAAAATAAAGCAAAAAGAAGAAAAGAAATCTGCGGGTAAAACGTCACAACCTGAAAATTCACCGCAACTTTATGTGATTGATTTCAAAGGAAGTATTGACGCAAAAGAGGTCGCGTCATTACGTGAAGAAGTCACTGCTATTATAAGCGTGGCATCAGAGAAAGATGAAGTGTTTGTACGTCTAGAAAGTGGTGGTGGTATGGTCCATGGTTACGGACTGGCAGCATCACAATTACAACGTCTAAAAGACAAAAATATTCCACTTACTATTTCTGTCGATAAAGTGGCTGCAAGTGGTGGTTATATGATGGCGTGTGTTGCTGACAAAGTGATTGCCGCACCTTTTTCTATTATTGGTTCAATTGGTGTGATTGCTCAAATTCCTAATTTTAGTAAGTTACTGAAAAAACATGACGTTGAGTTTGAACAACTCACTGCAGGTCAATACAAACGTACGTTAACGATGTTTGGTGAAAACGATGATGTAGGCCGTGAGAAATTTAAGCAAGAGTTAGAAGAAACACATCAGTTATTTAAACATTTTGTGAGTGAACACCGCCCACAATTGAATATTGATAAAATTGCAACGGGTGAGCACTGGTATGGTTCACAGGCGTTGGATTTGGAACTTGTTGATAAAATCCAAACAAGTGATGATTATCTACTAGAACAGCTCAATTCTAGACATATTGTGCAAGTTCGTTACCAAAAAAGTAAAAAATTAGCTGAAAAAATAGGAAAAAGTGTCGCTTCGTCTGTAGAATCCAGTTTTTTAACTATAATGCAAACTAATGTATCAAGAATGTTTAAATAACGTTATGCATTAAAATATGTTAAAAAGCCGACTATTAACGAGTCGGCTTTTTATTTGTATCTTCCAAAAATAAAAAAAATAGGTTGCTATTAGTTAAAACTTTGGATTATATAAAAAAGAGAAATTCATTGGACGAGTTATCATTCTTTCTGAAACAGACTATTTATTAGGTACTAAAGCAATATGAGCAAATCTCTGGTTATCGTAGAATCACCTGCCAAAGCAAAAACAATCAATAAATATTTAGGCAAAGATTTTATTGTAAAATCAAGTGTTGGACACGTACGTGATTTACCAACAAGTGGTAGTGCTAAAAAATCTATCGATGCTAAAAAGAAAAAATCTTTAGCTGGTTTAACCCCCGCACAAAAAGCAAAAGAAACAGCAAAAAGAACACAAGCTGCGCTAGTTACTCGAATGGGTATAGACCCAAAAAATAACTGGGCTGCTAATTACGAGATATTACCTGGCAAAGAAAAAGTCGTTGATGAATTATTAAAACTTGCTGAAGATGCTCCAACTATCTATCTCGCAACCGATTTGGATAGAGAAGGGGAAGCGATTGCTTGGCACCTTAGAGAGATTTTAGGTGGCGATCACAGTAAGTATCAACGTGTTGTTTTTAATGAAATAACAGAAACTGCTATTCAGGAAGCGTTTAAACACCCGACAGAATTAAATATTGATGGTGTCAATGCACAACAAACGCGACGTTTCTTGGACCGATTAGTTGGCTTTATGGTTTCACCGCTATTGTGGAAAAAAGTAGCACGTGGCTTATCTGCTGGTCGCGTTCAGTCAGTTGCCGTTAAGTTACTCGTTGAACGTGAGCGTTTAATTAAAGCATTTAACCCTGTTGAATTTTGGGATCTTCATGCTCAAACTATTTCGCAAGACAAAACCTCTTTACGTTTAGAAGTTTATAAACAAAATGATAAAACCTTTGCGCCGGTTAATGAGCAAGAAACATCTGTTGCTGTAGAAGCATTAAAAGATGCAACTTATAAACTACATTCGCGTGAAGATAAACCAACAACCAGTAAAGCAAGTGCACCATTTATCACTTCAACTTTGCAGCAAGCTGCAAGTACACGTTTGGGCTTTGGTGTTAAGAAAACCATGATGCTTGCACAACGTTTGTATGAAGCGGGTTACATTACTTACATGCGTACCGATTCAACCAATTTGAGTAAAGATGCGGTTGCCTCAGCACGTGAATTTATCGCAAAAGAGTTTGGTAGTAATTATCTACCTGAAGCAGCTGTTTCTTATAGCAGTAAAGCGGGTGCTCAAGAAGCCCATGAAGCGATTCGTCCTTCAGATGTCTCACAACGTGCAGAATTAATCGACGTAACAGACAAAGATGCAAAACGATTATATGAGCTTATTTGGCGTCAATTCTTAGCATGTCAAATGCTACCTGCTCTATATGATTCATCAACATTGGTTATTCAAGCTGGTGATTATAAGCTACGTGCTAAAGGTCGTACTTTACGTTTTGCAGGTTGGACAATGGCCCAACCAGTAACAAAAAGTAAAGCTGATGAGATTCATTTACCTGATTTAAAAGTGGGTGAAGAATTAACATTAGTTGAGCTAGAGCCTTTACAGCATTTTACTAAACCACCTGCTCGTTTCTCTGAAGCTGCATTGGTTAAAGAATTAGAAAAACAAGGTATTGGCCGACCATCAACTTACGCCAGTATTATTTCAACGATTCAAGATCGTGGTTATGTGAAAGTCGATAAACGTCGCTTCTTTGCCGTTAAAATGGGTGAAATTGTTACCGACCGTTTAACTGAGAACTTTACTGACTTAATGAGTTACGACTTTACTAAAGCAATGGAAGAAAAGTTAGATGCCATTGCAGAAGGTAATGCGGATTGGCATAAAGAGTTAGACAGGTTTTACAAAAATCTAACAACACAACTTGATCAAGCTGAACTACCGGTTGAAGATGGGGGCATGCGTCTTAATGATCCGGTTATCATTGACGAAGTAGCTTGTCCTACTTGTGATCGACCTATGGGTATTCGTACTGCGAGTACAGGTGTTTTCCTTGGTTGTTCTGGCTATGCATTACCACCGAAAGAACGTTGTAAGACAACGATTAACTTAGTTGATGGCGAAGAAGTTGAAGATCTTCTTAGTTCTGAAGATCTTGAAACCGCTGCTTTGATGGCGAAACATCGTTGTCCTAAATGTGATACTGCGATGGATAGCTACTTAATCGACGAAACACGTAAACTACATGTCTGTGGTAATAATCCACTGTGTGACGGTCATACGGTTGAAGTGGGTGAGTTTAAAATCAAAGGTTACGACGGTCCGATTGTTGAGTGTGACAAATGTGGCACCGATATGCAGCTTAAAGATGGCCGCTTCGGTAAATACATGGATTGCACCAACGAAGAATGTAAAAACACACGTAAAATATTACGTAGTGGTGAAGTGGCTCCACCAAAAGAAGATGCGGTGCATTTACCTGAACTAGAGTGTGAACAAAGCGATGCTTACTTCATTCTTCGTGATGGCGCTGCAGGTATCTTTTTGGCGGCCAGTACGTTCCCGCGTTCTCGTGAAACACGTGCGCCTAAAGTGGTTGAGTTAGCTAAATTCCGCGATAGAATTTCTGAGAAATTTTATTATCTCGCGGATGCACCTCAAAAAGATCCTGAAGGCAATCTCGCTGTTGTTCGTTATAGCCGTAAAAATAAAGAACAATATGTGATGACGGAAATAGATAAAAAAGCAACAGGCTGGACTGCTAAATATATTGATAATAAATGGGTTGAAGAAATCCCTAAAAAGAAAGTGGCTAAAAAAGCGAAAGCTAAAAAGTAGTTTTATAAACTTTCTTCTTAATGGCAGCCTTGGCTGCCATTTTTATATCTTCAATTTATTGAGTTATTTTTCAGCAACTAATGGATTTGTTAATCACTAACAGCTTGTTGTTGGTTTAAATTTTTAAACATTTGTATATACTAGCGTTTTTTCAAAGGATGGTTTCAAATGCGCATAGCTTTAGGTATTGAATACGATGGTGCTAACTATTACGGTTGGCAAAGACAAAAAGAAGTTAATTCGGTTCAAGAAGAGCTAGAAAAAGCATTATCTAATATTGCAAACCATCCCGTAACAGTTAATTGTGCAGGTAGAACCGATGCAGGTGTTCACGGCACAGGACAAATCGTTCATTTTGATACCGATTCAGATCGACAAGTGAGTGCATGGACATTAGGTGTTAATGCTAAATTACCTGGTGATATAGCAGTACGCTGGGTTAAAGAGGTTGATGATTCATTTCATGCGCGTTTCAGTGCAACTGCTCGACGTTACCGTTACATTATTTATAATGGTGTTTACCGTCCAGGTATTCTAAGTAAAGGTTTGAGCCATTATCATTGTGACCTAGACGCCGAATTAATGCAGCAAGCAGGGCAGTTTATCGTCGGACAACATGACTTTACATCTTTTAGAGCATTACATTGCCAAGCTAACAGCCCAGTTCGTGCTATTGAATATTTGAATATTACACGTCGCAGTGACTTTATTATTATCGATATTAAAGCCAATGCCTTTTTACACCATATGGTACGAAATATTGCAGGTAGTTTGATTGAAGTCGGGCAAGGTAAACAACCTGTTGATTGGTTAGGTACTTTGCTGAGCTATAAAGATAGATCGAAAGCGGCAGCAACAGCTAAACCTGGCGGTTTATATCTTGTTGAAGTGGATTATCCTGAACAGTTTGATTTACCAAGACCTGCTTGTGGTCCTTTATTTTTAGACATTTAATGTGACAAAAACTATGACAACTAACACATCGAATATCCCTTTTTCTGCAGATGATTTAACAACGTGGTTAAAGCATTTAGAGCAATTACATCCCAATGTTATCGAATTAGGATTAAAACGAATTACTGAAGTGGGTAAGCGTTTAAATCTAATTAATTTCGATGCTAAAGTCATTACTGTCGCCGGTACTAATGGTAAAGGGACAACTTGTGCTTATTTAGAAAAAATATTGATTGATGCAGGTTTTAAAGTCGGTGTTTATAGCTCTCCACATATTCATCGTTATAATGAACGTCTCCGTATTAACCTTCTTGAGCTTGACGATCAACAACATTGCGAAGCATTTGCTGTTATTGAACAAGCACGTCTTGATATATCACTGAGTTATTTTGAATATGCCACCTTAGCGTGTTTGTATCTTTTACAGCAGCAACAATGTGACTATATATTACTGGAAGTTGGATTGGGTGGGCGCTTAGACGCCACTAATATGGTGGAATCAGATATTAGTGTCGTGACAACTATCGGAATAGACCATGTTGACTGGTTGGGTAGTGATAGAGAAATAATTGGTTTTGAAAAAGCTGGGGTGTTTAGAGCAAATAAACCTGCCATTTGTGGTGAGCTTGATGTACCTCAATCGATTATTATTCATGCTCAGGCTATCTCATCTCAATTAAGTTTAGCTTCTCGTGATTTTTCTTTTAAAGTCATCGATGAAAATACTTGGTCATGGCAGGGTAAGCAAACATTAGCACCCATCAAGCAAACATTAATGCCTATGCAAAATGCATCGACAGCACTCGCTGTGATTGAAGCCTTATCCATTGATATTACCCCTGAAAAATTGATATCCTCTATTGAAAACGCGTCATTAGTAGGGCGATTACAAGCATTAGCAGGTTATCATTGCGATCTTTATATCGATGTGGCTCATAATCCTCAATCCGCGGAATATTTAGCCTCTCAACTAAAACGTTTGAAAGAAGCTAAAGGCGCGAACTGTAAAGTGCACGGTATTGTTGGCATGTTGTCAGATAAAGATATGACCGCGACTTTATCTGCCATTAATTTACAAATTTCGGAATACAATTTTGTTGATTTAAATTGTTATAGAGGTGCGTCTGCTGAGTTACTTTTAGCGGCATACAAAAAAAGTGTAAATAATGATCATACTGTGACTTGTTATAAAAATGTCACCAGTGCGGTTGATAAGGTAGTTAAGAATAGCGATGCATCTGATATAGTGATTGTATTCGGTTCTTTTCATACCGTTTCAGATATTTTAACCCATTAGCAAGGTATAGAACGTGGATTCTCAGTTTAAAAACCGTTTAGTAGGCGTCACCATATTAGTTGCACTTGTTGTTATCTTTTTACCGTCATTAATTGACGGCAAAAAAACGACCTATCAACAAGAATTTGTAGCCACACCGATTAAGCCTGAATTAAAAGAACACTCTAAGACTTTCCCTGATACCACTGCGGTCAATGACGAACAACTTATTATTGAAAATGAACCTACCGATGAAAATCAACGTGAAATAGTAAGTACTTCTGATTGGAAAGTTGAAGAAGTTGCTTCAACAGTTGTCATAGACGAACCAAAAGAGCAACCAGAAAAGATTATTAAATCAGCACCAACGCCTAAACCTGTTACTGTTAAAGCGCCTGTATTTGATGACCCGGCTTGGACGATTCAATTAGGTGCATTTCAAAACAAAGCGAATATAAATACATTATTGAAAAAATTGAATAAAGCGGGCTTCCAAGTTCATACTGTTCCTAAAGAAGTCATTGATGGACAATTGACTCGTGTATTTGTTGGGCCGGATGTGTCAAAACAAAAATTAGAAGAAAAACTACCAAGATTGAAAAGCTTAACAAGTTTAAATGGTAAGTTAGTGCCATTTAATCCAATAGCACCTTAGTTTTTGAAGCCTTTTAAAACATTCTCTGATAGAATGCGCGCGTCAAAGACTCACTACAATATTTAGGGATAGTATGAATTGGTTTGATTTCGCCATACTCGGTGTAATTGGTTTATCATCATTAATTAGCTTAATCCGTGGCTTCACTAAAGAAGCTGTCTCCCTCGTCACTTGGTTCGCTGCCTTTTTTGTCGCCAGCAACTTTTATCCCGAAATGGCTCAGTTCATTACGGGTATTGAAGACCTTAAAATACGTAATAGTGCTGCTATTGCGATCCTCTTCATCGCTACCTTATTGATTGGCGCTCTCGTCAACTACATTATTAATCGTCTCGTTGCAGTCACAGGTTTATCAGGTACCGATAGGTTACTGGGTGTTATCTTCGGTGCAATACGCGGTATTTTGATTGTTAGTGCATTATTATTTTTCGCTGACTACATCACCTCATTCGAAGAAACGCTATGGTGGAAAGAGGCTCAATTACCTCCTCATTTTGCTATTGTGATTACATGGTTTTTCGAACATTTAGAAAGCTCATCGAGTTTTCTAAAAAATATACAGTCAACTAAGATTTAATCGTTGATTAGCAAAAATTAGTCCTCAATTAAAAAGCACATTGGTTTGTGCTTTTTTGTGAACACTCTTAAAAATAGAAAGGCTTTAATTTATGTGTGGAATAGTGGGTATAGTTGGTTCAACTCCTGTCAATCAAAGTATTTATGATGCATTGACCGTTTTACAACATCGTGGACAAGATGCCGCAGGTATTGTAACAACTTATAATGGTAACTTTAAACAGCGTAAAGCAAATGGTTTAGTGAAGGACGTATTTGAAACTAAACATATGCAACGTTTAAAAGGTAACAGTGGTATTGGCCATGTTCGTTACCCTACTGCAGGTAGCTCTAGTGCTGCTGAAGCACAACCTTTCTATGTTAACTCTCCTTGGGGTATTTCATTAGCGCATAACGGTAACTTAACTAATGCCAAAGACTTACGTGCTGCATTAATTAAATCTCGTCGTCATATCAATACAACATCAGATTCAGAGTTGCTATTAAATACATTAGCTGCTGAATTGGGTAAAACACAAACGGATCACTTATCCGCTGATGATATTTTCCATGCGATCGCTGAAGTACACAAACAAATCAGCGGTGCTTATGCTGTAACAGCATTAATAATTGATCATGGTTTAATTGCTTTCCGTGACCCTGATGGTATTCGTCCTTTAGTACTTGGGTCTCGCCAAACAGATGAAGGTGATATTGAATATATCGTCGCTTCTGAAAGTGTAGGGCTTGATACGATTGGCTTTAGATTTTTACGTGATGTTGAACCTGGTGAAGCGGTTTACATTACAGAAAACAGAAAATTATTTACGCAACAATGTGCTGAAAAAACATCACTTACACCGTGTATTTTTGAATACGTTTACTTCGCACGTCCTGATTCAACATTAAACGGTATTTCAGTATATGAAGCACGTTTAGAGATGGGCCGTAAATTAGGTGCAAAAATCAAACGTGAATGGTCTGATTTAGAAATTGATGCGGTTATCCCTATTCCAGAAACGTCAAATGATATTGCATTAGAAATATCTGTTGAATTAGGTCTTCCTTATCGACAAGGTTTTGTAAAAAATCGTTACATTGGTCGTACTTTCATCATGCCAGGTCAAACTCAACGCCGTAAGTCAGTTCGTCGTAAATTGAACCCAATTTCAGCTGAATTTAAAGGTAAAAATGTACTGTTAGTGGATGACTCAATCGTTCGTGGTACTACATCTGAGCAGATTATTGAAATGGTAAGAGAAGCGGGGGCTAAGAAAGTTTATTTAGCGTCAGCGGCACCAGAAGTACGTCATCCGAATGTATATGGTATTGATATGCCGACACCGGAAGAATTGATTGCGCATGGCCGTAACGCAGAACAAATTAGTGATTGCATCGGTACTGATAAATTGATTTTCCAAGATCTGCAAGACTTGAAAGATGCGGTTGGTAAACAAAATCCTGCTATCAAAGAATTTGAATGTTCTGTTTTTGATGGTAATTATGTGACGCCGGGTATTAACAAAGAATACTTTGATTATTTAGCAAGTTTACGTAGTGAAGATGCTAAAAAAGTGCAAACTCAAAAAGAAGAAATTGCTAACTTAGAGATGTATAACGAATCTTAATTTAGTCTTATGATTTGAATACAAGTTTTATAAAAAGCACAGCTCAGGCTGTGCTTTTTTATATCTGTTATACTCAGTTTAGTAACGAAAAATTTAGATTAGTAACGAAAGATTTAAATTAATATTGAGAAAATCTAGGTTATTAATGTGAATATTTAGTTTAGTAATCAAAACAAACAGGAATGTTAGAAGTCTATTTTCAATAGATATAAAAAAACCAGCAATCACGCTGGTTTTTATTATTGATTGATACTGTGTTGCTAAACGGTAACGACATTAATCAGTTTATTGTTTAGAAGTCAGCAGAACCTGGTGCACGAGGGAATGCGATTACGTCACGGATGTTTTGTACACCTGTTACGTAAGATACTAGACGCTCAAAACCTAGACCAAAACCAGCATGAGGTACTGTTCCGTATTTACGTAAATCACGGTACCAGCTGTAATCTTCTTTATCTAAGCCCATTTCTTCAAGACGTTTATCTAGCGCTTCAAGATCTTCTTCACGTTGACTACCACCGATGATTTCACCAATACCCGGTGCTAATACATCCATTGCCGCTACTGTTTTACCATCTGCATTTAGTTTCATGTAGAAAGCTTTAATATCTTTAGGGTAGTTTTGTAAGATAATCGGTGCACCAACATGCTCTTCAGCTAGGTAACGTTCATGCTCAGACTGTAAATCTACGCCCCATTCAACAGGGTATTCAAATGTTTTGTCACATTTTTGTAGAATATCAATTGCATCAGTGTAATCCATGCGAACAAACTCAGAGTTAACCATGTTTTGTAAGCGTGTGATGGCTTCTTTATCTACACGTTCTGCAAAGAACGCCATATCATCTGCACGTTCAGTTAATACTGCGTTAAATACATATTTCAACATATCTTCAGCTAATTGTGCCGCATCTGATAAATCAGCAAATGCAATTTCAGGTTCAACCATCCAAAATTCAGCTAAGTGGCGTGTTGTATTTGAGTTTTCTGCACGGAAAGTTGGACCAAACGTGTAAACATTGCTTAATGCACAAGCATAAGTTTCAGCATTTAATTGACCAGATACCGTTAAAAACGTTTCTTTACCGAAGAAGTCTTTTTTGTAATCAATCTTACCTTCAGTATTACGCGGTAGGTTATCTTGGTCTAATGTTGTTACTTGGAACATCTCACCAGCGCCTTCACAGTCACTGCCTGTGATAATAGGTGTGCTGATCCAGTTAAATCCACGCTCATAAAAGAAGTTATGAATAGCATGTGATAAACAGTTACGAACACGTGTTACTGCACCAAACATATTCGTACGTGGACGAAGGTGTGCATGTTCACGCATGTACTCAATGCTGTGGCGTTTAGCTGACATTGGGTAAGTATCTGGGTCTTGTACAAAACCATGTACAACAACTGATGTTGCTTGTAGCTCAAATTGTTGGCCTTTTCCTGGGCTTTCAACTAATTCACCAGTCACAGCGACACTACAACCTGCTGATAAATTTAAAACATCAGTTGTATAATTTTCTAATTCAGCAGGGACAACAGCTTGAATAGGATCAAAGCATGAACCGTCATAAATATTTAGAAAAGAGATGCCCGCTTTTGAATCACGTCGAGTGCGGATCCAACCCTTTACTGTTACTTGGCTGCCTAATGCAAATTTGCTGTTGAAAATATCAACAATTGGTGTTTTTGACATCTTAAATAGTGCTCCATAATCACAGTCTTAACTGTTTTATACTAAAAATATTGATAGCTGCATATATTACCTCGGCCAGATTTAGATACAAGCCTCTCACTCTATATTAATGGCACTATTGACCTTAATCGCGCATATAATCTTAAGCTTTCGTCGGTAGAGTGTATAACATTGGTTTTGCCTCTGTATTTTACGATTGTATTTTGATTAACAAATGCCACTTAAAATATATGATTGAGTTGGTTAATCCATGTTTTTACACACTTGGTAAATGGCATCACATAATGTATTTATTTGTTGTTCTGATGCAATGTAAGGTGGCATTAAATAAATTAATTTTCCAAAAGGGCGGATCCATACTCCTAAGTCTACAAATTGCTTTTGTATCTCCACCATATTGACGGCTTGATTTAATTCAACAACGCCAATTGCACCTAACACTCTCACTGAATTTACATTAGACAATGTCTTACAACGATTAAGTCGGTTTTGTAATTGTTCAGAGAGAGTAGAGACTAACTGTTGCCAATCTGTTGTTAGCAATTTTTTTAAATTTGCATTGGCCACAGCACAAGCTAATGCATTGCCCATAAAGGTAGGACCGTGCATAAATACGCCTGCTTTGCCTTCACTAATGGTTGTTGCTACTTGTGTTGTCGCTAATGTTGCGGCAAAACTCATGTAACCACCGGTTATTGCTTTACCTAAACAGAGAATATCAGGACTAATATTGGCGTGCTCACAAGCAAATAATTTCCCTGTTCGACCAAAACCCGTGGCGATTTCATCAGCGATTAATAATACACCGTACTCATCACATAATGCCCTTGCTGCTTTTAGGTAGTTAGGGTGATAAAAGTGCATGCCACCAGCACCTTGAACAATGGGCTCTAATATTAACGCGGCTACTTGAGTATGATTATCTTTTAATAACCTAGTTAAATCGTCCATTGCACTTTCTTGCCAAGATTGTTCAAAGGCAATGCTCGGTTGTTTCGTAAAGATATTTTTTGTTACAAAATCCTGGTAAAGCTCATGCATCGATCCGTCAGGGTCGGTCACACTCATCGCAGCAAAAGTATCGCCGTGATATCCCTTTTTTAAGGCTATAAATTTTGTTTTAGCTTTACCTAACGATTGCCAATATTGAAGTGCCATCTTCATTGCAACTTCAACAGCGACGCTACCCGAGTCACTAAAAAATACTTTATTTAATCCCGTCGGTGTTATTTCTACTAATGTTTTGGCTAGGTCTACAGCAGGTTGATGCGTTAGACCCCCAAACATAATATGTGACATTTTAGATAGCTGGTCAGTTGCCGCTTCATTCAACTCTTTTACGTTATAACCAAACAAACAAGCCCACCAAGATGACATACCATCTATTAATGTTTCACCTGATTGTAAGGATATTAAACATCCATTGGCACTTTCAACGGGATAACAAGGGATAGGTGCTGTCATTGATGTATAAGGGTGCCAAATATGTTGTTTGTCATAGTCTAAGTCAATATCAAAAGGTAAATTGCAATTGCTCATTAAGTAACCACTTGTAAAGTAAATTGTTTGTTTTGGGTTGACAGTGTAACTTTGAACATTAAACTAACCAAATCTTTTTCACGCTAGGTTTTAAAAATGCTTAATAACATTCAAGTTCGCCACGACTGGACAGTCACAGAAGTAAACGCCTTATTTGCATTGCCTTTCATGGATTTAATGTTTCAAGCACAAACGGTACATCGTGCACATTTTCCTAATAATCAAGTACAAGTCAGCACATTACTCTCTATAAAAACGGGTGCTTGCCCGGAAGATTGTAAGTATTGCCCTCAAAGCGCCCGTTATGACACAGGTCTTGAAAAAGAAACGTTGATGGAAGTTGAGAAGGTGATTAAAGCGGCTAAAGATGCAAAAGCAACCGGTTCAACTCGGTTTTGTATGGGCGCAGCTTGGAAAAATCCGAAACAAAGAGATATGCCTTATCTTGTAGAAATGATTAAAGAAGTAAAGTCATTAGGCTTGGAGTCATGCATGACATTGGGCTCTCTTGATGATCATCAAGCTCAGCAATTATCTAATGCAGGTTTAGACTATTACAATCATAATCTAGACACATCACCTGAATATTACGGTGAAATCATTACTACTCGTTCATATCAAGAACGATTAGATACACTCGACAACGTGCGCAGTGCTGGCATGAAAGTATGTAGTGGCGGCATTGTTGGGCTAGGTGAAGAAGGAAAAGATAGATCTGGGTTATTAGTTCAATTAGCGAATATGCCAGC
Organism: uncultured Psychromonas sp.; assembly: GCF_947489755.1. Lineage (GTDB taxonomy): Bacteria > Pseudomonadota > Gammaproteobacteria > Enterobacterales > Psychromonadaceae > Psychromonas. The sequence goes on from NZ_CANLFB010000009.1 coordinate 94,599, forward strand.
ACAGCCTGAAAGTGTGCCTATTAACAAATTAGTTAAGGTAAAAGGGACGCCTCTAGAGAATGTTGATGATCTGGATGACTTCGAGTTTATTAAAACCATCGCTATCGCACGTATTTTAATGCCTAAATCGCATGTTCGTTTATCGGCTGGTCGTGAAGATATGTCAGAGCAAACACAAGCACTCTGTTTTATGGCGGGTGCAAATTCCATTTTTTATGGTTGTAAATTATTAACAACCGCTAATCCTGACGAAAATTCAGATATGCGCTTATTTAATAAATTAGGCATTAATAAAGAGGAAATTAACTTCTCTCCTTACGAAACTGAAAAGAAAGTTGATGCTGCAATAATACGCCATGCTGAAAAAGATGAATTATTTTATGACGCAACCAGTCAGTTGTAACCATGTCATTTTCTTTTATTGCTGAACAATTAGCAGAACGAAAATCACAACAACTCCATCGCGCTTCTATTCCTATTAATGGAAAACAATCTCGTTATTTTGACGTTAATGGAAAACAGTATCTTAATTTTTCAAGTAATGATTATCTTGGCTTAGCATCAGATCCGGCTTTAGTTAATGCATGGAAAAAGGGGGCTGATCTCTTTGGTATAGGAAGCAGTGGATCGTACTTAGTCACTGGATATAATCAAGTTCATCATGATGTGACACAACAATTACAAGAATGGTTAGGCGTTGAGTCTATTGCTTTGTTTAATTCTGGCTATTCAGCTAACCAAGCAATAATAAAGTTATTACTGTCTAAAAATGATTTATTAATTCAAGACAAGCTAAATCATGCTTCTTTAATGGAAGCAGGGACAAATAGCTCTGCCAAAATGCAACGCTTTAAACATAACAATATGCAACATTTGCAGACTATTTTAAGCGGTAATGCTGAGATCGATAATAAATTGGTCATTTCAGAAGGCGTGTTTAGTATGGATGGCGATTGTGCTCCAATCGATTCATTACAACAACAATGTCAATCTCATCAGGCATGGTTAATGATTGATGATGCGCATGGCTTAGGTGTTTTAGGGAAAGAGGGGACAGGCAGCGTATCAGCCCAAAATATTAACAATAACGATATTGATATTTATATGTCGACCTTTGGTAAAGCATTAGGTATTGGTGGTGCATTTGTTTCTGGCTCTCATCAGTTAATAGATTATATTACAAACTTTTCAAAACCTTATATTTACACTACAGGATTACCGCCTGCCATGGTTTATTGTATTGGTGAGTCCGCTCGGATAGTACAAACACAACAATGGCGCCGCGACCACTTATCTGAATTAATTGCTTATTTTAAGTTATTAGCTGTGCAGTTTGACCTTCCATTAATGGCCTCAAACACCGCTATTCAGCCTGTATTGATCGGGTTAAGTGATGCAGCGATTGCAATAAGCCAGACGCTTAAAAAATCAGGCATTTGGACCACGGCTATTCGTCCTCCTACCGTGCCTAATAATACAGCTCGATTGAGAGTCACACTGACGGCAAATCATCAAAAACAAGATATTGAATATTTAGTTAAGCAAATAAAGCAGGCTATTAATGCAAACCTTGATGAGTAATAACAGGATTAACCCAAGTTTAATCAATAAAAAAGCAGTCCAAGCTTCTTTCTCAAAAGCGGCCGTTCATTACGATCAGTTTGCAGATTTACAACGCGATATTGGTCATCATTTAATTGATTTAATGCCCAACTCAATAAAGCAAGCCAATACCATATTAGACCTTGGCTGTGGTACGGGTTATTTCTCCGCTTTATTCAACGAAACCAATGAATCTGCTCAGTTAACTTGTTTCGATTTGTCACCTGAAATGTTAAAGCAAACGGCTGAAAGAGGAATGAATCGTTGTCAATTTGTACAGGGAGATATTGATGTACTCCCGTTCACAACGAGACAATTTGATCTTATTTTTTCTAACTTAGTACTACAGTGGAGTGAACAGTTAGTGACTTGTTTAGAACAAGTTAAAAAAGCCTTAAATAAAAAAGGACAGTTATGTTTTTCGACGTTATTAAATGGTTCGTTAATTGAGTTGCAGCAAGCTTGGAAAGTAGTCGATCGTAACTCACATATTAATCATTTCTTAACACAAGAAAGCGTGCAAAATGCACTCGCATTATCAGGCTTTAATAATGTACGAATGACGACAGAAACCCATGTTAAAAAATATGCTGATGTCATTGAAGTAATGAAAGCGTTAAAAGGTATTGGCGCAAATCATGTTCACGATGGGCAAAAAAATAGAACCATGGGCAGACAACTATTAAAACAATTAGAACAAGGCTATCAACCCTATATCGATAATGACGGCTTATATAACTTAAGCTATCAAGTATGTTATGTCATAGCTGATGCAAAAAGTTAATAGAAAAGAGAATAAAAAATGACTGCATTACAATCATTAACAAATTTAAAATCAGGCACTTATTTTGTAACAGGCACCGACACTGATGTTGGGAAAACAGTCTGTACCAAAGCGTTATTACAAGCGGCTAACCAACAACATAAAAGCACATTAGCTTATAAGCCTATTTCAGCAGGGTGTGAAGATGCAAAGAATGGTTTACGTAATGAAGATGCCTTAATATTACAAAATAACAGTAGCATTCAAGTAAGTTACAACGCGGTTAATCCGATTGCTTACCAACAACCTATAGCGCCTCACATTGCGGCTATAGAAACTAATCAACCTATAGATCTGACATTAATCAACCAAGGTTTAGATTTTTTACAACTGCAGAAATCGCAATTTTTGTTTGTAGAAGGGGCTGGCGGGTGGCATTTACCTATCAATAATAAACAGCTTTTCTCAGGGTGGGTGATAGAAAAAAAATTGCCAGTCATTGTCGTTATCGGTTTAAAGTTAGGTTGCTTAAATCATGCTTTATTAACAGTACAAAGTATTCAACAAAGTGGATTAACCATAGCGGGATGGATTGCTAACCATTTACAGCCAGACATGCCTTATGTAGAACAGAATATCGATACATTAAAAGCGTTCATTGATGCGCCTTTATTAGGTACGATACCCTTTTTAGAAAGCATAAATGAACAGGATTTAAGTTTACATATTGGTATTAACTTTAATGATTAATGTTAAGACTAACATCTTCCCTTTTTAGCTTGCCCAGGCGGACAAAAACTTCCGTTACTTTTGGAATCTTTCACGGGAATAGCCTTATGATGAGCTGAGTTATCTACAATGACTTTAGGGCCGGTGACTTTTGCTGAAGGACCTATTACTTCACAACCTGTTAGTGCAATTAAAAATATAAATGGTAGAAACTTAATAGCTTTCATAGATCATCCTTTGATATTGTTATTTTCCTTCTACCCTTGTTTAATTAACTCAACAATAGAAAGATAAATAATGTCATTAAAAATTAACGTGAAGGTACGCGAACCAATAATAAATAGCAATGTAAGCGGGCAATAAACATGTCGCTTATTAGCTTTGCAACATTTAAATTAACCGCTTTTTTTAGGATATTGCTGTTAAGCTTTTCTTATCCATTTTTTCCAGGGAAGTGGCATCATTGGAATAACAATTAACAGTATGCCTAACCCCGTTAATAGATCCGGTATTTCATCAAACCACATTATGCCAAACAGTGTTACAAACGCTAATCCAGAGTATTCTGCTAAGGCAATATTACTGACATCTGCTTTTTTATAGGCAATAACCACGATGGCGTGGTAACCCAATACAAATATATTAATAGCAACAATCCATAATATATTTGTTAACGAGACAACCTCCCATTCAAACGATGCTAAAAATAAAGCCAGTGGTAAAGTCATTATCGTCGTCCAAAATAAAGTCGAGATTAGATGCTGTCCTGCGGGTAAGCGTCGAATAAATACATTACAAAATGCCATTGTTAATGCGCTACCTAATGCAACAATAGCAGCCCAATGGAACTGATCAGGTCGTAATACAATCAAAACACCTATAAAACCGATTCCTGTTGCAATGTATTTACTAAGAGGAGGCGTTTCTTTAAGCAAGAAAATAGACATAGGTAACATCATCAATGGGGCAACATAAAACATAGCATTTGCAGTTGCTAATGTTAAATGAGTAATAGCAATCATCGCACAGGCACTTCCACCAACAATGAATTGTGCACGCCAAAAGGTCACCATATCAAAACCTTCTATATATTTTACTTTTGGCAATCTTATCCAAAATGGCAGAATGAAAAACAAGCTGATCATTTGACGTATAAATACGTATTGAAAGGTGGGTACTTCACCATTCAATACTTTTAATGAAACATCAGATAAAGATGCCAGTAAATTTGCGAGCACTAACAGTAAAATAGCTTGTGTGGTTGATTTATGTTGCATGTATATTCCGAGAAATTAACTAAAAGTATCCATAAACTGGGTAATTCATAAGGGGAAAAATAGGGCGATGCATTATATACAAAAGTCTATTTGGATATAGTTTTATTTGTATTACTTAATCAAGATTAACAATGATAAATACATTTTTAATGTGACTAGTTTGTATTGTAAGTTTAGGTTGTATTTTCAATGTCGAGGTAGCCACTTTAAACAGTGGCAATATATGTGACGGTTTTTGATGTGAATGTAAAATGGCGACTATTGATATAGCGACATTACAAGGCTATTTATAATTAAAGCCCATTAAAATTGAGCCTATGGTAAATAGCGCTATATTAATAAAGGTCGCTTTGAATAATGAAAGGCCGCTTTAACTTATTAAAGCGGCCTTTTAAAAAAATTAATACAATAAGCTATAAAGTTTTCTACGATATTCAGACACTAATGTTGCATCATCAATGGTTGCTAAAATATCTAACATGGTTTTCTTAGCATCGCCGTTTTCATAACCAAGATCTTTGCTTAACAAGCTGTATAACAAACTAAGTGCCTCTTGATAACGTTTAACATGATGGTATTGAATGGACAGTTGATATTGGATAGGCAATTTATCTTCTGCATTTAATAAGTCAGCTTCTAATGCCGTTATTTCAGGTGTTTGTGAAGATTGTTCTGCTAATTCTAATTCAGAGATTAAACTATGGTAAATCATATTTTGATCGGCCAGTGGGATCACTGCAAGAATAGGCTTGGCATTTTCAAATTCACCTAATGCTAAATATATTTGAGCCAATGCGAGTTTAATTTGATTATCTGTGGCATTGAGCTTTTGTGCTTGGAGAATAGTTGATTTCGCTTCTTCAAGGTTACCTTGAGCAAATAAAGTTTGTGCATCACCTAGTAGAGCCATTGCAGGATCGGGTAAGTGTTTATTAATAAAATCATTAATAAATGCCGGTGTTTGTTCACCTGCAAAACCATCAACACCTTGTCCATTTACAAACATATAAACCGTTGGAACACTTTTTATTTCAAAGTGCTGTGTTATTTGATGTTCGGTATCACAATTTACTTTTGCGAGGGTAAAACCGTTAGCGTGCTCTCTTTGTAGTTGCTCAAGCAAAGGTAATAACGATTGACAGAGTGTGCATTGGCTAGACCAAAAAGCAACTAATACAGGTTTATTGACTGAACCTTGGGCAATTACCGTTTGAAAATCTTGCGCGGTTACATCAAAAATATCTGCTTGCATTTTAACCTCTTTTTTAATTTATTATATGTCGATAATGATACGTGAAATATGAAAGTCATCAAAGCCTATAGTCGGTGTATATTCAAGCAATTAGCTTATAAAAAGGTGAGAGAAAGCAACAATGTGGCAAATATTAGCCTTCAGTGTTAATCAGTTCATTTTTCTTCTTGTTTTTAAAGGCTTGCAAAAGTAACATTGGACGCTCATTAAAAGGAGCATTTACATGTTAACAGGTAGTATTGTAGCACTCGTAACCCCAATGGATCAGACTGGCGAAATTGATTATATTGCATTAAAAGAACTAGTAGAGTTCCATATTAAATCAAAGACAGCCGCGATTGTAGCGGTAGGAACGTCTGGTGAATCAGCAACATTTAGTGTTGATGACCATGTGAAAGTGGTTGAGCGAACTATTGCGTATGCAGCTGGTCGTATACCTGTTATTGCTGGTAATGGCGCAAATTCAACATCGGAAGCGATTGCATTAAGTAAGTTATTTACTAATAGTGGTATCGTTGCAGGTTTGAATGTAACTCCTTATTACAATAAACCAACACAAGAAGGTTTATACCTTCATTACAAGGCAATTGCAGAATCTTGTGAATTACCACAAATTTTATATAACGTACCAGGCCGTACAGCGGTTGATATGTTACCTGAAACCGTTGCACGTTTAGCTGAAATTCCAAATATCATTGGTATTAAAGAAGCAACCGGTGATTTAGAGCGTTTAGCTGAATTAAAAGCAATCTTACCTGCTGATTTTTTACTTTACAGTGGTGATGATTCAACGGGTTGTGATTTCATGTTGCAAGGTGGACACGGTGTTATTTCTGTAACCACAAATATTGCACCTGCTGAAATGGCGAAAATGTGTGAATTTGCGTTAAATGGCGACGTCGAAAAAGCACTTGAAATCAATAATCAGTTAATGCCAGTACATACACATTTATACCATGAAGCGAATCCAATCCCAGTTAAATGGGCTTGTGCGGAACTAGGGTTAATTCCTACTCCTACATTACGTTTACCATTAACGACATTATCTGAGCAATATCAAAGTATTGTTCGTAATGCATTAATTGAAGCAAAATTACTTTCATGAAAAAAAATAAAGCGTTAACCCAAATTGCTAGTTTAGTCATACTTACTTCTGCTGTGTCTGGTTGTGCTCGTTTTCAAGACAGAGCAAAAGCACAGGGTGACTTTAATTATCAAGAAGTTACTTTAATTGATAAATTTGACAATGGTGATTTTTCAAAGACAGAAAATCGTTCTAACTTTGTCATTTCAGACATAACCGATGAACAAAACCAAGTCGGCTTAATGGGTGAAGATGTCGATGTGCGTCCTCCAACTCAGTTAATGGCGGTATTGGATGGTGTGTTATTAGATTCTGATTTAACTCAAACCAAAGTCTGGTTTAATGCTTTTAAACAACAAAAAGATACACAGTTAACTGTATGGGATTTAGCGCTTGAATATTTAGCCTCTAAAAATGCGACGTCAGTTAACAGTGATCTTAATACTTTAAGCATTGATACAGGGCCAATTATTACAGAAAGAAAATATGGCTCTATCAGTACTAATACTTATCACGAAGAAGGTGCGTATAAATTACAAATAGCCAAAGGTGATGACGGACGAAGTGTTTCATTAGTCGTTGATGTGCAAAGTTATGAAGCATTAAATGACGGCGAAGAGATAAAGCATATTCTAAAAGGACGTGCTAAACGTAATATAGAACTTCGTTTTATCAACGATATGCTGCAATTCGCTTATTTAAAACAACAATCTGAAGCACTACAAGCTGCCAACAATAAACCATTGCCGATTAAACTTGGCTTTGATGATAATAATCAAACAACGTGGATTATTGATTCAGAGTTTATTGATGTATGGAACAAGTTACCTTCTTTATTAAGCTTAATGAGCTTTAAGCCAGTTGATAACGATAAAAACCTAGGATATTTCTTAGTTAGATTTGTATCTCAAGATGATGAATATTGGTCAGAAAGAAACTTAAACCCAATTGATTTAGAAGAAGGTGAGTACTTTGTACAGCTTGGAGATTTAACAGGCGCAGATACATCTTTAACTTGGTTAGATTCAGATAAAAAGCCCTTATCGGATCAACAAGTAACCGAACTGTATTTAAGTATTACCGATAATGTTCGTAGCGTTATTTTAGAAAATGATCAAAAAGCGAAACCGTTATAAACTGACGACACAAATATTAACTTCATCGTTTTTATTAACGTCAATAAATATTAAGCCTGATTAATTTGTTAATCAGGCTTTTTTATTTCTTTTATTTTTTCTTTTCTTCTTGCTCAAGCTGTTCCCTTGCTTCCCGTTCATTCTTTTCGTGAATTGCTTTTACTACATTGTCTGGTATTTTCATTTTAGCACTTTGTTTTAATAGCAATATATTACTCAGAATAATGCCTAGCACTAATACAATGATAAATATAACCCATCCCATTGACATAATGATTCTCCTAAAAAGTAGAAAGCGATAAAACAAAAAAGCAGGACAATGTCCTGCTTTATAATAGCGTTAAATAGTAGAGATAACCTTGTTTATTAATGCATTTGTTATTTATTAATAAGGTGGTTAGTTAACATTCGTCTATTAAATTATATTGCTCGCGTAGAATGTCGATGATTTCTTGTTTAGGATTATCAGAAATAACGATTTTCTTACCAATTACTTTTTCTGCTATCTCAGTATAAGTTTTAGATATTTGCATCAACACTGATTCTGGTAAAGCATTGTCTTTTGCTAATGCAAAACGTTCAGTCATACGATCTTTGTTTAATAGGATATCTGGATCAGGAAAATGCTTAAGCAACAATTGACGGAAATCTTCTTTTGAGTTTTCAACAATTTCACCTTCACGGAAAGCAGGGCCATCCCAAATACGTGAGGAGTCAGGTGTACCCACTTCATCCATATAGATTAGTTTTTCATTACCTGCTTTATCTGTTACATACCCAAATTCAAATTTGGTATCAACAAATATTTGATCGATTTTAGCGAGCTCTGCACTGATCACATCAAAACCTTCTTTTAATAGTTTTTCGTAATCATTGATATGAGCAGGAGAAGTAAAATTAAAGGCTTCAAAGTTATCTTCAATATTTTGACGTGTAATGTTTACATCATCGACTTCTTGAACACCAGGAACCCCTTTTAAAATGCCTTTTGTTGAAGGTGTTATTAATAATTCAGGAAGTTTTGTGTTGTTTGATAGTCCTTCAGGAATATTAATGCCACAAAAATCTCGTTCACCTTTTTCATAAGCTCGCCACATTGAACCTGTCATATATTGGCGGGCAATGGCTTCAATCATAATTGGGCGTGCTTTTTGAACAATCCAAACAAACGGATGTGGGATATCTAAAATATGGCTATCTGCTAAGCCTTGCTCTTTAAATAGTCTAAACCAGTGATTTGAGATAGCATTGAGTGCCGCGCCTTTACCAGGAACACCATTCAGACCACCTTCACCGTGCCAAATACAGTCAAACGCTGAAATACGGTCACTAATCACCATAATAGCTAATGGCGCATCAGCAGCAACATTGTAGCCTTTTTCTTCAATTAAACGTTTGCTATCTTCAGCTGTTAGCCAATAAACTGAACGCACTTTACCACTGTGGACTGGCTGATCTGTACGAATAGGTAAATCGTTGTTTACAGCTAATACTTTGTCGGCGAGACTCATAAAAATATCCTATATAAAGCCAAAGTGAGCAGAAAATTCTGCAGGGAACATTAAAAGCTGAATGATATCAGATTGTAACTGACTTATCATGACAAAAAGGTTTATCATAAATATTTAGAAGGGTTGTAAATAACTCTATTAATTACACCTTTCATATTCAGCTTATTAAACGTTACACAATTAAAAATTACAACAATCAATAAGGCTCAAATCTGTCATGGCGAAAGATTTTACTTTTAAACAATTCCATATTAACGCCGCACAATGTGGAATGCCTGTGAGTACAGATGCTATTTTATTAGGCGCTTGGGCAAATATAGAGTCAGTCAAAACAATCTTAGATATCGGTTGTGGAACAGGGCTGCTAGCTATTATGTGTGCACAGCGTAACTCAGCTGCGTATATTCGTGCGATTGAAATAGAAGAAAAGGCTTTTAATGCGGCAGTAGATAATTGTCACAATAGCCGATGGGCGCCAAGGTTAAAGATTAGTCATTGTTCATTACAAGTCTTTACTGAAGGTAATAACACTTTTGACGCTATTATTTGCAACCCACCTTACTTTAATTCGGGTGAAGAATCTAAGACGACTCAACGAGCATTGGCTCGCCACACTTCATTGCTTTCACATCAAACCTTAATGACTTGTTGCCTAAAGCTATTAAATAATGAAGGTATAGCCAGCTTTGTGTTGCCAAAAAAAGAAGGGTTAGCATTTATTGATTTGCTGGACAGTGAGCCAAAAGAAGGAGCTTACTTACAACTTTCACGACTGACTTATATTAAAACCACTATCAATAAAGCGGCAACACGTGTGTTAATTGAATTAACCAAATCTACTTCATTGCCCGTATTAAAAAACAGTGAACTAATTATTCATGATGGACAGGGGTACTCTTCCGATTTTATTGAATTAACGAAAGATTTTTATTTGAAAATGTAAATTGTACTTCCCTATAAGGTTATCCATAATAAACCGATTAAAAGCTACGTGTATTCAAAGAATTGGCGGTGATCCTTTCCTACACTAAAACTACTTACTTTGTTTTTATGCTTATAAGCTTTCCAGTTTGCCACGCTTGAACCTTGATTCAGGTGCGGGAATACATTCCCATCTTGGTAAGGTAATGATAAAAAGCGGCATAGCTTATAAAAGCTATCATCTTCACTGATGTTAATTGACAGTAAATCATCACGATTTTTAAAATACGTTTGTACTTGTTCTTTATGTGCCAAGTAACAGCGAGTTAAATGTTCTTCGGTTAATAAATACTCATTCTTAAGACCAAAGGTTTCAATAAAGGATCTTTTTAACACGGGGCTAAAGGTTCCTGTTTTAGGGATTAAATGTGGGGACATTTTATTCAATAAACGTACGATGGAAGGCAACCATTTTTCAATACTTCTATCTAAGTAAATAAATTTAGAATGTGGAAACAATTTATCCAATTGCTTGAAGTCAGAAAAGCAGGGCGCATCAGAAATAACCTCGGCCAACCTAAACGTTTCTTTAGTAAAGGCTGTATGCGCGACTTTAAAACCAGCTTCTAACATTGCAACGCTGATACTCGTCGTGCCAGTGCGGGGCAACCCAATAATAAATATTTTATTCATGAAATTAACTACTTGTTTTTTAAAATATAATTGTAGCGAATAGTACTCACTATTAAGCTTAAAGTATTAATAATAATTTATCTAATGAATAAACAGGTATGAGTATAACCATATAAGAAGTCGCAATGGTAAATTGCAAATGTAATTTTAATATCTATAAAAAGTCTTATTGAATCGTTTATTTGTTCATAATCAATTACTATCTTTTTATATCAACGTAGATAAATTAATTAGAATAAGGAAGTTTAATGAAAGGCAATAAATTTAAAGGAAAGTTTTTTGGTGTTTTTGGGATTCAGATAATAAGTTTTATCGCATTCATGTTTGTGCAAAGTGCATGGGGTAATGAGACAACGGTATTACAAGGTAATGTTAGATTTAAACTAAACATCCAAGGGCATGGGGTAAAGTATTTTGTAAGTGTCAATGATATTCTTGTTTTTAAACAATTTAATAACAATACCCAAGATAACCTTGAACTGCCCATTAATCATTGGATGCATCCAGAGCAAAGTCAATTTAAAGTATGGGGAGGAGATGCTAAAGGCAATAAGTTTCCTGCTGGTGCTTCTGTAAAATTAACATTGATCGTTGAAGATAGAGATTCAGGAGCTAGTTATAAATTACCTATACTTGAACTTAATGGGGGTGAAGTCTATGACCATAAAGAGCTAAATGGGGTTTTAAAAAGTGGAAGATATCATTTAACAGCTAATAATAAAATTGAGTTTGGTAAAGGTGAAATCGAGTTAAAATCAGTTATTAAAGATGAATATAGTAGTAAAGATACATTTATTTACAGCCGTCAGATTTCAGCTCCGAATCAGCTTCCACTATGGGCTTTCTTTAATAGTGATCCATTACCTGATTATCGGAGTATGTCCGATGAAGATGTAACTGAAAGCATAAATGAATTGGTTTTACCTACAAAGTAATTCAAGATGGCTTAGAGGAAGGAGATATCGACTCTATTATGCCATTATTTGTAGAGCGAAATAAGGAGTTGGATATTGCTTTTGGTTATGAATCTGGAGAAATGGAACGATTGTTAAGAAACCATATAAGCAGAGCTATAAATGAGCCTACTTGGAAACTTCAAAAGGTAACGGCAAAAGATGTTGGCATTTTACGTGAAGAAAATAAAAAAATGGTTAGTCTTGTCAGAGCAGAATTTAGCGATGCACTTGGGTTTGTGACGCCAAGTAATATGTTTTACAGTTTAACCATGAAGTTTAGACGTGAAAACGGAAAGTGGATTATTACGCGTTAATTAATAAACAGTTCAAATTAGATTAAAGTGTAAAAGTCATAAATGGCTCAACTAATAAAAGTCTAAACAATTTTAAATATGATAATGTCCAGACAGGTTATTTAAAAACTTGTTAACTTTTGTTTAACTACTATTGAATGAGCTTTAATTAAATATTGAATACCAATTGTTAATCGAAGCTCACACGACCGAATTCCTTTTGTTGCCTTTTTATTGAAATTATTACTAATAATTAATGTTTTTGAAAAGGAGCGCATATCAAAGGTCGTTTATACTCTCTTTTTATCAACTTCCTCATCTAGCAAAAATATTGAATCTCGTTCAACGAAATTATCTGTAAAAATATAAAGAACTCTATCTTTGTGAGATCAAAGCATTGCCTGATTTTACTTTAGTGGTAATCTTTTGTGTAACAAAGTAATAACATAACCCCATTCAAATTGAAGCAAATTAACATTTAATAATAAGAAGGATTACTTATGAAACATATTTTTAAAAAGGGAATAATTGGACTTGCATGCTTATTTTCATTTAATGCAATGGCTGAGAATTACACTATAGGAACCGGTAGTCAAAGTGGTACTTATTATCCATTAGGTGGAATATTAGCTAAAATTTGGAGTGAGAACATCGATGATTTCGATATGCGCGCTGAAGTTACGGCTGCATCTGTTGAAAACACCATTAAAGTCGCGTCTAAAAAACAATTGGCCGGTATTGCGATGGGCAATGTCGTATTACAAGCAAGTGAGGGTGTTAAACCGTTCCCTCGTAAAATGGATGTAGCGCCTTTATTTGCATTATACCCAAATGTTGTGCAATTCATTGTAGCTGCTGATTCAGATATTAACTCTATCCAAGATTTAAAAGGTAAAAAAATATCACTCGGTGCACCCGGCTCAGGTACACGTGTGAGTTCAACAAATATCTTAGCTGCTTTGGGTATCACTGATAAAGATATTGAAGCTCAATCATTAAATTATACAGCGACTACTAGCGCAATAGCCGCAGGTCAAATTGACGCGGGTGCAATCGTTGGTAGCGTTGGCGTTGGTGCAATTACTGAATTAGCTTTTACAAATAAAATTCGAATCCTTTCTTTTACACCTGAAGAATTAAAAGCCGTGACTGCCAGCAATGCTTCATACCAATCAATTGATGTACCTGCGGAAAGCTACAAAAATGTTGCTGCATTTAGTGCACCAGCGGTATGGAATATTCTTGTTGTGAATAAAAACATGGATACCGACCTTGCATATCAAATGACTAAAGTTGCTTTTGAAAATATGGACAAAATCAACCAAGTTATCAGTGTAACTCGCTTCACAACCGTAGAGAATATGAATAAATTGCAAGGTGTTGCATTACACCCTGGTTCATTAAAATATTTTAAAGAGAAAACGCAATAATTTTTAAATGATGACGACAGTTATTTATCACTAAGTGTCTTCTCGTTATATTTTATTAAAATAAAACTGCAACTAATCATTAGTTGCAGTTTTTTACTTTTAGTCTTCATAAAAACACTTACGGATAAATACTTTCGTATTTATTAGCTTCGGAGAAAAGCATGACTGAATCAACAACCCGCTGGTATTCAGATAAACTGGTTTTATTATCAGCATTAACTGCAATTGCATTATCTATTTTTCAAATATGGCAAGGAATCACTGCAGATTTATCTGCTCCTGTTTTTAGACCTGTACACCTAAGCTGGGTGCTAATTTTAGTTTTTTTAACCATACCACTAGTTAAATCTCAACAATCTACTGCGCTTTATTTAACAGGGCGTTGTGTTGATATTTTTTGTATTGCCGCCATTTCATGGGCTTCTTACAATATTGTGTCTTTTGACTACGATGACATTATGTTTTTGATGGACGGGTTGACTCTACTTGATCAAGTTTCAGGTTTAATTATTCTTGTATTATTGCTAGAGGCGACACGAAGAACCGTGGGCATGGTTATGGTGATCATTGCTGCTATCTTTTTGGCTTACGCCATTTTTGGTAATGTGTTACCTAACTCATTTGCGAGTAAAGGTTTTTCAATCGAAGAAATTGTTCGATTCCATATTTACTCGACTAACGGTATTTATGGTGCACCGTTAGCCATTGCAGCAGGTGTAGTCTTTATCTTTGTTTTATTTGGTGCGTTCTTACAAGTCACTGGTGCAGGTAAATTCTTTATTGATGCTTCATTCTCTATTGCGGGCAAGTATCGCGGTGGTCCTGCAAAAGCAAGTGTATTAGCCTCTGCGGCTTTAGGGTCTATTTCAGGTTCTGCGATTGCGAATACCGTTACAACAGGTGCACTAACGATCCCAATGATGAAAAAGCTGGGTTATAAACCAGAGCAAGCTGCTGGTATAGAAGCAGCTGCCTCAACGGGTGGTCAAATTATGCCGCCAGTAATGGGTGCAGGTGCGTTTGTTATGGCGCAATTTACGGGTATTCCCTATAGTGAAATCTTATTAGTTTCTATTGCTCCTGCTATTTTATATTTTGCTTGTACCTTACTTTATGTGCATTTAATGGCTTGTAAGTTAGGTCTAGAAGGAATGGAAGTCACTGATAAAATATCTGCCGTATTAAAGAATGGCTGGCACTTTTTAGTTCCGTTAATCTTAATCACTAGCTTACTGTTAATGAGTTATTCACCTATTTTAGTGGGTATAGCAGGGTGTGTTGCTATTTTAGTGGCTGCCATGTGTAGAAAGCACAGTCGTATCACTATTTCAGTCTTTTTTGAGGGGCTGAAAGAAGGCGCTTTATTAGCATTACCTATTTCAGTTGCTTGTGGTACCGCAGGGATTGTTGTTGGTGTCGTTGGGCAAACAGGTATTGGCTTACAGTTTACACAGTTCTTGATGGCATTATCAGGCGGTTACCTTTGGTCTGTATTAGGGTTAATCGCAATTGCGGCGGTTATCTTAGGCATGGGCTTACCAGTAACGGCAGCTTATATTGTACTGTCGATTATGGCTGTACCAAGTTTAACTGAATTAGGTGTTGGGTTATTAGCTGCCCATATGATTGTTTTTTGGTTATCACAAACATCCAATGTAACTCCCCCAATTGCTTTAGCTGCATTTGCAGCAGCAGGTATTGCGAACACTTCCCCTATGAAGTCTGCTATACAAGCCTTTAAACTGGCTCAGGGCTTCTTTATTATTCCTGTAATGATGGCCTTTTCAGGTCTTATTTGGATGGAAGGTCAAAACATCGATTTTGTGATTGCGATTATTTTAACTATTGGTTTAATCATTGCTTTTGCAGGGACTATTGAAGGGCGTTTAGCGACTAAATTGTCGATACCAGCGCGAGCTTCGCTACTCGTATCCGGTTTTGCGATGTTAGTACCTTACTTGTATATCAATATCGCAGGTATTGCTGTGATTGTAGTGATAACATTAATCAACTATCGTTTGTCAAAAAACGAGATAAAGCAACATACTGCCGCTAACGTTTGATAGGTTAAGAGAAGCTTATGAAGCACTTATTAACCTATCATTAACCTGCTGATCATTAAGCTATTGGATTATCACAATTCAATAGCTTTTTTTTTATAAATTGTGTCTACATGGTCAAGTTGATCTAACTCTGCAGATCACTCGTATAGTCTTGTAAATCACATCGCTTTA
Source organism: uncultured Psychromonas sp. (assembly GCF_947489755.1). Classification (GTDB taxonomy): domain Bacteria; phylum Pseudomonadota; class Gammaproteobacteria; order Enterobacterales; family Psychromonadaceae; genus Psychromonas. Next base: position 110,480 of record NZ_CANLFB010000009.1, read on the forward strand.
TTCTTTAGAATTTAGACTGAAAGAATTGGTTGTTAACCATTATGGAAAGAATACTTCTGTTTAAAAATGGTATATGAAACTCATTTGGCAAAGCTTGCTTATTAATTGATTAAAATGGATATTTATTATGAAACGTACACTATTAACGACATTAATCGTTGCATCTTCTTTTTCTACTTATGCTTCTGCACTTGAAGTTAAGCTGACAGACCCTGTATGGGATGGTGTGAAAATACCAGTAGGTCAACAGTGTGATAAGTTTGGTGGGGAAAGCCCTGCAACACCTAAACTGCATATAACCCATATTCCAGCAGGCTCTGATTCAATTGTATTAGAATATAGTGACCGCGACTCTAAAAAAATGGATAACGGAGGTCATGGCCGAATGAGTTACAGTATCGATAGTACGTCTAAGACTACGGATATCCCATCAGTTCCAGGGCATTCATTTGAGTTACCAGAGAAATTTACAATGATTGAAGCTCATCGCGGTGCAGGATGGGATAAAGAGGGCGCCTACATGCCACCTTGTTCTGGCGGTAATAATCATGCTTATTATGTTACAGTTAAAGCAATGAAAGGTGAGATGGTCACCGCTGAAACGATATTAGAATTAGGCAGTTTTTAAGCTTATTATTAAACATCAGTAGCTAATAACATTTAGCTACTGAATCAATATTTACAGTAAACGATCATCTATAAATTATTTACCTGAATTGACGCCATTTCAGGATAAGAAAATCGATATAACAGGGCTATTTAACAAAATTTTTGCATTAATTTATTTAGCAGATTCAGCCTTAAAGCACATAACCACTAAACAGTTATTACTTCAATAAGTCGATATGAACTACCTACAATTAGTAGCATTGCATAGTAAAACCACATTACTATATTATTTTAAATTGTCTTTTGTTTCCGCTAACCAGAATCGAAGTTAATTATTAATACCATTATCAAAAATTGAAGTGAAATATATCATCCCAGTACACAGTATTACCTCTATCATTAAGTACATCACTATCTGATTAAAATTTTGATATTAAAGTAGAATACTAATCTAAGATGTATTTTTCTAAGATGTATTTTCTTTTTCTATGCTTTGTTTAAAACCAATTCAGTGAGTAAATATGACGCTAATCCATGTTCAATAATTCAACTTTTGTAGTTTCTTTTAAAACAAGCTTGAACGATCGTTACTTTCGTGTTTGAATAAGTGTTCAATTATCAAGGAGCGTCACATGATCAAATTTTATTTTCACCATACACCTAACCCAATGAAAGTTGCTCTTTTCCTAGAAGAGACTGGCCTACCTTTTGAACTGATTCCACTAGATACTCTAAAAGGCGAACAACATACGCCTGAATATCGTGCAATTAATCCAAACGCTAAAGCACCTGCAATCGTTGATGGTGAAACACGTGTCTTTGATTCAAATGCGATTCTTATGTACCTTTCTGAAAAAACAGGTGAATTAGCAGGTAAACCTGAAGATCGTGCTGAAATGTTGTCTTGGTTAATGTTTATTGCATCTGGTCTTGGTCCATATTCTGGCCAATCAGTGCACTTTAGACATGCAGCGCCAGATAATCTAGATTATGCTGTTAATCGTTACTTGCGTGAAGCACAGCGCCATTATGAAGTATTAGACTTACATCTTGCTGGCCGTGAATTTATCGTTGGTGATTCATATACTATTGCTGATGTGTCAGCTTGGGGTTGGATAGATAAAGCACCGGTTGTATTAGGTGAAGAAGGTTTAACACCTTATCCAAACCTACAACGTTGGTTTGATAGTATTAATAGTCGTCCTGCCGTCGCACGAGCACGTAACATAGGTACAGATGTAGAATTTAAAAAAGAGTTTGATGAAGATGCAAAACGTGCGTTCTTCCCATCTAACTACCCTAAAGTTTAACTTTTTATTTGCGTAAGGAATTAAAATGACAGAGCAATATGTACCACCTAAAGTCTGGGTTCATGACACAAGTGGCGGCAACAAATGGGCGAGTATTAATCGACCGGTTTCTGGCTCTACACATGATAAAGAATTACCTGTTGGTGAACACGATTTACAACTTTATTCACTTGGAACGCCGAATGGCCAAAAAGTAACTATTCTTTTAGAAGAGTTACTAGCAGCAGGTGTTAAAGAAGCTGAATATGATGCTTACCTGATTAATATTGGTGAAGGCGATCAATTCTCATCTGGATTTGTTGGTGTTAATCCAAATTCAAAAATCCCTGCCTTAGTCGATAAATCAGGCGATGAAGATGTTAACGTATTCGAATCTGCATCGATCCTTGTTCACCTAGCTGAAAAATTTGGTCATTTCTTACCACAGAAATGTACAGCACGCACAACAACCTTTAATTGGTTGTTCTGGGCGCAAGGTTCTGCTCCATTTTTAGGCGGTGGTTTTGGTCATTTTTATGCTTATGCAGATGAAAAATTCGAATATCCAATCAATCGCTTTGCGATGGAAGCTAAACGTCAGCTGGATGTGTTAGATAAACAATTAGCTAAAAACACATTTGTTGCTGGTGAGGAACTTAGTATTGCAGATATCGCTATATGGCCTTGGTACGGAAATTTAGTACTTGGTAACTTATATGATGCTGCAGAGTTTTTGCAAGTTGAGACTTACACAAACGTGGTTCGTTGGGCTAAGTTACTTGAGCAACGTGAAGGTGTTCAACGTGGGCGTATTGTAAACCGCTCTTTTGGCGAAGAATGGGAACAAGCACCAGAGCGTCACTGTGCTGCTGATATCGATGTGGTATTAGCTAAAAAACCAAAATAAGTTAATTTCTACTTAAACCTCATTTTAACGAGTACGGTTTAACTTAACGCCAAAGGCCAAGTAAATATTTATTTTACTTGGCCTTTTCACTTTTACTTATTTATTAAAACTATCAATGATATTTCTTACCAGTGACGACACAATCATTTCTTTTATAACTACTTAGCCGAACTTTCAGTTAATGTTTAATCTTATTCGTAATACATTTTAAGGTTTTATTATCAGGCTATTTTGTACATTTTTTATAAAATAGATAAAGCAATCTGCCATTGAATATTGAGTAATAATCCCTTCATTTTCCATCATGGTTAATGCATCGTAACCTTCTTTGCCTTTCATTGTATAAGCGGAAGAGCTACCACAATATATTGTTTCTTCATCAATAGTCTGCCAATCATTATCTTTTGTCTCAATCTTAAGTTCAGAAACCCGTTTACCAATAGGGCGGTCATGGTGATAATTGAATTTAAGGTTATGTGTATAAGGGTAACTGCCTGAACCACTCCCTGCCACACCATTATTCGTCGCATTGTTGATTGCACCTTCTAATGCCTGTGCAATATATTTTCCTTTGATACGATAAATACCGATTGGAACAACAAATGGTAATAACTTGCCTGCTATCTCCGCTACCGAAATATTTCCACTGTTTAAGGACGATCTAACTCCACCGGCATTATGAATAGCAAAGTCTACTTGATGGCCCTGTTCATTCATCTTATGAACAAAAGATTCAGCGACTAACGGTGCAATTTCACTGCCTCCATTTTCATCTGGTATACGGATATGACGTATATTTTCTGTGATGGTTGCTATTACCGTATTCTGTAATTCGCGCACTTTAGGGATATATTTATCTAGCAGTAAACGTTGTAATTGAGGATCTTTTTTACACACAATAACATTATCATGTTGAGCTAAATAAAGATTCGCTTTGTTATGTAGCGGATCATCATGAGTACTGAGTAAGGTTTTATCAATACATAACCGGCGACCAATCAATAGTTCATTTTTACCATTAAACGCATTGACTGAACCATCAGCATTAAAGTCAATTTCACAATGTCCTAGTGCTTGTGAATGACATCCTGCTTGAACAATGTAGGTATCATTAACGTTGAGACCATATTCGACGTCTTTTTTTAACCCTAAATCGCTAAAGTCACCTTGAAGCACATGAGTATGACCACCAACAATCAAACTAATACCATCAACTTTTTCCGCTAAATCACAATCACCTTCAAAGCCGAGGTGGCTTAATAAAATAATTTTATTAATACCCGTTGTTTGGATAGCTTTAATGGTATTAATCGCTGTCTGGTAAGCATCAACAAAGGGAGTGTCAGGATCTACATTCGCAATATCTGCCATTTTATCGATTGAAAGCCCAAATATCGCAATAGGTTCATCATCTACAATACGTGTGATCCAACTTGCTGTTTGTTTCTCGGGTTGATACGAAAGTAAGTTTGTACGACCATTCAATTGATGCGATTTAGTTTTTATTTCATTAGAAATGTCCCAGTTACCCGCTAACAAAGGAAAGTTAATACGATCTAGAAACGCGGCAACAGGCTCATTACCCATATCTAGCTCATGGTTACCAATAGTCATCATATCAATACCTAATGCATTGAGCATTTCAGCATTTGCTTTACCCTTGAACAATGAAAAATACAATGTGCCTTGAAAACAATCGCCAGCATGTAGGAATAAAAAATCTCTATTTTTTTCTGATGCTCCCGCTCTAAGCTGAGCAACGCGTGTTGCGATACGTGAAAATCCACCATTACTTACATAAGGAGTAAGGGTTTTATCCTCTATAGTAAGCTCTAACTGTAATGGCTGGGGTTCAAAGTAAGAGTGGGTATCATTGATATGTGCCAGCGTTAACTTCACTGGTTTATTATTTTTTATCATAAACCTTCATTTTATTATTTTATTTAATAGCAGATTCTTAATAGTGGCTGTTTATTTTTAAGCTGTTATAGTACCAAATCGTTCAGTTCAACATATTATAAAAACAGGACTTTACTTATATCCTTAACCCAAAAATACTCATGGCTTTGATTCATAATATCCCAATTGAGTTTTGAAACTGAACTTGGTGAGCTACCATCAAAGTAACATTCGCGAGGTAAAAGAACAATATTGGACGAAACAGGGATACAAAGTAAATTAGTTTTATCTGGTAAGACTAAATTTAAATTACATTTAATTCTATGAATAGACAAATGTATGCCCCTTAAATCTTTAACTATTTCTTTTAATAGAGATTTTACATATAAAGAGTTGTATTCATGTTCTTGCATAGTTCCTGCTTGGTGAGTCTTTCTTTGCTCTAAACATTGTTTTTGAAATAGATTTAAGCGTTGGCGTGGCCAATTACCATAAGAAAACTCTAAACCATCATTGTTTCTATACTTAAACCTAGCGGACCAAAGAGCTAAGTATTCCAAAACTGCACTGTTATCTGAACTTGAAAGCACAATAGTAGTAGTGTTTATTAGCTTATCTATAACTTCTAAATACCGATTTTCTATTGGATGTGATATATCTTTCTCAACCTCCTGAGTCCATCCTCGTACAGAGACCGCCCCTGGTTCATTTCTTTTTAATTTGGCATGAGAAAGGATTTCACTTGATTTATTAAACGTAAAAATATTTCCTTTTTCGTCACAAAATTTCTTCATTGTTGCATAAGTTAAGAAATGTTGCCTCCATGTGAAATCAAATGCTTGATTCTCAACTAAACCAACATTTTCTGCCTTTAATCGACGAGAATATTTCATTATATCTCCAAAACGCTAATAGAATAAGTAAGAAGTGTAGTGGTTTAATACTACCGGACACTACTTAAGACTTCAGTTAATATGTCTAGTAGAGGTAGATTATGAATAAGAAAATAACACTTTATCAATAATAAACTAATCAAATAGTTAAAACTTCTATTCAATGCTTAATTACTCGAACAGATAAACATTCACAGATTTGTATTTACGGGTATGTTCAATAAGTTATTGATATTATGTAGAATGTTAAAGAAGTTATATATTTAAGTCTGAGAGTTCAAATAATTAATTTTTACCTATTTATTTCAGTGTAGATATTTTATAGATATCCGAAAAGGTAATAATAGGAATTATTGAGAATGCAATAAAATATCCACTTATAGCTAGACATAAAAAAGGGTACTTGTTGATAACAACAAATACCCTAAAACTAAAGCAATAGTTTGCTAAGTTTCAAACTTTTTAACGTTTGTAATTATTTCTTCCAAGCAAATGATTCAAACATTGGATCAACAGGTGTTTGAGCAACATGGTTCACATAGTTACTGATCACTTTTTGAGACAACCCTAGAATAACTTCTAGCACTTGTTGTTGACCGTAACCCGCTGCAAAAAATGCTTCCATTTCTGCTGCTGATACGTTGCCACGTTCACGTACTATGCTTAATGTGAAGTCTTTTAATGCTTGTAATTTAGCTGTTGGTAAAGCCGTGTCGTTGCGTAATGCTTCTGTGATTGCTTCGTCAACTTTCATTGAATGTGCAATAGCTGTATGTGCAGGAACACAGTAGTGACATTCGTGTTCAACATTGATTGTTTGCCATACCACAGTTAACTCTTCAGCATTAAAAGAAGTATTTGTGAAATGTTCATTTAGCTGAGTATATGCTTTTAAAATACTTGGAGATTCAGCCATTGTGCCAAAAAGGTTTGGTACAACACCCATTTGTTTAACTGCACCTTCAAGAATTTGTTTACTGCCTTCAGGAGCCGTATCTACTGTATGGATTTTAAATTCGCTCATTATTTACTCTCTCTAGTGGTGAATGTATTAGTAATGAAAAACGCGTTTTCATTAAGTGAGTTAACTATAAATGATTATGAACGATTGTTCAAGGCAAATTAGAACACTCGTTCAAATTAATTTGGATGGACTAGATTGTTGCTACTCAATGCCTTGTTGCCCATGTTGTTGTCAGGTTTATTATTCAATATTGCCTTAAAAGAATTAAAATTAACCAGCGTTATAAATGAATACAGTAGTAGTAAGAAGAAAGAGAAGAACAGAGTTAAAATTGGCAGACGGTAGAAATAAATAAGCTCGATTCTGAGAGAAGCGAGCTAGGATATGTTTAGATAAGAGAGTTTGATAAATTAATGTGTAGATTAATAGAAAGGAGACCCAATAAAAATCTCATCAATAAACTTATTAATGGTTTCTTCATTATTATTAACGCGTGCATAAGTACGTAAACCAATAATTTGTACTTGTATATAACTGGCGAGTTCAGATGCATCTTTATCAGAGTCTATCTCACCTTGTGCCATCGCTTCAGTTATGATTTCTGAAAATTTATTCTCTACGTTAGCAAGTAGTCTTTTTGCTTCATCAAGCAATTCTTTATTGTCAGTGTCTGTCAGTTCAGATATAGACTTAACAATCATGCACATACAACTTGGTTTGCCATCTAAATTATCAATAACAAGATTTCTAATAAACAATTTAAGGCCTGTCAGAGGAGTGGCAGATTGTGCTAAACATATTTCCAATAATTCACCGGTTTGGGCAGCATAATAATTGATAGATTCTTTAAACAAATTATCTTTACTACCAAAAGTAGCATAAATACTGCCAGGGCGAAGATCGATGGCAGTCTGTAAATTACGCATAGAAGTACCGTGATAGCCCTTACTCCAATATAGATTAGTGGCTTTGTCTATGACTTCTTCACGGTTGAATTTTGCAACTTTACTCATCTGTTTATCTTAATATTTTTAATGGAACACTCGTTCATTATACAGAAAGAACCTATAGATACCATGGTCTCTTTTATTCTGTTTAATTTTTATTTATGTCTTCATCATTTACTAACCCGAATTCTGGTTAATGAAAGCGGTATTATATTTAAAATCATAATATTATGTTTTTTGACTATACAGTGCCGTTAGGCTTGTGTAGAGCAAGGTCAATAATTTGTAGTAATAACAAGGTTATTGAAGGATGATTTGCCCCATAAATCCTCGTAAGTAGTGGTGTTGTAGTACTTTGCATATCCAGAACTGAGGTTTACTATTAAGTTTTTGCTTCGATATTGCTTAGGTATTGCTAAGTTATGGTTTGCTTATCACGAAGTTAACACGGTCTATTAAGGTGTTAGAGACAGGAATCATAAGTACCATTTCTGCTCTCAGACTATGCCCACCTGGACACTATTTTTTATCTTTTATGTCTCTTTTATGCATACAGGTAGCTTATAATAAGGCAGGTGGAATATAGGAGATTAAAGTACCTTTATTTATCTTTTACGGCACGTTTATTGTCTTTTTTAGTGGAAAAAGCGCTTGGCATTACTTCAACGCCCACTAATCTTCCTAGCTTAATGATCACGGGGATTGTGATCGGTGCAAAAGGTAAGACAGCAAATACACCTAACCCTAACCCCTTTAATACATCAACAAATTGCTCGTTCGCTACTTTCATTTCTTCTTTAGTGGCTTGGCCTTGTGTGTATTTTTTATAGATGATTAACATTTCCTTCGTTTCTTTTTTTTCCTGCGCTAAAGCTAATTTTAATTTGAGCATGGTACGCTTTGCTCTTAACTTTGTAGAAAGCCTTTTAATACGATATACACGGATTGGGGCTCGATGAAACTTTTTTAAGGTCTTCATTATTTACTCATTATTTTTTCAACGACAAAAGTAAATTTGAAGCTAATGTTACTGATAAAAAACACAAAATACCTGCAGAAATGCCAACTAATCCAGTTAAAATGGTAGGGGTTATGTATTCAAATAAAGCCCCCATATTAGAAAAGGGTTGCTCTATGTGGTGTATAAAATCTGTTATGACTGGAACATTGTGGACAATTATTCCGCCTCCTACTAAAAACATCGCGATAGTGCCGACAATAACTAAAAATTTCATTAATAGTGGAGCTGCGTTTATTAGAAACTCACCGATTATATTTTTAAATTTATTATCATTTTTTTGCGCGGAAGAGATTAAATATATCCCTAAGTCATCTAACTTTACAATAACTGCAACCAAACCATAAACAAAAATGGTTAAGGCAATAGCAATTGTAGATAACAATAATATTTGAGTTAAAAAACTAGCCTGTGGCATAGTCCCTAAAGCAATCACCACAATTTCAGCGGACAATATAAAATCAGTTCGAATGGCACCTTTTATTTTACTTTTTTCTAGGGCAACTAGGTCAATACTTTGATTTGCATTTGCTTCTTTACGCACTTGTTTAGCTTGTTCTTTCTCATGTTTTGAAAATAAGGAGTGAATTATTTTTTCAGCCCCTTCAAAACATAAATATAACCCGCCAATGACTAACAAAACTGTAATAGCCGTCGGTAAAAAAGCACTTAGTATTAACGCAATAGGGACAATAATCGCTTTATTTAAAAAAGATCCTTTAGCAACGGCCCAGACGACAGGTATTTCTCGTTCTGCTCGAACGCCAGAAACTTGTTGCGCGTTTAACGCTAAATCATCGCCCAATACACCGGCTGTTTTTTTAGCAGCCACTTTACTCATTAGTGCAACGTCATCTAATACAGCGACGATATCGTCTAGTAACGTTAACAAGCTTAAACCTGCCATATTTTTATATCCTAATTAAAAGGGAACCTAAAAGAGTTAGTTGAATGGTATCGTCTTTATGAAAAATAGGAGCTAAACAATAGGTGCAGTCTACCGTTTATACCTCCAAACAAATAGGCTTATTAATGAATTAGCCAATCTATAGTTGTTACTTCATAAAGTATAATAAAACATGAATATACAATGGCTTATATTGTTTCAATAAAGCTAATTAAAATATATTTTTGAATGGCTACTCACTATAAGTATTTAAAATGCAATTTAAATATAAAGTAAATGACAAATCCTATATTCTAACCTTATTTAACAACCTTCTATTAATGAACATTTAATAAGGACTTAACTATGAGTAAACTCGCTAATCCGGATAATTTTGAATCAATGCAATCTAAATTAAGTTCAGCTTCTTTCGTCGGTCATGTAACGACTACAGAAGTAAATATATGGGTTCGAGTTTATAGAGAAGGTGATTGGCGACTTTTTATATCAGACACCGCACTCGACATGGACCCATATAGCATTCAGCCTTCAGATCCTATATTTAGTAGCAATTCATCAGTAATGTACCAAGATAAATTCATTTCTTCTGACAACGGACAAACTCATACGTTCAAGTTTGAGAATTTACTCGCAGGTAAAACTTACTATTATTATCTAATGGCAGTGGGGGAACTCCATTCTTCAATAGACCGAAAAATAGAGTTAGGTATGCGTACTGCTTATGTATTTAAAACAGACCCTGTTGATTTTCCGCAATTTTCATTTGGTTTTTATAGCTGCCATGATCCCTTTGGGCATCGATCTTTTTCAGAAGGTTTATGGCCACACTTTGATGAACAATTAAGTGAACGTAATGCAAGTTTTGTGATAGGTGGCGGAGACCAAATTTATTGTGATACCCATGGCCGCTATAAACAATCTAGTCAGCAACAAAATAAACCTCAAATAGAAGATTTATGGGATTGGTTAGCTAAGCATAAAAAAACATTAGCATCTGCATTTAATATTGACGGAGCGGGTAATGATGCAATAGATGAGAATGGCATAAAAGAATATCTTAAACAGCTTTATCGTGCCTACTATAGAATTTATTGGAATACACCTGCGATGTTAGAAACTTTTAGGAAATTCCCTCAATATATGATTTGGGACGATCATGAAATCATGGATGGATGGGGCTCATTAACTAAATCAGAAAGGGCAAATAAGTTAGACCATATTTTCCAATGGGATAATCATGCTCTCAATGAACAAATTTGCCAGCTCGCTTTTAAAGCTGCGAGTGAGGTGTATTTAGAGTTTCAACACAACCATAACCCCAGCACGCCACCTAACCAGTGGGATTATAGTTTTATAAAGGGAATAACAGGCTTTTATGTATTGGATATGCGAGGGCATCATGATGTTGAAAATAATGATGGTGAACGATTATTAGGTAAACAACAAATGGCTAGATTAGTCGCTTGGTTAAAACAACCAGAAACGATTGCACTTAAAGCTGTTTTTGTCGTGTCGCCTGTCCCAGTTGTACATTGGAACGATAAAATAATGAATAGTATCGATTTATTATTAGCAGTAGGCGGTACAAAAGATGATGCTCAAGATGAATGGGGTAACGATACTAATGTCACTGAAAGGAATATTTTGTTAGAACATTTAGGTCATTTCTCACATATCAATACAATACCAGTGACTTTATTGAGCGGCGATGTGCATTGTGCGAGTGCGTTTAAAATTCATCTTAAGGATAAACCTAATGCAAAGTTAATGAATATTACTTCAAGTGGTATTTCCAGAAAACCTGCACCAGGGTTCTTGGATAAATTAATAGAAGGGGATGGTCCATTATATAAACATGACAATGCATCAGTAGAATCGGTTTTTAGTTTAACAGATAAAAACAATTTCTTAATCATAAACGTCAATACAGAGGTTGCACCTTGTCGGATAAGTGTAACAATGAACTTTGGTGAGCCTGTTGATGATTTCATCAAACAAAAAGTGTTTTTTATCAATGAATAATAAGGCAAATCTAAGAATGTTATCGGTCAAATAAAAAGAGGTACACTGTTTTAATAACAGCATCAAATGGTATTGTAAAAGTGACAATAAAATGCCTATTAATAGCAATATAAATAATGGGGGCAATCAATACGCTACCCATTGTTTATGTTGTTTGTCGGCTGTAAATAAATTTTTTTCAAATGTGTTACAAAATGATGCGATGCAACTTTTTTGCTTTGATTTTACTTGGATTTTACTTGGATTTTGCTTTGAAAAACGTCTACATCATTGCTCAGAACTGCAATTGTAATTAACACTCCTTTATAAATTATATACCCCAGTATTTCCCTTCAAAATTGTTGATGTTTATGAGCAACAACCATGCTTCAATAATGACGTATTAGTAACTTTAAAATAAGTAAAAATCATACTGCTAATTTTCTTTTATTTGGGCTAAATGTGTTTAAACCTTAAGTCTATTCTACTGTACAATGCTTTAAATGATAATCTGTTTCATTTAGATTAAAGTGTTCCATATTCAAGTGTCCAGTTCAATTAGACCAGAATAAACCTTGGTAAAGTATAACGGCGAATAAAATAAGCTTGTACTAACGCATTGATTATTTAAAATAAATGAGAATAAACGAATCTAGTAATGATTTAATAAGGAAATTAAATAACAAGTGAAAGAGCCTATTAACAAATCGTTGAACCGCATTGAAGCTGTTCTTGATTATATCGATAACTCATTGCATCTGCCGCTTTCGCTAGAGGATCTTGCCAGTAAAAGTTGCTGGTCTCGCTGGCAATTACAGCGTATTTTTCAAGAATATACCAATCAAAATGTCGGTAACTATGTTCGCCAACAAAAACTTTCTAAAGCGGCTGAATTTGTTTTATCTAATCAACATAGAATGATTGATATTGCCTTTATGTTAGGATTTGGATCTGAAATTTCCTTTAGTCGTGCTTTTAAAGCATTCTTTAATATGAGCCCAAAGCAATATCAAAAAAGAGGGCTTAGAATGGGGATTAAAAAGCCACTCATTAAAAATCCTTTTACTGAATCTGAACTTAATTCTTTGTTTGTACAAATACGCATTGATTATCTCGAAGAAATGACAATTTATGGCGTTAAAGGTCAAATTAAAGGTTTTGCTGCTGAATATCCAGATTATATGAATACTGTCCCTAATACCTGGCATCGTTTTGAAGCATCTTATCTAAACCAACCACATGCTATTACAGAGTTTATAGGCGTCTTCAGTGGTAATGAAGAAAATGAACTCGGTGATTTAACTTACTTGGCTGGCACACCTCAACCAATTGAAAATGCAGACGCTATTGTATTAAAAGGTCAACAATATGCGGTGTTATCCTTTGAAGGACCGACTCATAAATTTGCAAGAATTGTAGAATGGTTTGTTTTCTATTGGCTATCAAATTCAGAATATGAATTAGTTGAGACAAATGAATTAGAAATTTATAAAAAACAATTGGATAAAAATTTCTTAGAGGTTGAATATTGGCTGCCCATCACTAAACAAAAAAGCTAACTTTGCACCAAAATGTTAAGTTTTCAATTTTAAACTAGGTACCATCTTAATAATAATCATTATCAACAAAATGGATGAAAGTAGATAAATATGATCTTTATTAATAATGCACCTCATTTTAAACGTTCAACACTTGCTTCAGTGGTCGCTCTGGCTTTATGTCACTCATCGTATTCTATGGCATCACAATTGCCCGATGATGGAACTGAAATGGAAGCTATTTCTGTTTTAGGCAAAGCGTATCGAAATACAGCGACAAAAACAGCGTTAACACCTGAAGAAACACCCCAAGCTATTAATATCATTGATGGTGAGCTGTTAAAAGAACGAGGAGCGCAATCTTTAAACGAGGCATTACGTTATACACCGGGAGTGGTGACTGAAACTAAAGGTGGCGCAGTAACGATGTATGACACGTTCACCATTAGAGGCTTTTCTGTCAGCGAAAGTTATTATGATGGTTTAATATTACAACAGTTAAATGGTTGGAATTTGCAGCCACAAATAGATCCCATCGCATTGCAACAAGTTGAAGTATTCAAAGGGCCTACGTCCGTACTTTACGGTTCAATGCCGCCTGGTGGTATGGTAAATATGATAACTAAAGCACCTCAAATTCAATCGAGTACAGAAATTGGAGTGAAAATTGGCACCAGTGATATGAAACAAGTTTCTCTTGATTCAACAGGTCAAATTGGCGATAGCAATGTATCTTATCGTTTCATCGGTCTTGCTCGCCAAAAAGATGGTCAAGTAGACACTACAAATGAAGAGCGTTATCTATTAGCACCCTCTATTACTTGGGATATTACAGAAAAAACATCGCTTAATGTAAATGTGTATTATCATAATGATCCTGATATGGGGATGAACTCATCTATTCCTTCATCCGGTTCAGTATTTAGTAATGTTAATGGCACTACTAACGCAAGTACATTCGTAGGTGATGAAAATTGGAGTACATTTGAACGTGAAGTTTTAATGTTAGGTTATAAATTTAGCCATGATTTTAATGATAACTGGACGTTTTTACAAAATGCACGTTATACCAAAGCTGATTTATACCAAGAAAATACTTATCATTATGCAAGTTATGATGAAACAACAGGTGAGCTTGATCGATACATATACAGTACAGATGAAAGCTCCGAAGCGTATGCAATCGATAATCAGTTAGCAGGTGAAATAACCATCGCAGGCCTTAAGCATAATATATTACTAGGTATCGATTACCGCCAGCTAAAAGGTGACTCAGCATACGATTATTATGGAACAACCAGCCAGTTTGGTGATTTTAATATATTTAATCCAGATAATAAACTCATTGACAGCGATGCATTAACTTCTCTGGCAATTTATAATGATGAGATATCAGTTAAACAACTTGGTGGGTATTTTCAAGACCAAGTACGTTTAAATAAATTAGTACTGATTGCAGGCGGACGTTTAGATACTTATAAAAGTAAAAGTGACTATTCGGGCAGTGTAACAGAAGCAGATGAAACTGAATTTTCATATCGTGTAGGTGCTTTATATGAATTTGATAATGGCTTATCTCCTTTTATAAGCTATGCAACAAGCTTTGAACCTGTTGCCGGCCAAAGTGATTTTGGTGAAGCATTCGTAGCTGAAACAGGTAAACAAATTGAAGTAGGTTTAAAATATAACTCTGCTGACTACAGTCAATCAGCGACGGCCTCATTATTCCAAATTGTTAAAAGTAATGTCGTGATATCAGATCCAGACTCAGCTGATTATCAAGGTCAGTTACAAGTCGGTGAGGTACGGTCAAGAGGGCTTGAGCTTGAAGGCACTTGGATGATCAATAACAATTTGGATATTGCTGCTAGTTATACTTATATTGATATGGAAATTACTAAAGATAGCGAAAATGGGTTAGAAGGGACGATGCCTATTTATGTACCTAAACATGCAGCTAACCTTTGGGCTAATTACAACTTCGATAATCAATTCCTTCAAGGTACACGTTTAAGTGCTGGTGTTCGTTATGTTGGCGAAATGCAAATGGATGCGACAAATACACAAGGAATGGTACCTGATTATACCATCGCAGACCTTTCAATAGGGTATGACTTAGGTTATGTAAGTTCTTCTTTAGCAGGAGTTCAAGTCAATCTAACAGCAAATAATGTATTCGATACTGATTCATTTGCTTGTTATGACAATGAGAACTGTTGGTACGGTGCAGAACGAACAGTAGAACTAGGTGTCAATTTCAAACTGTAATTTTGTAAAAAAGGGGGCCTCATAAAAATACAGATAGATAAAATATGACATAGCTTATTTCGTCTGATGGATGATGTTAACGGCTTAAAGTAAGCACTATTTATAATGGTTAAAAAGCCTAGCAATAATGAATTATTGTTAGGCTTTTTTATATATTGCTTTAATTGAAAGTATAGGTTTTGTGATGATAAATAGAGTGAAAAACAAACAACTATTGTTAATAGAAGTATTTATTTAAACACAAACCTTTAAACTAAAAAAACACCTCTTTATGGTAGATTGATTGATTTTAAAAAAACTTTATTTGATGTATATTGAACATCAAGTAATTGTAAATAAGTTTAAATATTATTATCTACAAATATATAGGCAGAAACCGATTTCATAATATATTCCATTATTACAAGAGGATTGAGTGTGTTTTCAGATATCAATGTTAAAGTAATTATTGGTTTATTCTGTGTGTCTGCCATCGCATTCTTATCACATAGATTAGGTGTAGTAGATACTTCATACCCTATAATCATTAATACTAATGATAAATCTAAAATATTAATAAATAGCATGTACACTGAATCTACTTTAGATGAAAGTGACAGGATTTTAGTGCAGTGTAAATTACTAAAGCAAGAAGGGTATAACTTTTGTGGTCTTGGTATACCTCTGACGAATGGTGCAAGAAACAATGGGGTAGACTTAAGTAATTATAATCGTTTATCAACAGTCATTAAATATATGGCTCCAGCAAAAAATGCCAAACTTAAAATTTCATTTAGAAACTTTAATGATCATTATTCTAACTTAGCAGATAACGTATCGTTAAAGTTTAATAGTATTTCTTTCAATCCTAACCTACATGAATTACCTATTGTTATTCCTTTCGATGCACTACAAGTTGATAACTGGTGGGTTGAACAATATAGAATTGATTTCAGCGATAGCCAAGTAGATCTATCTAATGTCTCTTATTTAGAAATATTAACAGATGGAATGCAGAATCTTGGCAATTATAGAATTGAGATTGATAGTGTCACTTTATATGGTCAATTAATAACAGAAGCTAATCTACTCAAAATTATATTATTAATATGGTTAATCACCGTCATTTTTCTCGTTACGTTTCAACATAATATTTTAAAAAAAATGTCGATTACAGATAGCTTAACTGGTTTATATAATCGTTATGGAATTGCTATTTGGACAAATAAAAAAATATTATCTCGTATTAACCGTCAAAACTTCTACTTATTTTATTTAGATTTAGATGATTTTAAAAAAGTAAATGATACCTACGGGCATAAAGTAGGGGATCAATTACTCATTGGTTTTTCACATCGAGTTAAAAAATACTTAGACTCAATAACTAACATACAATTTAAATTTGCAAGATTATCAGGTGATGAATTCGTATTAGTTATATATGACCTTAAAGAAAACCAAATAAAAAAATTCGCCGCAAGTTTACTTGATGTAATCGACACACCAATACGACTTAAAGAACATGAAACTTATGCTCGTGTCAGTTTAGGTATTGCACAATTAAAACTAGAAATTAATACATTTGATGAATTATTAGCAAGAGCTGATTCAGCAATGTATTATGCCAAAAAAGAAGGTAAAAATCGGTTTAAAATCTTTAACGAAACCGTTTCTCAAGATCTATTCTTCCGTAAACAAGTCGCAGAGAAAATAAAAGATACAATCATAGAAGATACATTTTATTTGAGTTTTATGCCGATATTCGATGCAAAGAATTTAAATATGGTCAGTGTAGAGGTGTTATTACGTGCTAGTGATGAAACATTGCAATGTATTGGACCTGATGTGTTTATTCCAATAGCTGAAGAATATAATTTAATTAAAAACATAGACTTATGGGTTATTGAAGCAACATTTAAACAAATAAAAAAAGAGTCAACTTTATTAAAAGTAACACCTATTATATTTTGTATTAATATTTCCGCTATCGAATTACACAATCCTCACTTTGTACAAAATCTAATTGAGTTAATGGAGTTATACCAAATAGATGCGCATGATTTCGAATTAGAACTTACTGAAACTAGTTTGGTTGAAGCCGATTTAATGAGTGTTTCAACACTTCAAGAAATTCACTCGCTCGGTGTTAATCTAACATTAGACGATTTTGGTACAGGTTACACGGCATTTTCTCAGCTTATAAATTACCCCGTAAGTTGTTTAAAAATAGATAAAACATTTATCGATAATCTACATTCAGCAGATAAAACTAAATCAACCATGATTAAAGCGATTCTTTCTATTGCTGAGTCATATAACTTAAAAACAGTCGGGGAAGGTGTTGAATATTATGAACAATATTCATTTTTAACAGAGCAGGGGTGCGATATGATTCAAGGGTATTTTTTCTGTAAACCAGTGTCTTGGACGCAATTAAAAAATATTTTACAGGAGCCTAATGCGCAAAAATTACGTCAAGAAAAAATAAATAAACTCGCTAAAAAATTTATGAAATAGCTCCAGTAAATAATATTACAGATAATTATTTACTGGAACTATTTATAATATTGTCATTATACTTCTACTCAGATTTTACCATTTTAAAAGTGTCGTATAACTTGTTGAACATCTAGTTATGTGCGGAAAGAGGACTGGTATTCTTACTATCAACTACCAAAGTACTATAGTAAATAATGGACTATGACTCTTTTCAATTTTAACAATCGTTTTTGTTGGTTTATGTTGTACTGGCCTATGATTACTTTTTACTACTTGATGAATGACTTTTTTAGTTGTTACCTGTTTTTTATTATATCGTTGATGCTGACTTGATTTTTTATGACTACTCATTGAATGATTGTTATTGTTATTGTTATTTTTTGAATTGTTGTTATATGCACTTGCTTGTGATGTAAAAGCAAAACTCAAAATTAAAAGCGAGACTAACGTAAGTTTGTTTTTCATTGTTATTTCCTTTTTATTCAATCTATTATTTATGTTTTCATTTCGATGACTACACTATAGAAGTGAAATATGTAGTAAGTTTGAAGGAAATGTGAAGGTTTGGATTATTACAAATACTTACGTCATTAAAGGTTTGGAGTGTTAAATTTGAAATTGATCATATTAATAGTGAGTCTATTTATGTCAGATATAGTTTACTCAAGCCACGTTAGCCTGACAGGAATTGAACAACTCATTTGGAAAAATAGAGTTATATTAATTAACTCAGACGATAAATCTAACGCTAAAACTGATGAATATAAAAAATTATTTAACAAATACAAACATGAAATAAATGAACGGGATCTGATTTGGTTTATTATCAAAGAGGATGATGTCATAACAAATTACCCTACTAGACTATCAACTAATTTTATAAAGAGAACTAAAGCTAATTATCCCATTGAAAAGCATCCTGTATTATTAATAGGAAAAGATGGTGGTATTAAAACAAAAAGTAAAAAATTCGATATAGACATTTTATTTAATGAAGTTGATGTCATGCCAATGAGGCAGCAAGAAATGAGTCGTCAGAAATGATGACTTACTCGTCATTATCTTTTGTTTGTATTTCAATGATTGATACATTTTAAAACGATTTAATTAATGAGGCACCAACATAGTTATGATAATTAAAAACGATAGTAGATATGGCGTTGCCGATTACTCTTATAAAATGGCCGGAGAACTTCCTGGCATCACCAAACTAGTTAAAGATTTTTATCACACGATGAATTCACTCTCAGAGGCTAACATCATAAGAAATATGCATCCCAATGATTTATCTGAATCTGAAAAAAAGCTAACTTATTTTTTGTCTGGTTGGTTAGGCGGTCCTAAATTATATGCAAAGCATTATGGCAGTATTAACATTCCTCTATCACATAAACATTTAAAGGTCGGTATTGAAGAAACTAAAGCTTGGCTTTTATGCATGAAAAAATCTGTCGATAATCAACCTTATGAATCGGATTTTAAAATTTATTTAATGGAGCAATTAAGCGTTCCAGCAGAAAGAATTAGAGTGGTTTCCAGTAATCAATAAAAGGGGGGGGGGGTTGATGATTAACACCATTTGTTTAACAACTTTAATTATCAATATTATTTTTATCCCAAACTTTATCTCGTACTCCTTTATTCACGCATGGTATATAAAATGAAAATAATCTCCACAAACATTTCAAAAGTAATAACAATACTTCATAACAAAAAAGAAATTAAAACAGGTATATTTAAATCTCCAACTGTTAATGAAATTGTAATTACTAAGACTAATATTATTGGCGACGAACAAGCAGATCTTGTTAACCATGGTGGAGAACATAAAGCGGTTTATGCTTTTTCATCTAGTCATTATGAATATTGGAAAAAAGAACTTAAAAATGAAAAACTTTCATTTGGAATGTTCGGAGAGAATTTTACTATTTCTAATTTATCTGAAAAAGATATTCATATTGGAGAACAATTTAGGATAGGCACAGCACTGCTTGAAGTTAGCCAACCAAGAGTACCTTGTTTTAAACTTGGTATAGCGCTCGATAATAAAAGTATTTTAAAACTTTTTACTCAACATCATTGTACTGGTGTTTATTTTCGAGTGATCGAACCTGGAATAGTAAAAAAAGATGATGAAGTGATTATTGAAAAAGAAGTTGAGCATAACATTTCAATTAAGAAACTTTTTCAAGCTTACTTTGATAAGAGTTATATAGATTATGAAAGTGTCTTGTCTGAGGCTTACTCGTTAAAAGAGTTAGCTCCTGAATGGAAAGAAAAGATAAGAAAGAAACTTTCTATTAATTAGATGATAAAAAACATAACAATAAATTAAAATTAATGAGTTAATGAGTTAATGAGTTAATACAATTCATTATTTAATAGGGCAGTTATCACTGTATTTACTTATATACATTAATAGTTTTAATTTATAAGTTACTCGTTATATTTCGTGGAGCCAAATAATAACTGCATAACTTGAGGTGTTAACAAGTACATTTAAAATGTGCTGTTCATTTTTCGGAACATTATTGTTCTTGGCAACGAGGTTGAAATTAAAATACGAAAGACTTCAAAAAGGTATCGCAATCATAAATTTAAAATGTAGTCGTGAAATTTAATGATAGACTGAGAAACAATCTTAATTAAAAACACTCGAAAATTAATGACTGAGCATGTGGTAGCGTTAGCTGCTTAGCTGTTATGCTCTTCAGGTGGGACTGTATTTTATTTTAATGCCTTTAAATTATTTTATAAATTAAAGGCATCTTGCTTTAATATTTAAGCTAAATACCTTAATAAGTTAATAGATTTTAATCTAGAGCGAACATATTAAATTAAAAGTAACGTTAACCTCATGTGTAACAAGGGATGTAGAGTGTTTTAACATAAAACGAATGATCTTTGATTGGTTTATATTGAAGCGTATAACGATGAAAATGTAGTCTTTATTGATTTATTTACTGATATTGTCTGTTTTATTAACGTATAAGAGAGTTTATATCCGTTATTTATTTGCCTATATTTTGAAATTTAATTAAGTATATCTATATAACCGAATAAATGAGCTTTGATTAACCGTCTATTTATAGTGTTATAACATCGTGTTTAACGTAAAACCGCCGAATAAGGATAATAGTATATTATACATTTTATGTTAAATAGAATTATGTTCAATACTGTAGGATATTTGGATAGATAGTATATGTAATTATCTATTTAAATATCCTATTTAACATAATATACATTATGCGCAGTTGTGGGTGTGTATTTAATAGGTGGGTTAATAACAGTTTTTATTTGAATTCGAGATTACCATGATTTATATTTTCTTTAATATTCTTTTAATGTACTTAACCTTTGTTATCTAGTATTAAACTTTAAAATATTAACAACTGGTTTGCTAACTCCTTTCTTTATACGCATTACGCCGATTTTAGCGTGACACTAACTTAGTATTTCTATCTTCTTTATATCTAGACTTTAAAATTAGCTAACCCCATGTTTCTATTGGTATATTTTATTTTTGGCTTCTTTGTTTACTCTTTTGTATAGATCACAAAACGTCAGAATTAATCTAATACCGAATAAATATCAGGCACTTTTTTTTGATGAACTAGGATTAGCTCATTATTTAGGCGCTCTGTGTTAAAATCTGAAGTGTTTTTAAGGTATTTGCCTTTAA
>NZ_CANLFB010000010.1 GCF_947489755.1 uncultured Psychromonas sp.
CCCATGACCTTTTGAGTCATAGGATTTTGATCTTCTTCAGCTAAAAATCAACTAATTTTCTTAACTGATCGGCATTAGCCTTACTTGTGAATAACTGCAGTTACACAGAATTATTTACAGGGTCGTTATTCAATATTATGTCACTTATTATTTGATAATTCATTATTCAGGGGTTATCAAATAATAAGGATTAACAGATAATCTATTAATCCTTATTCATTTGTATAACCAGGTAATGAATCTAGAGCAGAGTCTAAATAATCCATTAACGAATTTAAGTTAGAAACCGCAATATCCATGGTATTAAATTGCTTATATAAGCGCTCTTCTAAATTATCCATACGATACGTTAAAGTTTCTTCTTGCTCTTCAAGTGATGCTATCTCTTTATATAAAGAATCTAATTTACTATCGATAGTAGAGCCACTACTGCTGATATCGCCATCTGTCGCACTGACGTTGGAATCAATAATACCATCTAGCATATTATCTAACATTGAGCTTATTCCTTGAGAATAAGAAACACTCCCTCTTTCGCCTAAAGCACCACCGGTAATAGCAGCTTTAAGGCCTTTTGAATCACCCGTATCAGATAGTAAGAATTGTCCATCACCTTTTGCAATATTACCATCAATTAACCCTTCTACATTTTCACCATTACTACCGCCAGCAACTGATAACCCTAATGAAGAAGCAAAAAAACTAGAATCTTCTATTTCTGTTATTGCGACCGTTGAAGAGGTTCCGTAACTATTAGAATTAATTGAGAGCATACCTGCGCTTTCAAGAATGCTCGCATTGAGTCCATTCTCTACAAAATTGGCATCCGAATTGATTTTTGACTGTAACTCAGTGGTAAACTCTTCAATGGTGTTATAGGTTTTAGATGTAAGGGTAATATCATCAGATAAAAAACCATCTAAACGCATTTTAAACGTATCATTACTTGAATCTATCGTTATTGGTACTGATAAAGAAGAAGAGCCTATTAATGTTCCTTGAGTCGCTAACTTAGTGACCTCTATATCGTAAGAGCCAGGTACCGTAAAACTACTTTTGCTTTCATAATCAATAAATGAGTCTGATGCGCCACCCGATGCAGTAAAAAACTCGGCAAGACTGTCCATATCAGAAGCCATAATATTATTTAATGCTTCTGAGTCTATTGATAACGTCCCGTCTCTGTTGGTTAACATACCTAAGTCAGCAAAACTCCGTACAGCACCATCAAGATGAGGTATGGTGGTGTTTAAAATACTACGCATTTGACTTTTAATGTTACGTATCGTTGAATCCCCGCTTAGCACGCCATTACTTTCTGAATCTGTACCATAAGCGCTCAAGGTATTCATTTGTTCAATGGTACTGTTATAGTTTTCAACAAAGGCATTAATTTGCTCTTCAACAGTACTATTATCTGAAACGATAGTTAAAGAAACTGTGCTCCCAACTTCAGTTTTACCACCAACGTTAAGCGTAACCCCTTCAATGACGTTAGCAATATTATTAGTGGAGCGAGTCACTTCAATACCATTCATGATAACTTTAGCATCTTGAGCAACTGACGTTTGCTCCATATTTTTTACATCACTAGAATAAGTTAACGCAGAAAGGCCTATTGCATCTAAACTATTAGCATCGTCATCTGCAACAGTTAGTTGCAAAGCGTTCTCTTTTCCCGTTTCTTTATTAGTTAATACTAAACGATAATTAGTACCATCATTAATAATAGAAGCTGACACACTATAATCACCTTCATTAATCGCATCTCGCATTTTATCAAGGGAATTATTAGCAGGATCAATCGTTAATGTTTCTACCGCTTTATCTGGGTTAATTGAGAAGGAACCATCCTCCTCATAAGTACCATAACTAAAACTAATAGTACCAGTACCAATTTCAGAGGTTGCTTCAGAATAAGAGTTTGCAGAAGAAGATACGATAGTTTGTGCTTTAGCTTGTTGCTCTACTTCAAAACTCCAACTACCTGTTGCAGCACCGATACCCAGTGTCGCACTTATAATCTCATCATCACTGCTAGTGGCACTAGTCGCAGAGAAAGTAGAAGCTCGTGATAGATCTGAATAGGAATCTTGAAAATCAGACAATGCACTATTGATAGTACCAAAAGCAGAGATCATTTCAGTCGCTTCTGTAGCACCCGCTAATAAAGAGGCAGCAGCGGGATCTTCTTCGGCGGCAACAATGGCTGTGACAATATTATTTATATCAAGTCCAGAGCCTAAACCTGTTGATGTAATTGAAGTCATTGTTGTTCCTTAATCATTCACTGAATCTAATGTATTTTTTATTTCTATTTCTATTTCTATTTCTGTGTCATTAAAACTATTAACGTCACAATAAAATGCAAAAAATAAGCCATATTGCGAATGTAATGATTGGCCAAATTAATAGTGTAATGGGTCAATAATGATGACATGAATGTTATTTCTACATTCATGTATGCCTGCAATACGTATATTAGCTTATATCGGATTTTAAAAGCTTCACACATATAAGTAAGAATCTTAAATTAAGATCTCTAAGCAAAATTTACACTTTTGTATCAAATAAAATACCTGCAACATCATCCATTTTTTTACGTAAAACAACTAATTCTTCTGACGGAATTTGGCGAATAATCTCATCGCTTTCGGAATCTTTAACGGTAATAACACTTTTTCCTAAATCATCATCCACTGAAAAAGATAAATTACGCTTCATATCCTTTAAGAAAGTATTCATTTCTTCGACCGTTGCTGATATTTCAGCTGCAGTGAGTTCCGGTAATTCTGTATTATTTTCAGACCAAGTAGCTTTTGCTAGTTTATCTACACCATCAATGACTTGTCTTGTAAATTGCATTGCAAACTGTGTTGTAGCATCTATTGGTTTATCTAACTTTACTGCTTGATATCCCGCTACAGGATTAGTGATATTGAGCTCTGACATAATCAACCTCTTTTAGTATCTCTAATAACCAAAAAAAGCCCCCTATGACTTAGGGAGCTTTAAATCAATTACTTAGCAACCCTAGCGGCTTAACCAAGTAGTGAAAGTACACTTTGAGCAGATGAGTTAGCTTGTGAAAGCATTGACGTACCCGCTTGTTGTAAGATTTGTGCTTTACTCATGTTAGACGTTTCAGAAGCAAAATCGGCATCTTGAATACGAGAGTTAGAGGCAGATAGATTTTGAGAAACATTCTCTAAGTTAGAGATAGTTGAATCTAAACGGTTTTGAATCGCACCTAAACCTGCACGTGAAGCACTGATTTTTGCTAATGCATCATCAACTTTAGTGATCGTATTTGAAGCACCTTCCATCGTTGATACGTTAGTACCTAATGAATCAATTTGTTTACCGCCCATTTCAGTTGTTAAACCAAGCTTAGCTAGTGCACCCGTACGTTCAGCTTGAGTTGCTGCATTTGAGCCTATTTCGATTCCCTTACCAGGTTCAGCTGAGAATGTTAAACCATCATCACTTAATGTAACACCTGTTTGCTCACTATATGAATTTATATGTGCAGCTATATCTGCAGGAGCAGTCGCAGTAGAAGCGGCAATATCAACACCATTAATAGTTAGTGCATCAGCATCAGTAAAACCACCACCACCGGCAGTTGCAACGACCATAGAGTCCGCACCATTTGATTTTTCAAAACCACCAACAGCTAAACCTGCAGCAGTACCATTGATAGCAATTGGCTCATCAGCAACACTATCTAAAGCTAAATAACCAGTGTAAGTATCAGCTGCAATACCAGAACCAGCAACAGCACCACCCACAATAATGTCTTCACCGGTATCATTGGTCATGATCAACTCACCATCATTTCCCAAAGTGGCAGTAACACCAGCTACGTCACGATTAATGGTTTCAACTAAGTTATCCATAGAAGACGTTGCACCTAATGTAGTAACACCAGACGTACCAACTTGAATCGACATACCATTTGTTACACCTGTAACAGTAGTACTTTCATGGTCACCTTGAACAACATTGTATGCGCTCGCTGTAACACCACTTTCAGCAGTATCTAAGTTAATTGCTTTAGCAATATCAGCGGCAGATGCACTGTCAGAAGCAGCTACATCAACACCATTAATCGATAGGTCGCCAGCAGCCCCCGTTGTTGCAGCAGTAACACGTCCACTATTTAATTCATCTTTATTTAAACCACCATTTAAACCAAGATCATTTGTTGTTACAGAGTCGATCTCGAAACTTAATGTTTGGCCTTCGTTAGCACCGATTTGTAAGGTAGTTGGTCCCATAGTGCCATCTAACAGTTTTTTACCGTTAAATTCTGTTGTATCTGCAATACGGTCAAGTTCACTGTGTAATTGATCGACCTCTTCTTGAATTGCTGTACGGTTTTCAGCTGAGTTTGTATCATTGGCTGATTGAACCGATAGCTCACGCATACGTTGTAAAATATTAGTCATCTCATCCATTGCACCCTCAGCAGTTTGTGCCATTGAGATACCATCGTTTGAGTTACGTACGGCTTGTGTCAAACCTGTGATTTGAGAGTTCATACTTGTTGAAATTGCAAGGCCGGCTGCATCATCTTTAGCGCTGTTAATACGCAGACCAGAAGATAAACGTTCCATTGCTTCGTTAGACGCCATTTGCGTTTTGCCTAGTTGACGTTGTGCATTAATCGACATTACATTTGTGTTTACTACTGATGTCATGATGAGCTCCTTGATTTATTTATTACCTAACGTCACTGAGTAAAGTTAGTATTAAGTATTTGTTGGTGACATATTTTATTTATCGACCGCTTAAAAAATAACTTTAATGATTTTTAAACTATTTTTATTATGCTTTATCTCACATGTTCATCGCTGATAAAGTAAAGCTACGGTTCATTTTTAAAGCAGTCGATGTTCAGACTTAATAACTATATCGACCCACTAAAAGATATCTTTAGGGCTTTTTGGAAATAAATAGGTATTTTCGAAGGAAATAAAAAAGGCGATAGATCTTTTTAGATCTAACGCCTTTTTGGAAGAGTCATTATTTACCAGAAATAAAAACTAAGTTATTGAATTTAAAAATAAACCCTAACGACTGACACAGCAACACAACCTGGACGGCGTGTTCCTTGAATTTCTACAGAGATCTCTTTTTCGATCTCTAACCCACGTTTTATAGGTGAGACTTTAATTAAACGACTATGCGCGCGTATCACACTACCCGTTTTAACGGGGTACGGAAAACGTACTTGGTTAAGGCCATAGTTAACCGTCATTTTAGCATTTGCATAAGCAGGACGGCTGGCATCAACACTATCGGTTAAATAGGGTAATAAAGATAAGGTTAAAAAACCATGTGCGATAGTCGTTTTAAAAGGAGATTCTTTTTCAGCACGTTCAACATCATTATGTAGCCATTGATGATCTCGCGTAACATTAGCAAATTGATCCACACAATTCTGAGTAATCGTTAGCCATTCGCCAACATGGACTTCATCCCCTATTCTTGATTGAAGGCATAAATAGAGTTCACGTGCTTCCGATGAAACTTGAATGGGTCTTTGAGCGACTTTAACTGATCGGCCATTTTCTAAAACTGAATATTCTTTCACCCATGACAATAAATGTGCACGTTTATAATGCGCATTTTTAAGAAACAGAGAGTAATAGTCACGAACAGCAGGAGACATCCACTGCTTAAAATCAAAAGCAAACTTTTGCATAAAATCCGCTTTGTATTTAATAATATCAAGTTTTTTCATAAAAAAAGATCTTTCCTTAACTCACTAGCATTAACTTAATGATGCGTTAATTTCATTTAATACTGTAACAGGATCTGCTGCTTGGGTTATAGGGCGTCCAATCACTAAATAATCAGAACCGCTATCGATTGCTTGTTTTGGCGTTTTAATACGACGCTGATCACCAGCATCGGATCCCGCAGGGCGAATACCAGGTGTAATTAATTTAAATGAGGCACCTAATAACACCTTAAGTTCTTCAGCTTCATGTGAAGAGCAAACAACACCATCTAAACCTGAGGATTTAGTTAATGTAGCAAGACGCTTCACTTGCTCTGCAGGCGTCAGATTGATGCCTAGTTCTGTTAAATCACTTTGATCCATACTAGTTAAAACCGTGACTGCAATTAATAAAGGCGCTTTATCGCCATAAGGTTCTAGAATAGTTTTAGCCGCTTCCATCATACGACGCCCACCACTTGCATGTACATTAACCATCCAAACACCTAAATCAGCCGCAGCCTTAACTGCTTTAGCCACTGTATTAGGAATATCATGAAATTTTAAGTCTAAAAATACATCGAACCCTTTTGCGACAATAAGTTTTACAAATTCAGGTCCAAAATGTGTAAACATTTCTTTACCGATTTTTAGGCGGCATGTAGCGGGGTCTAATTGCTCTATAAAAGCCAATGCTTGTTGTTTATCATCATAATCTAATGCGATAACAACTTTAGGATCAGTTAGCTGATTCATTTTTTTTCCTATCTAAACAGTTTGTAAGCCGTTACGTTAAAATAATTTATTCGCCGTCTAAGCCTCTGATCGGCTTAATTCTTCCCCAACTTTTACAAGATGGACATTGCCAGAATAACTTCTTAGTCGAATAACCACATTTTTGACAACGATACTGTGGTCTAAAAGTAATTTGTTCACTCACTAATTTATGTAAAAAGATTAAACTCTCTTTTTCGTTATCAGACTGCGCGAGTTGCAAATGATAGGTCATTAAATGATTAAAGCCTTTCATTGTTGGATTACGACGTAATTCTTGCAACATAAATGCTTGTGCCTTTTCGACACTGTTGAATTCCGCAATCAACTTTGCCAATAAAATGACAGCACTTGCACCAGCACCTAATTCAACAATACGCTTTAAGTAAATCATTAGGGCTTGCTGTGTATTCAACTGTTTATGTAGTTCATATAACCTTTCTAGAACGACTTCAGTAAAATCAATATCTAATTCAGGCACTTGCTCTAACATGTTCAGTGCTTTTTCTGGTTGTTGGCTTTGGTCGTAGTAATCTGCCATAGCTAAACAGGCACGAATACATTTAGGGAAAGTGATTAATGCTTTTTGATATAATTTAATGGCTTGTTTTTGTTGCTCAGGCTTTTTAAGCTGATCTGCCAAACTACAGTATAAATAAGATAATGTTCTAGGTTTCGCTTTTGACTTGTCGCTCTTATTCATTTGTTCGGTACAGTTAATCGCTTCTTTCCAATCTTTTAGTTGTTGATAAATAAGCAATAAATTTTCTAACGCAACTTGTTTGTATTCAGGAGACTCTTTAAGTTGAATAAAAATTTCTTCACTACGGTCAAACAAACCTGATTGATAGAAATCTTTACCCAATTGAAGCATTGCTAAATCACGTTGCTCTAATGTTAAAGATGGGCGAGCAATAAGATTTTGATGGATACGAATAGCACGGTCTACTTCGCCGCTTTGACGAAATAAATTACCTAACGCAAGATGCGTTTCGATGGTTTCATCATCGACATCCAATAAGGCAATAAAATGGTCAACTGCCTTATCAGGTTGCTCATTTAATAGAAAATTTAAACCTTGAACATAGTCACGGCTTAGTTGATTACCTTTTTTTTGCTTTTTTTGATAAACACTACGCACACCCATATACCAACCATAAAAGGCTGCTACAGGCAGTAATAGGAAAAAAACTTCTTGCACTAAGAGTTAATCTTTTTCGATGCTGTCACGCAGATCATTGAGCTCTCTACGCTGTTTTACATTCAATTTAGTTAATTGACGAATTTTCATTTTCTGTGCCAAGTAGAAATAACTAGCAAAGCACAATGCAATAGCAAATCCCACAGAGAATATAATTGCCATTAACGTTGATAGGCGTAATTCATTTTGCGCAATGAGATAGTTTATTGTGACGAGTTGTTGGTTTTGTAAACCCAATACAATCACGACAATAAAAAACACCACTGTGATTAATATAGCTAGAAAACGTTTCATACTGATACCTACACAAGAATAAGAAGTCATGAGTGTATTATAAATCAATCAGGGAATAAATCATTGAAATGAATCGTTTAACATTATCGACTCAGATAGTGATCAAATTGGTATTGTTGCCAGATAAATACTCAGAAAAGAGTAGATAGAAAGTTAAGTAAAAAAAATGGTGCTTTTCAGCACCATTTATATTTAGACATTTAACGCATTAACACGTTCTCTCAATGCTTTACCCGGTTTGAAGTGAGGAACATATTTCCCGCCTAGCTCAACCTTATCACCTGTTTTAGGATTACGGCCAACGCGTGGAGCACGGTAATGTAGTGAAAAACTACCAAAACCCCTAACTTCAATTCTTTCGCCAGAAGCGAGTGAGTTTGTCATTAGTGTTAGCGTTTCTTTCACGCTGTCTTCAACTTCTTTAACCGACAATTGAAAGTGTTTGCTGGTTAGTCTTTCGATCAAATCAGACTTAGTCATAACTTACCTCGTATTATGTGAATACAATTAAAAAGACTCCAGTTAATGCTTTAAATGTGGCTGTTGCCAGCCACATTTAATTATTTGCCTTTAGCAGCGTTAAACGCGTCAAGCATTGCATTACCCATGCTTGCTTCGTCTTGTTGCTTCAAGCTATCGATAGCATCTTTCTCATCTGCTTCATCTTTAGCTTTGATAGACAGGCTAATTACGCGGTTTTTACGATCAACACCAACGTACTTAGCTTCAACAGGTTCACCAGCTTTTAATACTGTAGATGCATCTTCGATACGATCACGTGAGATATCAGCAACACGGATGTAACCTTCAACGCCTTCAGTAAGAGTAACAGTTGCACCCTTAGCATCAACTTCAGAAATAGTACCATTAACAATAGTACCTTTCTTGAATTCTGCTAGGTAGTTGTTGAATGGGTCTGCAGCAATTTGCTTAATACCTAGAGAGATACGCTCGCGCTCTGGGTCAACTTGTAATACAACAGCTTCGATTTCGTCGCCTTTTTTGTAATCAAGTACTGCTTTTTCGCCTTCAACTTCCCAGCTAATGTCAGAAAGGTGAACTAGACCGTCGATGTTGCCATCAAGACCGATGAAGATACCGAAGTCAGTGATAGATTTAATCTTACCAGAAACTTTTTGACCTTTATCGTGTGTTGAAGAGAACTCTTCCCACGGGTTAGCTTTACACTGTTTAAGACCTAGAGAAATACGACGACGTTCTTCGTCGATGTCTAGAACCATAACTTCAGCCATATCACCTAAATTAACAACTTTAGATGGGTGGATGTTTTTGTTAGTCCAATCCATTTCAGAAACGTGAACAAGACCTTCTACGCCTTCTTCAATTTCTACGAAACAACCGTAATCAGTTAAGTTAGTTACTTTACCAGTTAGACGAGTTGATTCAGGGTAACGCTTAGCGATTGCAACCCATGGATCTTCACCTAATTGCTTAAGACCTAGAGATACACGAGTGCGCTCACGGTCAAACTTAAGGATTTTAACGTTGATTTCTTCGCCAACAGTTACGATTTCGCTTGGGTGTTTAACACGTTTCCAAGCCATATCTGTGATATGTAGTAGGCCGTCTACGCCGCCTAAGTCTACGAACGCGCCGTAGTCAGTTAGGTTTTTAACGATACCTTTAACTTCTTGACCTTCTTGAAGATTTTCAAGAAGCTCATCACGTTCAACACTGTTTTCAGTTTCGATAACAGCACGACGAGATACAACAACATTGTTGCGTTTTTGGTCTAGCTTGATCACTTTGAATTCAATATCTTTGTTTTCAAGGTGAGCAGTGTCACGTACCGGACGTACGTCAACTAATGAGCCAGGTAGGAAAGCACGGATACCGTTTAATTCAACAGTGAAACCACCTTTAACTTTACCGTTGATAACACCGATAACAGTTTCTTGGTCTTCGTACGCTTTTTCTAACTGGATCCAAGCTTCGTGACGTTTAGCTTTTTCGCGAGAAAGTTTAGTTTCACCGAAACCGTCTTCTACAGCGTCTAGAGCTACATCACAAACATCGCCAACTTCAACTTCAATTTCGCCAGCAGCGTTCTTGAATTCTTCAACTGGGATAGCAGCTTCAGATTTAAGACCAGCATCAACGAATACTAAATTATTGCTAATACGTACGATTGTACCTTTAACAATTGTTCCTGGGCGAGTTTCTACTTGTTGAAGAGATTCTTCAAATAGTTCAGCAAAAGATTCCATCATCTATTTATTCACACTTATTTTATACAACCACATACATTCCATTCGTACGGGAGGCAAGAAAGATTACCACTTCATCCTTGAAGCAGCTTTATTCACAACTGATTATTCAGTTGAAATTTTTAATTTAAGTTCAGTTAAAGTCAGGATTTGTTCGACCACTTCATTAATAGTTAATTCAGTTGAATCGATAACAAATGCATCATCGGCTGGTCGTAATGGAGCAACAGCTCGGTTACGATCTCGATAATCACGTTCTTTAATCTCGCTTAAAATTTGCGCGATGCTAACATTAAAGCCCTTATCTTGCAACTGATTAAAACGGCGCTTAGCCCGTTCTTCGGCGCTTGCGTCTAAGAATATTTTGACTTTAGCCTCAGGAAATACAACGGTTCCCATGTCTCGACCATCGGCAATTAAACCAGGTTTTTGCAAGAAAGCTTTTTGCCTTGCTAATAAGGCAGATCGTACCAGCTCGATAGAAGCAACTTCAGAAGCGGCTTGCCCTACGACTTCAGTACGTAATTTATCACCTACATTTTCACCTGCTAATAAAGTATCCACACCTGCGCCATTAGAGACAAAAGAAACATCTAATGCTAATGCAAGATCAGCTAATGCTGTTGAATCGGTTAGTTGTATCTTTTTTTGGAGTGCAGCATAAGCAAGAATACGATAAAGCGCCCCACTATCTAATAAATGCCATTGTAATTTTTTAGCTAAAATATGGCATACAGTACCTTTACCTGATCCACTTGGACCATCGATAGTTATTAAATTTGAAACTGACATTATCACTCCGAATCTGTGATTAAAGATTATATTATCGTATTAGCGGTTCGACTCTTAATCAATTTCATCTAAGAAATCATTAAGATTTTCGTCTGTTTTTTTCTGTGACTCTTGCTGTTTTAATAAAAGGAACTCTTCGGTACTTGCACCATTAGCATTAAATTTAAATGCTTCAAATTGCATATAAGCTTCTTTTACAAAAGTATAAGGATCTAAAGATTGCTCAAGTAATATTTCTTGCCCCAATAGCCCTTCACGAACATCTAGACCATTAAGACCTATCACAACACCTGTTTGCCATAACTCAAAGTAACTGTAAGGGAAATATAAACTATCAACGATACTACCAGCTAATATACGTGTACTACGTGGCCCTATAAAAGGCACCATTAAGTATGGCCCATGAGGAACAGACCAACGACCTAATACGTTACTGAAGGTCTCTCTACGGCGCTCTACACCACCATACTTTGCTACATCGAACAGACCTAACAAACCAAAGGTTGAATTAAAGGTAAAACGGAAAAAAGCATCAGTAGCACGACCAAATTCTAATTGTAGTAGGTTATTGACCATGGTAGAAGGTTCATCTAAGTTTAACACCATGTTATTAATAGCAACTCGCCCTGCTTTAGGCACCCAATCAACATAGGTTTCAGTCACTGGTTTATAAATATAACCATCTAAAACATAATAGTTAAAATCCCAAACTAAACGGTTCGCTGGTTCGATTGGGTCACTCATATAAGTTGCATCATCACCCTTGATCGTTTGAGCAGAAGAGCCAAAACTTAACAAGAGCAAAAAAATAGAAAACAAATGTCGTGTAAACATGTCAAATATCCAAATAGTGTTTTTAATGATTAAGCATTAATACTGTTTGATTTCATCATTAGTTCACTCTTAACTAGTTCTAAAAAAATAAACAGTGATAACCTAAAATAGCAATAACTTAAACTAACCGTACTTAATCGTTATAACTCCATAACAATAAAGATTAACTGTTAGCTAAGGAAATTTGTTGATGGAAAATAACTCATTAACCATCAACAAACCTAAAGAATGTTTAAGATTGTTGATTAATTATAATATTAATCACGCTCTCTTCTCCGGCCTTAATAACACCACTTTCACCAGACCACTGACCAACGTTTTTATTCACCGTTCCGTCAGCTGAGATACGCGCTTTAATAATAAATTGAGGATGATCACTTAATTTAATACCTTGCACCATCGCATTAGCATCAGACAAAACAACCTTTACAGGGAATGTACTTATAGGTAGCTTAATTGCGGCAATAGGCATTGGCGAGCCATTCACTGACTGAGCATAGACAAATAACGTGCTATTTTTTGCATAATTAACTTGCTCAGACAACGAAACATTTACTTCATAAGCCGTACCAACAATAGCTGGCGCATCATTACTTTGTTCAGGGTTAATTTGTTCTGCAGATACCGCTTTTTGTTCTACTACTTCAGGTTGTTTCTGTAATGCTAATTGCTCTTGAGCATAAGCAATACTATTTTTTAACATGCTTGCTTTATCACTGTTTTGATCAACTAAGGCTAACATTTTTTGCCAACGTGCGATTGCCCCTACAAAATTTTCCTGTTGCAAGGCCATAAATCCAAACATTGACCACCCTTCATAATTATCAGGATATTTTTGCAAAAAACGATTTAACATCGATTCTGCTGTTGCTTGTGAATATTCGTCACCGAGTTTCATTTTTAGTTCGATGTATTCTAGCTCGATCTCTGCATTATCAGGTGCAACTTGAATCGCTTTTTGAATAGCACCTAATGCTAACTCTTTATCTTTAAATACGCGCCCTAATCGACTGTATAACACCCAACCTTGGGCATCGTTTGGTTCATTTTCTAGGTGCATTCTTAAACCTAACATGAGATCTTCTAATTCTTTTTCATTAGGCGTGGAATCATTGTCTTCAAATAATTTCTTATGAATTTCAGGGTAGCGTTGTAATGCCCCCTGCCAATCATTCATTGCTTTAAACGCCCCTACTGACCAATATAAACCAAGGCTAGCGAGTATTAAAAAAACAACACCAGGAATCCAAATACGTTGTGAATTATGTTGCTTACTTTGTTTATTTGAAGCAGTGTCATCAATATCATCAAGTAAATTGTATTGAAGTTCAGCGATCATGGTTTCTTTATCAATAACCACTCCTTGCTGAATATCATTCTCAACTTCTTTAACACGAATATCATAAAGTTCATGGTTAAGTTGATTTCGCCTTTCTTGAGTCGTATTTTGATTCGATTTATCACGTATAAAATGAATCGCTATCACAACACTAAAAATCACCAACAATAACAAAGCGGCAATAACAAACTGTAATATCATTATTTCGTATCCTTAACATGCTGCTTTAACAACTTTTGTAACTTTTCTTGTTCTTCTGTATCTAAAACGCTTGCTTTAGTGGGTTGTTTTTTAATTTGTCGAAACAAAACCAATAAACCAAAAATAATAAATAATGCAGGACCTAACCATAAAAAGATGGTGATAGGTGTAACTGGTGGATCATAACGAACAAAGTTGCCAAAACGCGCCACCATGTAATCAATGACTTGTTCTTTCGTTTGTCCTTGTGTCACTAATTCGTATGTCTTATTACGCAGATCTTTTGCTAATTCAGCATTCGAGTCTGCAATATTATTGTTCTGACATTTAGGGCAACGTAATAATTTAGTCAGCTCATGGAATGTTTTCTCTTGTTGCGGATTATCAAACTCAAAAGTCTCAATCGCAGCTTGGCTATGCTGACTAAACAACATTAAGCTAAAAAAGAGCATTAATAACATTAACACACTGCTTTTAGTAAAAGTCATTATTCCATATCCTCATAAATCGAAAGCAATTTGTCATTCCATACTTTTTCATTCAAATCACCGACATGGCGATATTGGATAATCCCATTGCTATCAATTAAAAAGGTTTCTGGAGCACCGTAAACCCCAAGATCCATGCCTAGCATGCCATTTTGGTCGAATAAACTAATTTGATAAGGATCGTTTAAATCATTCAACCAGCGGATAGCTTTTTTACGATCATCTTTATAATTCATACCTACGATATACAAACCTTGTTTAGCTAGTTTATTAAGGTAGGTGTGCTCTGCATAACAAGTTGGACACCATGTTGCCCAGACGTTTAACAACATTTTTTGACCTTTAAAAATAGTCGCATCATATTGTTTATTTTCGTCGTAAATATCTTGCAGAGTAAAAGCAGGAACCGCTTGTCCCACCAGTGCAGAATCCAATTTACTTGGGTCGCTACCTTTTAATAAGGGCGTTGCTAACAACACAGCGCCTATAATAAAGATAATAAAAGGGACTAATAGTGTTAGTACACGGCGTTTATTAAGCATTTTGAGTTCCTTCTTTATCAGCCGTAATCGTGTCTTGATCGGCGTTTTCTTTTTTACTACGGTAACGTCTATCACACATCATCAATATACCGCCAAATGCCATTATTAATGGACCTAACCAAATCCAACGAATAAACGGCTTGTAATAAATTCGAACCGCCCACGCACCATCAGGTAACTGTTCGCCCATAGCGATATACAAATCGCGTGTGATACCTGCATCAATAGCCGCTTCGGTCATTGGCATACGTTGCACCGTATAAAGTCGTTTCTCCGCTTTCATTACAGCAATTTGTTTTTGATCTTGCTTAACTGTAAAAATACCCACTGTGCCCGTATAATTTGGACCGTTAAGTGCGTCCACTTGATCGAAGTGGAAATCATAATGCTCAAAGGTAATATGGTCGCCTACTGCTAACTTGACATCTTTTTCGATAGAAAAATTTTGTGTCATAGTAATGCCAATAATGATCACAGCCAAACCAAGATGTCCAAGACTCATCGCCCAGTGACTATTACCTAATTTCATCAGACCTTTGCTAAATGCATGGCGATGGGTTGAACGTAAATAAATTTCGTAAACAACCGCAACGATGATCCAAAACCCTAAGAAAGTACCTAACACGGCTAGCCAAGTAAGGAATGGTGCAAATATAAACAAGAAAGCGACCGTCGATAGCACACTTAAAATTAAAATAAGTGATAACGGTTTTTTCAAATCATTTAGTTGCTGACGCTTCCAACGAAACAATGAACCTACGCCTAAGAACAAGGCAAATGGTACAATCAAAATAGTAAACATACGATTAAAGAACGGTTCACCGATAGAGATACTACCTAAGCCAATTTCTTTATGCACCAGCGGTAATAAAGTACCTAATAACACCACGATCAACGCCGCAATTAACAAAATATTGTTAATTAACAACATACTTTCTCGTGATGCTAATTCATAACGTCCACGGCTTTTCACTTTAGATGCTTGTATCGCATACAATAATAATGAGCCACCAATAACCAGCACTAAGAAACCTAGAATAAATAAACCGCGGGTTGGATCACTCGCAAAAGCATGTACTGAAACCAACACACCAGAACGAACGAGGAAAGTACCTAATAAACTTAATGAAAATGCACTGAGCGCCAGTAATACTGTCCATGATTTAAAGACACCACGCTTTTCACTCACAGCTAATGAATGAATTAAAGCAGTACCTGCTAGCCAAGGCATAAATGAAGCATTTTCTACTGGATCCCAGAACCACCACCCCCCCCAACCTAACTCGTAATATGCCCACCAACTACCTAGCGCAATACCAACTGTTAAAAAGACCCATGCGGCCATTGTCCAAGGACGAGACCATTTAGCCCAAGCACTATCCAAACGGCCTTCAAGTAAGGCAGCAATGGCAAAAGCGAAAGCAACAGAGAAACCAACGTAGCCCATGTAAAGCATAGGAGGATGAATAACTAAACCAAAGTCTTGTAATAATGGGTTTAAATCACGTCCATCAATAGGGAAATACGGCAAGGTACGATCGAAAGGATTAGACGTTAAAATAACAAACAAATAAAACCCAAAAGATAACAAACCTAATACCGCAAGCACTCGAGCAACCGATTCAATAGGTAAACGCTTACTCATTAAGGCGACGGCAATACTCCACCCAGATAAAAGGAAAACCCATAATAATAATGACCCTTCATGTGCGCCCCATACGGCAGACAATCGAAAATACCACGGCATTGCAGAGTTGGAGTTAGTCGCAATATATCCAATTGTAAAATCATTAATTAAAAAAGAATAAGCTAAAATTGCAAAAGAAAAAGCAACGGCGACAAACTGTAAAATAGTAAGAATTCTAGCACTACGAATAGCGCCTTGATGGCCAGTTTGGACGCCATATAATGGATAAACCATTTGTAAAAATGACAAGACACACGCCAAAATTAAAGTAAATTGACCAATTTCAGGAAGCATTAATCTAACCCTTTTTTTATGAATTAAGTTTTATTAGCTTTATTTTGCTAATTCACTTTCCGTTTTTAAATGTTCCATACCTTTCAGTGCATCAGCGACTTCTGGCGGCATATATTCTTCATCATGTTTAGCAAGTACTTCAAATGCATCAACAGAGTTTGTTGATTTTAAAACACCTTGCGCCACTATTCCCTGACCTTCACGAAATAAATCTGGCAAGATACCATCGAAGTAGACCGTGACTTGCCCTGCTTTATTGTCTATTAAATCAAAACTAACTTTAAGACTTTCAGGGTCTCGTTGAACAGAGCCATTTAAAACCATCCCACCAATACGTAAACGTTGGCCAATTTCAGGTTTAGCACCCGTTTCATTTTTACCATTAAGAATTTCATTAGGGGTGTAAAACAAATCAATATTTTGTTGCAAAGCATATAACGTTAACCCGATGGCTAATGACAATCCCGCAATTAATGAAGAAGTGATTAATAAGCGTTTTTTACGTCTTGGATTCATAAAATGTCTTCTCTATTTTCGGCTGCTTTAATACGTTGCTCACGTTGTATGCGTTGTTCAACCTGATGAAA
Source organism: uncultured Psychromonas sp. (assembly GCF_947489755.1). Taxonomy (GTDB): domain Bacteria; phylum Pseudomonadota; class Gammaproteobacteria; order Enterobacterales; family Psychromonadaceae; genus Psychromonas. Next base: position 16,990 of record NZ_CANLFB010000010.1, read on the forward strand.
TATTTTTTTACGTTTAAATACACTATTGGTAATAAGCAAAATAATACTCAATAGTGACACACCATAAGATAACCATACATAAAAACTATAACCGCCCATGGCGATAAAGTCTGACAATGATGTAAATGCCATATTAACCTCTCTTATTGTTTTTTAAGGATTGCTTCACTAAAGCAATGACCCAAGGACGATGACTTTCTCGTTGTAATATTTCATTACGAAAACGATATAAAATCATAAAACCTAAGAAACTCGCAAAACTCACAATCATAATCAATAAAGGAATAAGCATTTCAGTCGCCATTGAAGGCTGATCAAACTTAGTGATGGTTGCGCCTTGATGTAAGGTATTCCACCAAACGACTGAAAAATGAATAATGGGTAAATTAATTACACCAACTAACGTTAAGATAGAAGCAGCACGCCCAGCCAAAATTTTATCTGAAAATGCATTGTATAAAGCAATAATACCTAAATAAACAAATAATAAAATCAACTCAGAGGTCAGTCTCGCATCCCAAACCCACCAAGCTCCCCACATTGGTTTGCCCCAAGCTGCACCGGTAAACAAAGCAATAAATGTATAAACAGCACCAATAGGAGCAGTGGCTGCAACGGTCATTTCAGCTAAACGAATTTGCCACACTAAACCAATAAAAGCAGCAATGGCCATTGTAGAATATGCCCCCATTGCCATCATGGCAGCAGGGACATGTATATAGATAATACGAAAACTATCACCTTGCTGGTAATCAGCAGGTGCGAACGCGAGGCCCCATATAATGCCAACAAAAAACGTCGGTACCGCAATGACTAAAAACCAAGGCATTAATTTCCCAGATAACGCATAGCTTTTCTCAGCTTTTGCATAAGGATGTAACCATTTCCACATAATTGTTTCTCTATCTATGTCTTTATTTTCAATAAGTAAGAATAACTAAAACGAATTAACTCACGCTAACTCGTAAAGATGCTGCAATGGCAAAAGGCGCTAACGTAATAGCACCGACTAACATTGCACCCAATAACGCCAATAAACCAAGGTAAGGTTGTCCAAATGAAGCCGCATCAATCGCCATGGTTGAAAAAATCAAAATCGGAATACTCAGTGGCAACATGATCAAGCTTAATAATACACCGCCCTTTCGTAATCCAATTGTTAACGCAACACCAATAGCCCCTAATAAACTTAATATAGGGGTGCCAATCAATAGTGTTAAAAATAGCGCCCAAAATGTATTTTCTTCAAGTGATAAGAAAATCGCTAACAAAGGAGAAACTAATAAAATAGGTAGCCCTGTTAACAGCCAATGCGTAAATACTTTGGCGCACACTAACCACGTTAATGAGTGAGGTGCGAGCATCATTTGCTCTAGTGACCCATCGATATAATCATCTTTAAATAAACGTTCAAAAGAGAGTAAGGCAGCTAACAATGCGGCTACCCATATAATGCCAGGAGCGATACGCGCTAATAAGGCAGGATCTGTCCCTATTCCTAAAGGAAATAGCGTCACAACAATAACAAAAAACCAAATTGGATTTAAGATATCGCTTTGTTGACGAAATGCCCCTAATAAATCTTTACGGACAATTTGCCCAAAAGCATCAAACATATTGCTCTCCAATAGTTGGCTTTTGTAGCATAAGTTTTTTATAGAATTCAGCAGGAAGTGATAAATCTTGATGGGTGGTTAATATGATCATTCCACCTTTGTGGGCATGTTTAATTAACAAGTTCTCAATGACTTTAACGCCGCTTTTATCGATGGCCGTAAAGGGTTCATCCAAAATCCATAAAGGACAATCACTAAACCACATTCTTGCTAAAGCAACGCGTCTCTGTTGCCCTGCAGAAAGTTGTGCTGTGGGGACATTTTCATAACCAACAAGCCCCACTAAAGTTAAAATATCCCAAAGATCTAACTCAACAGTAGGATTATATAAACGATGAAAGAATTGCAGATTTTCAAGTGCCGTCAACTCAGGTTTTACGCCTGACTTGTGACCAAGATAAAGCATATTTTGATAATAAGATTCACGATCTGACATTATGTTTTGTTGCTGCCAGTAAATATCGCCAGCATAAGGAGAGGATAAACCAACAAGTAAGCGGAATAAACTGGTTTTGCCAATGCCATTAGGCCCCTCGACATGCAAAATTTCACCCGGGGAAAGTGCAAAGTTTAGATTATTGAACAAAACTCGCTCTTCACGTACACAAGTTAAGTTTTTGCACTCAAGCATTCAGACTTACCTTCACCAATAAATAACACACAACAAAGTAGAATCGTCATATTATGCCATTTAATGTCATAAAATGTGAGCGGATCCTAACATAGAAAAAGCTTATGAGTAACTATCAGGAAGAGACAACAGATAAAATCAAATACAAAGATCACAATAGTTTGTTTAATCTCAAGTTCTGTTGTCTTATTTATCTTCAGAGAATGGTTATTTTCGGTGTAAATTCAGTAATAACTCTGCTTCTGCACGTGGCAACTCACATTCAGTCATCAGCTCTTCAATACTTGCACCTAACTCAACCATTTTAGTGGCACGAGTATAAAGTCTATTTTCAGGCGCCGAAGCCACTAAATTAACTTGATTCTCTTGTGTTTTTTTCACTTCAGCATCTAATTGCTGTAGTTTTTTACCAATACCCACTGCACCTGAATGGATTTCAGTAAATTGTTTTTTAGTTGTCTCTTGTTGCATCAATAATGATTTAATTAATACTTCAAGACTATGACTTTTTTTATTAACTTTATTTAATAATATGAGTGTAATAACAAAAAAAACAATGGCTAGCACTAATGCTAACCAGGAAATATATTCAATAAACATGTACGACTCGATACGAATAGTAAAAACAAATTACAATAGATTTAGTTCATCCCATTCGTCGTCGCTTAATAATTTGTTTAAATCGACTAAAATTAACAAACCATCATCACGATTACAGACACCTTGAATAAACTGTGAACTTTCTTCTGTACCAACATGAGGTGCTGGTTCAATTTCTGATTTTTTCAAATAAACTACTTCTGCAACACTGTCGACTAAAATACCAATCACTTGTTTTTCAGACTCAATGATAACAATACGGCTGTTATCAGTAATATCAGCAGGCATTAAGCCAAAACGAGTACGTGTATCAATAACGGTAACAACATTACCACGTAAATTAATAATACCTAACACATAGTCCGGCGCACCAGGTACTGCTGCAATTTCACTGTAGCGTAAAATTTCTTGTACTTGCATGACATTAATGCCGTAAGTTTCATTATCTAATAAAAAAGTAACGCGCTGTAATATTTCATCATTAGCAGTTTTATTGGCTAAGTTAGTTTCTCTATTCATTTTATCTCTACTTAAATTATTGGTTATTTTAAATTCAGGCTATATTAGCCGCGAATGTCCATTCCTTGGTCTAATAGCTTCACGAGTTCTTTTGCATGGATCAACGCACACATTTTTTGTTTAACCATTCCTGCTAGCCATGGTCGAGATCCTTTCTTATCACGCCATCTAATTTGATCTTTACTGAGATTTTCAGTGCCTAGTAGCTTCTCACAAGACAAGCCCCAAGCAGTATCACCTAATAGTATGAAATGAGTATAGTTCAAATCAGTCGCATTACGACCAAGTTGCAACCATGATGAAGTATCTACAATATTATATAGCCGTTCATTGTGACTCATTACCCCACGAAACCATGAAGGTTTACCCATTAAAAAATTAAGCGAATCACCTAAATGATAAATACCACCTAAATCAGTTAATGGTATTGCAAAGGTAATATGGTTAAGTTCAAAGAACAATACTTGAAATTGATCTGCAACAATTAAGTTTTCCCACTCATCATCTTGACTAACAGTTTCAGCTTCTGGTGCTTGTTGAACCTTTATCGTTGGACTAGCAAAAACCAACTGTTCAGATAGTGCATCAGGCTCTGCAAATTCAGACTGGCTATCAGCGATAGCATCTTCATCCACTGTTTTTTGGTCATCACTACGCAACATGGAGTCAAAATAGTTTTTCATTGCGTCATTGTTATTGTTTTTCATTTAATTGTGCTCAGTTTGTAGCAAATAATTTAATAATGTTTCATAGGCAAACGAACCTCTAGAGCTCTTTATATAAAGAGAAATCGGTAAGTGAGCTAAGCTTGCATCCCTGAATTTAGTATCAATGGGAATAACACCATTCCACACCTTGCCTCTATATGTACTTTTTAATTCTTCTAGCGTATTAATTGACGCTCTAGTGCGTTTATCAAACATAGTAGGAATGATGCAATAATTAAAGTCATCGCCTCTTGAATGTTGCATTATTCCAAGTGTTTGTACCATTCTTTGTAAGCCTTTAGACGCTAAGAACTCTGTTTGTACTGGAATTAAAATGCGCTCACAAGCGGCTAATGCATTAACCATCATGACACCTAATACCGGTGGGCAATCGATTAATACAAAATCATAATCATCTTTTACTAATTTTAGTTGTTTGTGTAAAAATAACCCCATACCTTCTTGATTTCCTAACACACGATCTAACGTCGCTAAAGACATCGAAGCTGGAATTAATGACAAGTTATTGATTTCAGTAGGCAGTATCACTTGATCTAACTCTGCTTTAGTTGTCGCAGGATCTTGAAATAAATCATATAAACTAACGGGCAACTGGTCTGAATCATATTGCAGATAACTCGTTAAAGACGCATGCGGATCTGTATCAATGAGTAAAACACGAAAACCTCTATCAACTAGAAGACCTGCGATTGAAATAACCGTTGTGGTTTTTCCAACCCCCCCTTTTTGATTTGAAATAGTCCAAATTTTCATCGTCACTCCTGCCTTGTTGTAATGATGATTCGACCATCGGGGTGATATATTTCGCGTATTTCATCACTATCAGGCTTTGGCATACGCGGTATTTTCTGTGTTTCTGTTTTGCTATCTGATTTTACTTTAGTAATGTCATTCGGTTGTTGAGCTTTAAACACCGCAAATTTAGAGATAGCAATAACAACACGTCGACTTTTTAACTTATCTTCTTTACCGTCGCTATTTAATACTGGTTGAAACTTTCCATAGCCCTCTATCACCATTCGCTCTCCCGCTATCCCTCGCTCATTAAAAGCATGTAGTACACTAATTGCGCGTAATGCAGATAGCTCCCAATTGGATTTATATATTTCATTAGCAACGGTATCTACATCGGTATAGCCACGTAACCTAATCATATTATTAACTGGTTTTAATACGTCTGCAATCTGATCTATTTGGTATTTTGCACCATTTAATAAAGTATGACTTTCACCTGCAAACAATAAAGGTCCACTCATTTTAATGGTTAGCCAATCGCCGTCTAAATCGACGCTAAAAGCACCTGTTTCCAACTCAGTTCGTAATGCCGATTTTAAGGATAATTGTATTTCCTCTAATGACTTTCCAGTGTAGCTTTGCTCAGGGTCGGATAATTTTTCACTTTCTAACTCACTGACATATCCTAAATTATAGCTATCGCCATCGCTTATTAATGCAGGGCCAGTATCATCTTTAATGTCATTACTGCGCTTAGTTAATATACCTTTGGCATCTGAACCACTATTATTAGCTTGGACAAACTGACTGGCACTTTGAATTACTTCAATGACTTCTTGGTACTTTTCTTCATTGTTCAATGACACCGCATAAAGCACCACAAACAAAGCAAACATCAAGGTCATATAATCCGCATAAGAAACTGTCCAACGATGGACATGGTTATTATGCGGCTTCTGAGCATGAAGACGGTTATAGATTGGCATCAATACACCGCTCTAGATAAATACCCATTTAGACGACGCTCTAATAATAAACTATTTTCACCATGTGCAATGGCGATAATACCTATCATAGACATCTCTTCAAACAACGCTTGGTGTTGATAATTTAAACGTATTTTATTGGCGACAGGTAGAAAAATAAAATTAGCAAAAGCAACACCATATATTGTTGCTACAAAGGCAATGGCAATACCTTGCCCTAATAACTCAGGTTGATCTAAAAACGCCATTGCTTGAATTAAGCCTAATACGGCACCAATAATTCCAATAGTAGGACTATATCCTCCCATCGCGTCAAACACTTGTGCACTACGTTCATTTTTATCTATTTCGAGTTCGATTTCTTGCTGTAGAATTTCTTGTAAAACAACAGGATCACATCCATCTACCAGCATCAATAATGACTTTTCGGTAAAACTGTCTAAATTATCTCTATTTTCTTTTTCTAGACTTAGCAAGCCATCTTGGCGAGAAATAACAGACCACCGTTTAATCAATGCTATTTGTTGTGCTAATTGATAACGAGGTTTAGCAAATAAAGTCAATAATTGCTTACAAGCATGGCTAAGCTGTTTACTTGAAGATTGGATTAGAATCGCACCAACAGTACCGCCAAAAACGATTAAAAAGGCAGAGAAATCTAATAAGCCGCTAAGAGGAGCATCGTGGTAAAGCTGTGCAAAAACGATACTCGCAATAATAACAACAAAACCAATCAGGCCGATCTTACTCATGCTTTAGTTCCACTAAAATACGTTTAGCAACTTGATCCAATGCGATAGACTCTGTTGAAATACCTGCTTTGGTTACCGCTTGTGGCATGCCGTAAACGACACAACTTGCTTCATCTTGAGCCCAAATTTCAGAGCCTTTGCTTTTTAGTAAGCGAGCTCCATCACGACCATCAGCCCCCATTCCCGTTAGTATAATAGCCAATACTTTATTCGTATAAGATTTAGCAAGTGACGCAAAGGTAATATCCACACTGGGTTTATAGTTCAATGCTTCATTGCCTTCATGGATCTTTATTTGCCCATTAGCAGCAATTAACATTTGCTTACCACCAGGCGCTAAGTAAGCACAACCAGGTTTTAATATATCGCCTGTTTCAGCTTCTTTTACAGTGATCTTACAATTACTATTTAAACGTTCAGAGAAAGCTTTAGTGAAGGTACCTGGCATATGCTGTACTAACACGATAGGTAATTTAAAGTTATGTGGTAATGCCGTTAAGATTTTTTGTAATGCAACAGGGCCGCCAGTTGATGTGCCGATAGCCAGTACATTGTAGGATTTTCCAGACGCTTTAACACGATGGATAGGTGTCGACTTTGCAATAACACCATTATTTTCATGTTTAGGCAGTACTCTATTCAAAACAGGCTTTAATGTTGCCGAAGGTATGCTAACAGTCGGTTTAGCAAGACCAGATGGTTTTTCAGGTACTCTTTGGACACGTCTTCTCGCAATCATTTGTATACGTTGCTGTAACAAAATAATTGCTTCTTGTTTGTCACGAGCAATGTCTTCAAACTTTTTCGGTAAAAAGTCACACGCACCAGCATCTAATGCATCTAATGTCGCACTCGCACCTTGGTGTGTTAATGATGAAAACATTAAAATAGGGGTCGGTGCTAAATCCATTATTTTTTGAACCGCTGTAATACCGTCCATCACTGGCATTTCAACATCCATGGTGATCACATCAGGCTTATGTTTGACCACCATATCAATGGCTTCTTTACCGTTATTAGCAGTAGCAATCACTTCTAAATAAGGTGATGCATTAATTATTTCGCTAACTCGACGACGAAAAAAATTCGAGTCATCAACCACTAAAACTTTAATCGTCATCTACTTTCCTTTATGCGTAGTGTTTTAATAAACTTGGTAAATCTAAAATTAAAGCAATACCACCATCACTTGTAATAGTCGCGCCAGCCATTCCCGGTGTACCAGAAAGCAATTTATCTAATGCTTTAATAACCACTTCTTCTTGTCCGAGTAGACCATCAACAACAAAACCTACTTGTTGTGTACCAAGTTGGACAATAACAACATGTCCTTTGCCTTTACCTTTGTCGGTTAAAGGCGAATGAGGTGCTAACCATTCTCTTAAATAAAATAATGGAATAGCATGGTCACGAATAACAACGGTTAATTGACCATTAACAATATTGGTTTTAGCCAAATCAAAATGAAATATTTCGTTTACATTAGTTAACGGTAATGCGAATGTTTGCTTAGCAACAACAATCATCAACGTCGGTAAAATAGCTAATGTTAACGGCACTTTAATTTCTAATCGAGTACCTTTACCAATCGCAGAATCAATCGAAATGGTGCCATTTAATTTAGTAATGCTGGTTTTTACAACATCCATTCCAACGCCACGACCTGAAATATCAGAAATTTCAACCTTGGTGGAAAAACCCGGAGCAAAGATTAATGAGTAGGCTTCAGTATCAGTCATGCGATCAGCCCCATCTTGATCTAAAATACCTTTATTAATTGCTATTTGTTTTAATTTATCAGCATCCATTCCTGCGCCATCATCTTCAATGACTAACAAAATATGGTCTCCCTCTTGGGCTGCTGATAGTAAAACACGGCCTTGTTTTTCTTTCCCAGATTGCATTCGAATCTGTGGCATTTCGATACCATGATCTACCGAGTTACGCACTAAATGCACTAATGGATCGGCTAATGCTTCCACTAAGTTTTTATCTAAATCTGTTTCTTCGCCGACTAACTCTAAACGAATATCTTTACCAAGTTGGCGAGCTAAATCCCTGACAACACGCGGAAACTTGCCAAATACTTTCTTGATAGGCTGCATACGAGTCTTCATCACAGAACCTTGTAAATCACTTGTTACAATAGCTAAATTAGCAACTGCACGAGAAATTTCTTCATTGTCTGAAGTCGATTCTAAACTGACTAAACGATTGCGTACCAATACCAGTTCACCAACCATATTCATGATCTCATCAAGTGTACTCGTATCAACTCTGACCGTTTGTTCGGCTTGATTCACTTTATTAGGTGGATTTTTTGTGGTGGTCGCAGGCGTTGTTTTTGCTACTGGATTAGCATGTTGTTTAATAGGCTCAGCTTGAGGTTTAACTGTTTGATTATGATTAACGTTAGCAGTACTTGCAGAAGCACTTGAATTCAGTATTTTATCTTGAGTTACTTCTGGAGTAATTTTTCCTACACCATGCAATTCATCTAATAAAGACTCAAATTCGTCATCGGTAATATCATCTGAAGCACTTTTATTTGTAGACGGAGCTCTACTATGCGCACCTTTACCATGCAGATCATCTAGTAAACTTTCAAATTCATCATCGGTAATGTCATCACTAGCAACGGTCTCAACTACATCCTCAACAGGCGTTGTCGTTGCGCCAGATAGTGAATGTTTTCCAACGCCATGTAAGTCATCTAATAGCGACTCAAATTCATCTTCACTGATTTCGTCACTAGCCACTGTATTATCTGGAACAGGTGTTTTTTCGGTTACTGGCACAGAGTGTTTTCCAACGCCATGTAAGTCATCTAATAACGACTCAAATTCATCTTCACTAATTTCATCGCTATCTGTTTCTGCTGCAACGTTTTCAGTGGTAGAAAATTTAGCAGATGATTCAGAACTTGCATGTAACTCATCTAATAATGCGTCAAATTCAAATGCATCAATGTCATCAATCGTTTTAGCGGCTTCTACAACAGGCTCAGAAGTTTGAATAATCTCAGGTTCAGGAGCAACTTCTTGAACAACTGCTTCCTGAATAACTGGCTCATCGATACTAGCGGGTTTACTCAGGCGGTGTAATGCATCTAAAATATGATCCGGTGCTTTTACACCTTGCTCACCATTTTGAACGGCTGAAAATTGCTCATTGATAATATCTAATGCAGCTAAAATAGTATCCATTAATTCAGAGTCGACGAGACGTGCGCCTTGACGTAAACCATCAAAGACATTCTCTGCACCGTGGCAAGTTTCGACAAGTTCATTTAGAGATAAAAAACCTCCTCCGCCTTTCACGGTATGGAAGCCTCGAAAGATTGCATTTAATAACTCGGAATCATTAGGGTTATTTTCTAACTCTACAAGCTGCTCAGATAATAATTCTAAAATTTCTCCCGCTTCGACTAAAAAGTCCTGCAAGATTTCATCATCTATTTCAAATGTCATTCCCGGTTCCCTTTAAAATCCTAAGCTTGAAAGCAAATCATCCACTTCATCTTGTCCATTAACTACATCTACACGAGACTCTGCATCTATAATTGGTCCTTCCGCAACAATCATTTTTGGTTGTTCTTTCTCTTTTTCTTGTCCTACTGAAGCATCTAATTCACTTTGTTTACTGCAGACGGTCAATATCACAACGAGTTTGGATTCAATCTCTTGTACTAGTGCAATGACTCTATTAATGATCTGCCCTGTTATATCTTGGAACTCTTGGGCCATTAATATTTCAGTTAATTTGTCGCGTAACTCTACTGTACTGCCTTTAGAGTAAGTGAAAAACTCATCAATGGAATGACACAATACTTTAAATTCACCGACGTCTAAATTACGTGTCATCAAGCTTTCCCAGCTTGGCATGACTTCATCTAGATCATGAATTAACTTATCAGCAATAGGTAAGCAATGATCAACGGCATCCATGGTGGTATTAGCCGCTTTATCAGTCATCTCGATAACATAATTTAAACGATTTTTAGCGTCAGGTAAGTCATGACCAGCGAGATCCATCAAACGTGTATCATGATTAAAGCTTAATAACGCTTCATGTAATTCACGCGTTAATTCGCCAACTTGTCCAAACAAAAGATGATCTACTGATCCAGAAAAATCAACACTCTCTACAATCTTATTAGCTTCATTAATTTGCTCTGCTTCTAAATGAGCAACTAGCGCTTTAGCTTGAGAAAGTGAGATATGTGGCATAACTTCATTAGCCATACATTACTCCATTAATTAAGCTAAACGCTCAAATATCTTATCTAACTTTTCTTTCAATGTACCCGCTGTAAAAGGTTTAATAATATAACCGTTAACACCAGCTTGAGCAGCTTCAATTATCTGCTCTCGTTTTGCTTCGGCAGTTACCATTAATACAGGTAAATGCTTTAATTTAGGGTCTTTACGGATCTCTTTTAACAGATCAATCCCTTCCATTATCGGCATATTCCAATCGGTTACTACAAACTCAAAATCACCATTTTGTAACATTGGCAAAGCAGTATGACCATCATCTGCTTCTAATGTATTAGTGAAACCTAAGTCCCTTAATAAATTTTTAATTATTCTTCTCATTGTTGAAAAGTCATCAACAATTAGTATTTTCATATTTTTATTCAAAACATTCCCTTAAGGCAAAAGTAGGCCTATTTTATATCTCTGTTATATATAGGTAAAAACTGCAAGAACACATTAATCTTTTACGTTATTCTGTAAACGATTTACAATTGTGTGAGCTATCCCAAACTATTACCTCTTATTGGTTATATTCTATCAGAATTAATTTTAGATTTCAGTCTATGTATTGCTTGACTAAGAATTTGACTAACTCGTGATTCACTGACTTCCAAAATGAGTCCAATTTCTTTTAGATTCATCTCTTCATCGTAATAAAGTGATAGGACCAAAGCCTCTCGCTGCGGTAATTGTTCAATTAACTGTGCGAGTTGTTGGGTAAACTGGTTATCTGCAACGTGGTCAAAAGTACTATCGAATGTTTTACTTGATTGAGCAAACATATCATCAGGGTTTGGTAAGTCTTCATAAGCGATGAGTTTGCCGCAATTAACGTCTTGCAGCATTTTTTGATACTCACTCAGTGAGATTTGTAGATAATTAGCAACATCAATTTCTTTTGCATCTTCGCCGCTTTGCTTTTCAACGGCATCAATAGCACTAGCAATCGTACGGCTATTTTTATGCACTGAACGAGGAACCCAGTCACCTTTTCGCATTTCATCTAACATGGCACCGCGGATACGAATGCCTGCAAACGTTTCAAAACTAGCGCCTTTAGAGGCGTCAAAGTTACGAGCAGCTTCCAATAAACCAATCATGCCGGATTGCACCAAATCATCTACCAATACGCTAGCCGGTAATCGAGCCAACAAATGATAAGCTATCTTTTGTACTAGCTCTAAATGGCGAGTGATCAGGTCTGATGTATCTGTTTGATATCCTTGCACTTTAATCACTTATAAAAACCCTCGCGTTATGAGCACTTATAAAAGCTCTTTGATACTTTCGTCATCATTTAACAATAGTTTTTCAATAAAGAACTCTAAATGGCCACCTGGCTGATGTGGAATAGGCCAATCACAAGCGCGATTAGCTAATGCTTTAAAAGCCAGTGAAGCGGGTGTTTTTGGAAATGCATCCACCACTGTTTTTTGTTTTCTCACAGCTTGACGAACATTGCCATCAAAGGGAATACAGGCGACAAGCTCTAAAGACACATCTAAGAATCGATCTGTCACGCGCGTTAATTTAGTAAATAAATCTTGGCCTTCACGTAAACTGCGCACCATATTAGCTACAATTTTGAAACGATAAACACCGTTTTGTTTGCTAAGAATTTTAATTAATGCATAAGCATCGGTAATTGATGTTGGTTCATCGCAGACCACCATTAAGACATCTTGAGCTGCTTGTGCAAAACTCACGACCATGTTGGAAATACCAGCAGCGGTGTCAATGAGTAGAATATCGATTGGAGTTTGTAATGAGCTAAAAGCTTGGATCAAACCAGCATGTTCAACATCGGTTAACTCAACCATTGATTGAGTACCTGAAGTCGCAGGTATAATCATCACCCCTTCTGGGCCATGCACAATAACTTCATCTAAAGTACATTCACCAGATAAAACATGTGATAAGTTTTTAATAACACGAATACCTAATAACACATCCACATTAGCAAGGCCTAAATCGGCATCAAGTACCATCACTCGCTTACCCATTTTAGCAAGTGATACAGCCATATTAAGAGTAACATTAGTTTTACCGACACCACCTTTACCACCAGTAACCGCAATTACTTTCACTTGGTGATTGGTCATTTTTCTTAAACCGCTTGCTTGATCTGCCATCATCTTACTTACTCATTTTTTAAATTAATTAAACTAATATGGTGTGTATTATAACATCGATATTAATCGTCAGTACTGCTATACCATTGATGTTTGTCTTGTTGTTCTTGGTTATCCATCATTGCTAAAGTACTACTGATTAAATTTTCTACTTTAGCAATTTCAATATCTTCAGGGACACGCTGTCCTGTAGTAATATAACTGATTGGTAATGCATGCTTCATTGTCACACTTAATACTTCACCTAAACCGATGCTTTCATCGATTTTAGTTAAAATACAACCTGATAATGGAATCCGTTTAAAGTGCTGTAATGCTTCCTCAACGACTCGGCGTTGTGCAGTCGAGGGAACCACTAAATAACTTCTAATATGAACACCGCTACTACTCATTAAGGTTTCTAGTTGCTCAGAAAGGCGAACATCTCGTTGTCCCATTCCTGCGGTATCAATTAAGACTAATCGTTTTTCTCTAAATTGATATAAGATTTGTGACAATTCATCAGCATCTTTAGCGACACGTACTGCACATCCCATTATTTTTCCATAAGTGGCTAATTGTTCATGAGCACCAATACGATAAGTGTCAGTGGTAATTAACGCGACTTGTTCTGGACCATATTTAATAGCGAATTGAGCGGCCAGCTTGGCAATGGTGGTGGTTTTTCCTACACCCGTTGGGCCTAATAAAGCAATCGCACCACCTTTTAAGAGTATTTCATTTTTACCAATGGATATTTTGTCTTGTAATAACGCTTGTATGTACTGCTGCACTTCACTTGATGATGCATCTTCAGGAACATAACTTGCTAAATTATCAGCGATTTCATCGGAAAATCCAGCATTGTTTAACCATTTAATGATCATTGCTCTAACGGGTTCTTTACGCTCCATTTCTTGCCACATTAAACCTGATACTTGATGCTCTAACAATTTACGTAAAGAGGCAACTTCCTCACTAATTTTAGCAATATCTTTATTTTCACTACTACGATTTGCTTGCGAAGCATTTTTTAATGTTGAAGTGCGGCGATCAGGACTATGATTCCAACTTTGTTGTTCAGCTAAGGTCGCAGGCTGTGAAGAAGCAAAAGGCTTTGGCCCTTTTTCAGCTTCCTCTTTAAATGAAAAAGCAGGCAGTTCTTCGCGCTTTTTTAAAGCAGATTTTTTATTTTGATGTGCATTCACTTTACCAAAAAATGAATTTAATGACTTAGCAAAGTCTTCACCACTTTCTTTACGATTACTGCGAATACTATTAGGTAACTTTATTTTTGGTGTTTTTTCAGTACTTTTTGAAGACAACTGAACGCTATCTTCCTTGAGTTGAGAGAGTGCATCTAATTTATCTGATTTTGAGTCTGCAGTAGATTGTGATTGGTAATCAACTGCCGCGACAATTTCAATGCCACCCACTACTTTTTTATTAGACATGATCACAGCATCAGGCCCTAAGACCTCTTTAACTTCAACCATTGCTGTACGCATATCTTTTGCAAAAAATCGCTTAATTTTCATTCATTACAACCGTTATTGCCCAATTGAGCTAATGATTTTAATCTGTTTATCATCAGGTATTTCTTGATAAGACAGTATGTGTAAACTCGGTATTGTGTTTTTAACAAATCGAGCTAAGGTACCGCGTAATACACCAGATGTTAATAATACTGCTGGTTGACCTAACAATTCTTGCTGTTGTGACGCTTCAATTAATGAATTCTGAATACGCTCTGCTAATCCGGGTTCGATACCTGCGCCATCTGCTCCACCAGCCTGTATAGACTTGTGCAATATCTGTTCCAATTCTGAGGATAGTGTAATAACAGGGATCTCAGGCTCGTTGCCAACAATTTCTTGAACTATCATGCGTTTTAATGAAATTCGACATGCTGCTGTCAAAACTTCGGCATCCTGACTACGCGGCCCATAATCGACTAACGTCTGAACAATTGAACGGATATCTCTAATCGCTACGTTTTCATTCAATAAGCTTTGTAATACTTTCACCACCGTACTCAATGACAGCACTTCAGGTATTAAACCTTCGACCAATTTAGGGTGTTTTTTAGCGAGCATATCTAATAAGTTTTGAGCTTCTTCATGCCCTAATAATTGCGCGGCATGGTTACTAAGAATTTGACTAAGATGTGTTGCAACCACTGTTGCGGTATCAACAACTGTATAACCTAATGCTTGCGCTTGTTCCCGTTGCGCTTCTTCAATCCATACCGCTTCTAGGCCAAACGCAGGATCGATACCTGTTACGCCATCAATAGGGCCAAAAACTTGCCCAGGATTGATCGCCATATCTTTATCATGATAAATATCAGCATGGCCGCAAGTAACGCCCATCAAAGAAATTGAATAGTTATTCGGTGCCAGGTCTAAGTTATCGCGAATATGAACAGGTGGAATTAAAAACCCCATTTGTTGAGATAGTTTTTTACGTACCCCTTTAATGCGATCCAATAATTGCCCACCCTGTGCTTTATCGACCAAAGGAATGAGTCGATAACCCACTTCTAAACCGATAGTGTCAACACTACGAACATCGTCCCAACCTAACTCTTTAACTTCAGCAGGCCCATCATTTATTGCCCCACCATTATTTTTAATCGCTAATGCTGTTTCTTCTTTGGTTTTGATACGTTTTAACTGCCAATATGCACCACCAGCAGCAATACCACCTAACGTTAAAAAGGCAAGGTGTGGCATGCCTGGTACGATACCCATCACTAATAAAATACCTGCGGTGATCATTAATGCTTTAGGGTCATCAAACATTTGCCCCAGCATACGGTTACCCATATCAGCTTCGGTATTTTCACGCGTAACAGTAATTGCCGCAGCAATAGATAGTAGTAAGGAAGGTATTTGTGCAACTAACCCATCACCAATCGTTAGCAAGGTGTAGATTTCAGCAGCTTGTGACAAAGGTAAATCGTACTGCACCATTCCAATAATAAAACCACCAATGATATTAATGAATAGGATCATGATCCCAGCAATAGCATCACCTTTAACAAACTTACTCGCACCATCCATCGATCCGTAAAAATCAGCTTCCATGGTCACTTCTTGTCGACGTAAACGCGCTTCTTCTTGATTGATTAAGCCTGCGTTCAAATCTGCATCAATAGCCATTTGTTTACCCGGCATTGCATCCAAGGTAAAACGTGCACTTACTTCAGAGATACGTCCAGCACCTTTTGTAACGACCACAAAGTTAATGATCATTAAAATGATGAAAACAATCAAACCAACGGCTAAGTTACCACCAATAACCACCGAACCAAATGCTTCGATAACGTTACCCGCTGCATCTCCACCTTCATGCCCTTCTAACAATACTACTCGAGTTGATGCAACATTTAAGGCGAGACGTAACAGTGTTGCAATTAAAAGAACGGTCGGGAAAGCGGCAAAATCTAATGGGCGCTTTGTATAAATAGACACTAAGAGTACAACTAATGCGAGTGCAATATTAAACGTAAATAAAATATCGAGTAACAGTGTCGGCATAGGTAAAATAACCATACCCAACGCAGCTAACACAATTATTGGCGTGCCTAATCCACCGAGTACAACGGAACGTTTAGACCATAGGGATGTTAAAATACTATTGATAGTGCCACCTAAAAATGAATGTGATGATGTTTACATGTTATCTAGCGATGCTTTTATTTTATCTACTTCAACCCTGGATTTTTAATCGCTATTCAATCTAATCAGTTTAGCTTATTAATATAAAGATAATTACATCGAATTACTAACTACAAAGTAATATTTTAGAAATAACAGTAAAAAATAGGGTTATCCCTCAATACATCTCATCTATATTCAATTAATGCTTATTAATCAAACATATTAGTTAGGGTAAATAAAACCATCAGGTATAGGGATCTCTGTTGGTAATGTTTTAGGACGGCCCGATTTACCTTTTCTAAACTGCTCTAATTGATAGATATAAGCTAATATTTTTGCAATGGCGATAAACAACTCTTCGGGAATATCTTCACCTATTTCCGTTGTATGGTAAACAGCACGGCATAGTTGTGGAGACTGCATCACAGGAATTTCATTCTCACGCCCCACTTCTCGAATCTTGAGCGCCATAAAATCGACACCTTTAGCAACAACATAAGGAGGTCTATCGCCTTCTTTATCATATTTTAATGCGACTGAATAATGAGTTGGATTAGTCACAATAACATCCGCATCAGGCACATCTTGCATCATCGTTCGTTGCGACATTTCATATTGTAATTGACGGATACGTTGTTTAACTTCAGGTTTACCTTCAGAATTACGATACTCATCTTTCACTTCTTGTTTGGTCATTTTCAACTCATCACTGTGCTTATGAATTTGATAAGGGACATCCACTGCCACAATAATTAATAACGACAAACACAATAAAAGAAACATCCAACTCAGCATATCTAAGGCTTCAAATGCACTACCCGGTAGCTGACTTACTGACAGGTGTAATATATGCTCGAACGTCGCGGCTAAAATAGCCCAAGCACCACAAATAACCACAGCTACTTTTAAAATAGATTTTATTAACTCAACCCAAGCTTGCATACCAAACATGCGTTTAAAACCCGCTTTAGGGCTCATACGACTAAACTTAGGCATCATTGCTTTCGTACTAAAAATCATTCCTCCTAATAATGAGCTGCCTAAAATTGAAATAATGAAGAGCATCAGTAAAATCATAAACATGGGCATGCCCAAACCACTAAAGCCATCAACTAACGCATGCCACATTTGTTCAGGCGCATAAATATCAGCACGCTCAAAAGTAAAAGCACGTTTCATCATGATTGATAGTTCGTAAGCAAGGCGGTCACCAAACATAAAAATAGACAGTGCGGCGGCAATTAAAACTGACGCAGTTGCTAATTCTTTAGATCGAGCAACCTGTCCCTTATCCTTGGATTTACGGATTTTGTCGGGTGTGGCTTCCTCGGACTTATCAGTACCGTTCTCATTTTCAGCCATCGATTAGCCTTTTAATGCCGAGTGAGCAAAAAGAAGAGCCATTAGGGTTTTACACAAGGATTATTAAGCACTTCGCACATACTGGTAATCCCTTTGATCCATTGATTTTCAAAATGGAATGGCACATTTAATAACGTAATCCAGAGAACAAATAAACCAAATACCATGCTAATCGAAAACCCTAAACTAAAAATATTTAATTGAGGAGCGGCTTTGGTCATTATCCCAAAAGACAAATTAACCAATAACATCGCCACCATAGAGGCAATAGAAAAAGCGAGTGCAGCATGGAACATAATTGCAAACCAACCAGCGACTTTATAATAGTCTAAAGCGAGTAAACCACTTTCGGAAATGGGTAACGTTTCAAAACTATTAATGATCATTTCAATCATTAATAAGTGCCCGTCTACACCTAAAAATAATAAAGTAACCAACAACACATAGAATTGCCCAACAACGGGAGATGTTTGGCCACTCATAGGATCTGCCATAGAAGCAAAACCTAAACTGGTTTGCATGGCAATAATTTGCCCTGCGATGACAAATGTTTGCACTACAAAAACTGAAATAGTACCAATCGCAACACCAATCAATATTTGTTGCATCACCACGACAAAACTACCGAGTGAGAACAGTTCTATATTATCAGGGGCTGGCGGTAATGAAGGTAAAGCGAGAAGGGTAACACTTAACGCATAAAACAAACGGATCCGAGTAGGTACCGTATTAGAACCAATCGCAACCATGACCATTAACATCGCGGCAATACGGCTGAATGCCCATAAGTAACTGGCCAGAAAGTCTAATATCAGATCAGCCGAAAAAACCATCACCCCACCACTTGTGGGATTTGATTAATCATGGCTATAAAAAACTCCATTAACTTACCAAATCCCCAATGAGCTCCAAAGGCTAATGCAAATAAGGTCATGATTAAACGCGGTAAAAAACTTAATGTTTGTTCATTAATAGAGGTTGCAGCTTGGAAGACAGCAACAACTAACCCAATTAATAAACTCGGGACAATGACCGCTGAGACTAAAATCATCACCAGCCATAAAGCTTGTCTGAAAATATTTACAAAAACTTCCGGTTCCATAAGTACCCTTATAATCCGAAGCTATTAGCTAAACTACCCATCACTAAATTCCAACCATCAACTAATACAAATAGCATTAATTTAAAAGGTAATGAAATAATCATTGGCGATAACATCATCATCCCCATCGCCATTAAAATACTCGCAACAACTAGGTCGATAATCAAAAAAGGAATAAATAACATAAAACCAATTTGAAAGGCTGTTTTTAATTCACTGGTGACAAAAGCAGGTATAAGTACTGTAATAGGCACTTCTTCTGGCGTATCAACTTGAATATTGGCAATTTCCATAAAGGTTTCTAAATCTTTTAGACGCGTTTGCGACAACATAAATTTCATCATCGGCTTTTTACCTTGCTCAAGCGCTTGAACAATGGTCATTTCTTCATTTAGATAAGGTTGTAATGCAGTTTCGTTAATACGGTCAAAAACGGGCGCCATAATAAAAAAAGTAAGAAATAAAGCAATGCCATTAATGACTTGATTTGAAGGAGAGCTTTGTAAACCAAGCGCCTGTCGTAAAATTGACATAACAATCACGATACGTGTGAAAGAGGTCATTAAAATTAACATAGCAGGCAAGAAACTCAGAGCGGTCATGAATGCAAGGACTTGCAAAGTCACACTGTATTCTTGATCGCCAGAAGCACTCGTTGTTACCGTCACGGCGGATAAAGCGCCTGGTTCTGCAATTGCATTAGAGGCAAACAGGAATAAGCCAGTACATAACAAGATGAGCAGTTTATTCATTTTTTTTCTTCCCTGCTTTAGATAATACAGTCGCAAAAGCCGCTGCTAATGACGGTGTACTTTGAACATCAACCTCTGCTTCTTTATCCATGAGAGGTGTTTCTAGTTGGTCTAATAAATTAACAGACTGCTCACTTACGCCTAATAAATACTGCTTACCATGTACTTCAACAATTTGAACACGACTTTTGTTAGTTAATGGTTGCGTTGCAATAATTTTGATGGGATTTTTATTGTTTCCATGGCGCAATAAGTTGCTTTTTTTCATTAAAAACGCAAATAAGAAAATACAAGCAAGTACTAATATTAAAGAACCAAGCATCGTCCCTATTGCTAACTCAGGACGTTCACTTGTTTCTTCAAATGCCATAGCAGGTAAACTCAGTAAACCTAATAGAATCACTTTTATGAATGTAGGAATTATTCGACTCATTTTAATTTTTTGATACGTTCAGTTTGACTGATAACGTCAGTTAAACGAATACCAAACTTATCGTTTACAACGACGACTTCACCATGGGCAATAAGAGTCCCATTGACTAACACATCTAACGGCTCACCAGCAATGCGCTCTAATTCCACTACAGAGCCTTGGTTAAGCTGCAATAAATTACGAATATTAATTTTGCTGCGACCGACTTCCATCGAGATAGTCACGGGGATATCCAATATGCTATCTAAACGCGCTAACTCTTCTTCACTCATTGGTTTTGCAGTATCTTTTAACTCATCAAGATCAATCGTTTTAGCACCTGAATCTGCATCACCAGACTCTTCTAATGCTGCCGCCCAATCATCTGCCATATCTTGCTCTGTGCTCATACTTTAATTCCTATCTATTGGGGTAGCTAATAATTTAGATAACTAGTCATTTCAATAACCAGTCATTTAATAATGTGTAGCTACTTAGTTGTTTCTTTTAAATCTTCTAAATGAATTTGTGTTTTTTGCATTTCAGGACGTTTAATCTTTTCAGTTATTTTTAATGCGTAATTATCACTGGTTTTACCTAGCGTAGCCCTAAAAGAAGGCAGTCCTTCTACGGAAACCAATAAGCTATCCGGTAAATCAATAGGAATAATATCACCCGCTTTAAAGTCCATCATTTCTCGTAGTTTCATTTGCTTTTCAACTAGGCGAGCTTCAATTTCAACTTCAACATCCATTATTTCGTCTTCAAGCGCTTGTGACCAACGTTGATCCGTATCTTCCTTGTCGCTTTGTACACCTGCGTCTAATAATTCTCGAATCGGCTCCAACATTGAATACGGCATGGCGATATGGAAATCACCACCACCACCGTCCAATTCAATATGAAAAGAATTAACCACAATTACTTCTGTTGGACTCACGATGTTAGCCATTGCAGGATTCACTTCAGAATCTAAATATTCGAATTCAGCATCCATGACTGGCGCCCAGGCATTATGATAATCTTCAAATACTATTTTTAATAACATTTGAATAATACGACGCTCTGTTGGCGTAAACTCGCGTCCTTCAATCTTGGCATGATAACGGCCATCACCACCAAAGAAATTTTCAACAAGAATAAACACTAATCGCGCTTCCATGGTAATTAGCGCCGTGCCTTTTAATGGACGAAAACGTACCATATTCAGACTAGTTGGAACGAATAAGGTGTGAACGTACTCTCCAAATTTAAGCATTTGCACACCATTAATAGACACCTCTGCGGTATGGCGTAGCATATTAAATAAACTGATCCGTAAATGCCGAGCAAAACGTTCATTAACCAACTCTAATGTTGGCATACGTCCACGTACAATACGGTCTTGAGATGAAAAGTCGAAATGTGCGTGGGAATCACCCGAGCTCATTTCATTATTTTCAATCATATCTTCATCAACGTCATCAACACCATGCAATAGCGCGTCAATTTCCTCTTGAGATAATAAATCCATGCTTAACCCTTATCGATTACTGTAAAACAAAACCGGTAAATAATACCGTATGGATAAGTGCACGATTTTCAACCATTGTGGTTGCTTTATTAAGTGCTTCAAGAGCCGTTTCTCGTAATTCATTTTTACCTTGTGGGCTGCGTAATTGCTCTGCTGAAGCTTCGCCAAAAACACTCACTAATGTACTTTCTAATAAAGGAATATGTTTTCTAACCAATGTTTCGCTCGCTTTATCCACAACCATCAATTGCACTTTAATTTGCGCTGTTCTATCTCGATTACCTTCTAATACATTAAAAACTAAAGGTCTTGGCATAGGCACATAATTAGCTGACACTTTCGGAGTTTCAGCAATAGCCTCTTCGCTCATTTGCGCAGTATTTTCATTTGCAGGGTCTCCGCTAAAAAAAACAAAAAAGACAGCAGCACCAATAATTGAAAGAGTAAGCACGGCAGCCGCGATAATAATGATCAGCTTCTTTTTTCCTGCTGGTTTAGGATTAGTTCCATCTAGTGATTCATTTTCTTCAGGCATTTCAATTTACCTCCTACATTACTTTATGATGAGCATACTGCGTATTTATGCGAATAATACACTGATTTTAATTATTATTTTGCTGTTAACCAGTAACTATTAACGTTTTATGCATAATAATCAATTCCTTGCTCTTTAGAGGCTATTTTAGAAGGCATCCATATCGCATTTTGATTGTCTTCGGTTACCTCAGTATTCTGACTTAGCTTTGCTGCCATTGTTTGCATTTGGCCATGACCACTTTGTTGGTTTTGTTGCTGAGATTGTTGGGGCTGCTGTTCAACATTAGCTTCTCCCAGTTGAAGACCTTGTTGGGCTAATTGCTCACGTAAACGAGGCATATTTTGTTCAATAATCTCTTTACTTAAGCCTGCCTGAGTTTGAATATTAAGTTGAACTTGATCTTGGTGAACATGCGCTTTAATAAAAATCGATCCTAATTCAGCGGGGTCCAATCTAATTTGGACCTCTTGTTTACTTTGTGAAATCATCATCATGACTCGTTCACCGATAGCTGATGCCGCTTGTTTTGATTGAATATCTAAAGGCGCCTCTAATAAATTATTATTCGCTTGAGTTTGTTGATTTACAGCAACTAATTTATCTGTCTGTATTAGGTTAGTTTGAATCGGTTTTGCACCATTAACATCAGCAACAGACGAAGTCATCGGTGCTTCAGTTTTTACTGGATTCAACGCGCTATCATTTTTATCAGTTTTTAACAGCGGTAGATTATTCTCATCACTTGAACCTGCCAGTGTCGCCTCAGCTTCATCACTTATATTTTCAGCCTGGTTGTTGACACTGTTATCAGTGGTAACTTTACCTGTTAATGCTTGGCTTACTTTTTCTGTAGAAGTTAATAAATCAATTTTATTATTTTCACTTGTACCAGAAGACGCCTCAGCTTCGATTGCTTTAGTATTAATTGTACTGTTGTTTATTAGATCGTTATTTATTACTCCAGTACTTATTACTGAAGCTTCCTCTAGTAAGTCACTTTTATTCTTTTTATCTACATCAGAAGATTGCTCAATTTCGATTGCTTTAGTATTTATTGCATTATTGTTTATTAGTTCGCTTTTTATTGCTTCAGTACTTATTAAATCAGTTTCTGCTAATAAATTACTTTTATTCTTTTTATCTACATAAGAAGATTGCTCAACTTCGATTGCTTTAGCATTTATCGCATTATTGTTTATTAGATCGCCTTTTATTGCTTCAGTCCTTATTAAGTCAGTTTCTGCTAATAAATCACTTTTATTCTTTTTATCGATATCAGAAGATTGCTCAACTTCGATTGCTTTAGCATTTATTGCATTATTGTTTATTAGATCGCCTTTTATTGCTTCAGTACTTATTAAGTCAGTTTCTGCTAATAAATCACTTTTATTCTTTTTATCGGTATCAGAAGATTGCTCAACTGCAATTGCCTTAGTATTTAATGAATGATTGTTTATTAGATCGCTTTTTATTGCTTCAGTGCTTATTACTGAAGCTTCTTCTACCGAAGCGTTTGTATTGTTTATATTCGTATTAACTTGCTGGGCAGCTTGGATACTTGATAATAATTGTGTTTGCTGTGAACTTGAGTCTTGTAGTTGTTGATTATCCCCATTAACGATATCGACATTATTGAACTCAATATCATCAACTCGAGTAAAATAATTAATATCACCATTAATACTTTTAGAATCAGCTTTTTCTACAGTTGTTACTTGAGCTTCGCTTTTAACTTTATAATCGATTTCATTTTCAGCAGTAAGCACATCAATTTCAACATCTGAGTCGATACGACGATCAAGATTTTCAGTTTCTTTGCCCTGTTTACTAAGAGAGTATTGTCGATCATCATTTGGGAACTCCCCTAGACTTTCGCTTAATAAATTTTGTGAGCTTTCATCCTTGGCGTCATTTACATTTTGACTTAACTTAGTTTGCTGCTCTTTACTGATTAATGCCTCATCTGACGCAGATATTGGCGCATCCTTTTCTTTATCAGTACTTTCTTTATTCAGTTCTGCTTTATTCAGACCTTCTTTATTAAGACTGTCGTTATTAATATTTTCTTTTAACACTTCAGAAAAATTTTGCTGTTTATTTTTAGATTCGACTTGCTTTAAAGTATCCTCACTTTTGCGTGCAATATCAATATCATTGCGCACTTTCAACTCGCTATTCTTTAAGCTTGTTGAACCATTTAATAATAAGGACTGAACCATAAAATATTCTCTCTGATTTTTATGTTTGTTTAATAAGTAAGCTATTGCCGCTTTTATAAAACGCCAACAATCACTGTTAGATAAGCAATTTGTAGTCCAAAAATTAATTAAACTCTTGTTCTGCTTGTTTCTTTCTAAAAAACTGGAAAGTGGCAAACTCATCTAATAGCTGCTGTTCTTTTTTATCTTCTAATTTTATTTTTTCACGTGCTTTTTTTTCTAATAACAATCCCATCGCTTTATGCGCAATTTGGCTATCTGTCCATTTACGTTTTGTATTACGCACTGCGTATTCGAATTTAACTAAAGTAGATTGTTGATTGGAGAGGCCTTGATCTATTTGAACAATAAATTGCTGGTATTTAGCGAGTGTAGATATGGTTAACCCTTGCGAGCCTTTTTCACTTAACTGCGCTATATATTGACGGCGATATTGATGTAAGTTTTGTAGTTGACTACGCTGCTCAAACAATTCTTTTTGAGCTTGTTGATAAGTATGTAGAGCTTGCTCAACTTGCTTTTCTCTTTGTTCATAAACAAGCTGTAATGCATTAGCGGCCATGGTTTAAGTCCTTTAACTATTAACAAACTCCTGCGTCAATACAGCAAGCTGTGTCAAACAATCGTTGTAACTGATGCTGTCTTTCATACCTTGTTGCAAGAAGTGATCCAACCTTGGTTTAATCAGAATGGCTTTATCGATACGAGGGTCACTACCACGAGAGTAAGCCCCGATTGTGATTAACTCTTTATTTTCTTCATATAAAGAATAGGCCTGTTTCAAGACACGCGCTAATGTTTGGTGTTCATCTGAAGTCACCATTGGCATCACACGACTAATTGATTTACTCACATCGATGGCAGGGAAGTGGCCAGAATCGGCTAACGGTCGTGATAACACAATATGGCCATCTAAAATGGCGCGTGATGCATCAGCAATAGGATCTTGAAGATCGTCCCCTTCTGTTAATACGGTAAAGAAGGCACTTATTGACCCTTGGTTTTCATTGCCATTACCCGCTCGTTCTACTAAAGCCGGTAATTTAGCAAACACAGAAGGCGGATATCCCTTTGTTGCTGGCGGTTCACCAATGGCTAATGCTATTTCACGTTGTGCTTGTGCAAAACGAGTTAATGAATCCATTAACAACAAGACATTCATGCCCTGATCTCGAAAGTACTCTGCAATCGTTAATGAAGTTTCACAGCCCTTTAAACGCATTAATGGTGATGCATCAGCAGGGGCAGCAATAACAACAGCACGAGAACGCCCTTCTTCACCTAGAATTTCCTCAATAAATTCTTTTACTTCTCGGCCACGTTCACCAATCAAGCCCACCACCACCACATCGGCATTAGTGCCACGTGTCATCATCCCCAACAAAACACTTTTACCAACACCGGAGCCAGCAAAAAGCCCCATACGTTGACCTTGGCCAACAGTAAGTAAGGCATTGATTGCTTTAATGCCAGTATCAAGAGGTTGCTTAATCGCTTTACGTGAAAGAGGATTGATACGCATATTATTATAGCCACTCATGGAGTTTGTTTTGATATCTCCTTTACCATCAATAGGGTTCCCCATGCCATCTAAGACACGACCTAATAACTCCATGCCAACGGGAATACCTACTTCTGTTGTTTGAGGAATAACTTTAGCGCCAGGTAATACACCGGTAAGGCGCTCACTTGGCATAAGGAATAACCGGTCATTTGAAAACCCAACGACTTCAGCATCAATATAACCGTCATTAGTCTCTACTTTACACATGCTTCCCACCGCAGCACGACAGCCAACGGCTTCTAAGGTAAGCCCTACCACACGTACTAATTTACCGGCGACAACAGGATGAGTAATCGCTTCTCCAACTTGATATTGTTCAATACGTTGCGATAGTTTATTCATTCTAAGGGGTTACCGTCTCAGACTTTGTATCAATGCTAGTATCGGCAATGTTTTTAGATTGATTTAATTCAGCAGAGTCTGAAACACTTGCTTCTGAAGAAGCGGTCTCGGTATTACCTGTCATACTTTCTACTTCAGTTGTATTCAATTCGACCTCTGAATGTTCAGCCTCACTGATATCGCTATCACTTATGGTTTGTTCAGCTTCAGACTCAAGTATTGTTTGTAATTCCTCTTCGGTTTTCATTTCATAATCTAATGGCTGATCATTACTAATATCACCGTTGTTACTGACTTCAGGTGTATTTTGATAATTTTCTTTAAGGAAGTTTTTTAAAACTTGTTCAATACGGATTGAAAAAGCGTAATCGATACTGGAAGTTTGTGTATGTATCTGGCAATCGCCACGCAACAAAGTCGGTTCAGCGCGTAGATCCCAACCTCTTTTTTTACATTCTTCTTCTGAAAAAGCATCTTGCACAAAAATGAGATCTTCTGGGTTAAGTGAGATAACAATACTCTGCTCATTAACAGGTAATGCCTCAACACCTTGTTTTAAGGCTTGTAAAATAATTTGAGGGTTAACAGTGACTTCACATCGTGCCATTTGCTCTGCAAGGTTAGTCGCCAGTTTAATTAATTGGAACTCAACAGTATCATCCAACTTTTCTAGTGGAGCATGTAATCGAGAAACAAGTTGTTCCCAATGCAAGGTTTGCCCCTCGACCTTCACCTTACCTTCCATTAAACCTTGCTCTAAACCTTGAGCTAAGCCTTGTTCATGGCCTTCATTTAACCCTTGTAATTTTCCTTCCTCTATTCCTTCAGTAAAACCCGCTTCTTTGCCTTCATTAAAACCATCTTCGTAAGCAGATGCTCGAATTGATTCAATATCTTCTAAGGTTAATGGTTTTGGAGCCTCATCTTTCGATTCTATGTTTTCTGGTTCTTCATTTTGATACCAACTAGCAGGTCGGCCAAATAAATCAACTTCACCTTGCTCTAAAGCATCATCGTTTTCAAAATTAGGTAATATCCATTCTTGAAAATCATTATCTGTATCAGCAACCATTCATGTACCTTAATTTCACTAAAAGTGATGCTTAAAAATAGGGATTAAACGTTAATTAAAACGAAGGCTATAGGAACTCATCACCACCACCGCCACCTAGCATTAACTCTCCAGCATCAGATAAACGACGTGCAATACCAAGAATTTCTTTTTGCGCACTTTCTACTTCGCTAATTCTAATGGGCCCCATGGCTTCAATATCATCAGCTAACATTTCTGCCGCTCGTTTCGACATATTAGCCAAGACTTTATTTTTAAGGAGTTCGTCAGCGCCTTTAAGTGCTAATTGCAATTGTTCTGGTGGAACTTCACGTAACAATGTTTGAATACCGCGATCATCAACATCGATGAGGTTATCAAATACAAACATAAGATCTTGAATCTGTTGACTCATATCTTCATCTGACTCACGTATAGAGTCCATCAGAGGGCCTTCGATAGCAGTATCTAAATAGTTCATGATATTGGCAGCAGCTTTAGCGCCACCCATTTTCGCAGCTTGTGCGCCAGCTTGCCCAGCAAACTGTTTCTCCATAATCTCATTCAGTTCTTGTAATGCGGCTGGCTGCACTTCTTCCAAGTCAGCAATACGCATCATCAAGTCTAAACGTACTTTTTCTGGGAATTGCGTTAAAATTTCAGCAGATTGTTCTGGATCTAAATAAGATAAAACAATAGTTTGAATCTGAGGGTGTTCATTAAGAATAATACTAGCAACCTGACGGGCATCCATCCATTTCAAAGAGTCTAAACCTCTAGAGCCACTACCCAGAATAATTTGATCAACTAAATTACCCGCTTTGTCTTCGCCTAATGCTTCAATTAATGAAGTACGAACAAAGTTTTCACTATCCAATCCAATGTTACTGTATTTTTGAATATCTTCAATAAAAGCACGGTGAACACTGCTTACCTTTGCTTGCGATGAATCTTCTAATGAAGCCATTTTCATCCCTAGCTTTTGTACTTGCTTAGGCTCTAAATTTCTAAATATTTGTGCCGCATCCGCAGGGGTAAGACTCAACATTAATAACGCAGACTTTTCTACCCCACTTAATTCTGTGACGTCAAAGGTAGCAACTTTAGTTGATTCTTTCTTTTTATCGTTCTCACTCATCTTCTACCAACCATTCTCTAATAACTTGTGCTGATAACCCAGGTTCGTTTGAAACTAAGGCTCTGACTGCTTTTAATAAGTCTTCATCTTTATGTAAGTCAGGTAATTGTATTTGTCCGTTAGTCATGCCGAAATCAAGACTTTCGTTATTTTCATCTGACAATAACTGTAAATTATCATTGCCTACCGACCCAATTGCACCACCTAACTCGTAATCTTCCGCTTTTTCAATTGCCTCTGGATAGAGTAGTTTTTTCATGATCGGACGAACAATTAATAACAAGGTCAAAATAATGACAAACAAGCTGCCACCAAACCTTACATAACCTTGAAATGTTTCTGTTTCCCAAAGAGCCTCTTCAGGGGCTGCTTCGATTTCAGGACGATTAAAGCTAACTGAAGCCAGCGCCAAAATATCGCCACGTTCGACATTAACGCCCAACCCACCTAATAATAATTGTTTAATATTTTCTACTTCTTCAACACTTCTTGGTGAATAACTCACTTCGCCAGCATCATTGACTGACTTAATATAGTCCAGCGCTACAGAAACGGCGAGACGCTCTACTTTTCCAACTTTATGTTTTGTATGTGTGATAGTGGTATCAACTTCGTAGTTTCGAGTCGACTCCGTTCGAGAACTACCATTGCTATTATTAGTACTATCATTGGCTTCTTCTAACTCTTCAGGAATAGCGCCATTTGCTGGAGGTTGATTAGACAACGCACCTGGGACAGATCCAAAAAGTGACGATAATGACGATTTATCTTCAATCAACATTTCACTGCGCACGGCTTGGTTAGAAGGGTTAAAGGTTTTTTTCGTTTCTTCGACAACGGTGAAGTCCATCACTAAATCAACTTCAGAAGCATAGTTTGCAATACCTAATACAGGAATTAAAATAGCATCTATTTTTGATTTATATTCTTCTTCGCGCTCACGCTGCATGCTAAATTCTTTGCTCGTTTGTGCCGAACTGCCTGTGCTACTCCCTGAATGTAATAAACGGCCACGTTGATCGGTTACTGTTACGCTATTTGGTGATAAGCCTTGCACCGCAGAAGCCACTAAATCAACAATAGAATCAACTTCTTGTGCAGATAACGCGTAAGACCGTACTGTCGTCACCACCACAGTCGCACTGGCTTGGCGCTCTTTACGTGCAAACACACTTTCTTTAGGAATGGCTAATAAGACTTGAGCATTAGTCACGTTCTTCATTTCTTTAATCGCTAATGCTAATTGACGCTCGCGACTTAATTTTAATCTTTCTTTTTCAACTCGTTGGCTTACACCAAATCCCATATCTTGCAATAAGATATCATCGCCATTTTCAGTATTATCATTCACTAACCCTGCGCGAGTCATCAGTAGTTTAACTTTTTGGTATTGGTCTGACATGACCGACACATTATTCCCTTCTAATTTATAAGGGATTTTTTGTTGATCTAAAAAGTCTAATGTTGTAATAAGTTCGTCTGTTTGATAGGTACCTAAAGGACGGTAATCCGCTTCTTTACCCCATGACCAAATAATGACAACGATCGCTAATACAATCAATAAGCCAATAATCATACTGATTTGACGCAACACGTCCACATTAGAGAAAAACGATGAAATCGCCCCTTTCTCTGCGGCTACTGGCACACTATCATTATTATCTAACAATAAATTTGCATTATTTTCTGTATCAGACACAGACTTTCCTTTTAACGATTAGATGTAAAGTAATTGCCGTTAAACCGGCATGCTCATTACTTCTTTATAAGCTTCAACCATTTTATTACGAACTTGTACTGTCGCATCAAAGGCTAGGCCTGATTTGTTAGAGGCGATCATGACATCAGACAAGCTAACGTTCTTATCCCCCATTTCAAAACTGTTACGTAATTCAGAGGTGTTTTGTTGCAGACCATTAACATTTTCAATTGCTTGTTTAAGCATGGCAGAAAAATCGGCAGGAGCAGGATTAATCGCTTTAGTACTTAACTCACTGTTTAAGCCTTTTGCTTCTAGACCTTGTGTTTGTAACTCTTGAAACATTGATGCAGCATTGATATTCATTGTATTTAGCCTCTTTTTGACACTGATAATAGTAAATAGCAATAACTATGCCACTTGGCTTGCAAGAGCATTGATCAACACACCACAATAAACACCTCCAAATAGGTAAGTGCATCTTATCTTAAAAAAAACAATAAAAAAAAGGCATTAACAACTGTTAATGCCTTTTTCAAAATACAATGTCTGTATGTAATATTTATTCTGCGTTAAGTTTTTCTAATTCTTTATCGAGTTGAAGATCTGCACGTTGCGCTTTAAATTCTTGATATAACAAATCTTCTTGCCCTGAATTCAAAGGACGCTCAGAAGCTTTAACTAATCCATCAAAAATAGCTTTAGTTGATTCTTGACCCACTCCAACTAAAACGCATAAGTTATTTTTATCTGCAATTTTAACGATGTCTGTTTTAAGTGGGTTAGTACCTATTAATGTCTGTTGCGTAATTTGTTTTGAAACACTAGAGAAAGTAGAACCAGACTCAGCACCTGCAGCTACTTCTATTTTATCACGGTAGGTTTTATCCATTGCACTGACACGCGTTTCGATACGTTGTGCCAATGATGTACGTGCATTAGCAATCGCTTGCTGCTTATCAATAGACATATTACCAGACCATAAAACACATTCAGAAACTGCGATACCGTCTTCAACTTGAGGGTTTAATATCCAACTTGGAATCTCACCCACAACCGTTTCTTGCGTAGGTTCGCTGTTAGAACATGCACTCAATAATACAATCGCAGTAAGGCTTAATAAATGAAGCTTTTTAGACATAATCATTCCTTAATTAAAATAAAAGTAAAAGCAAAAAACACGTACTTAATAGGCTTAGTTTAGATTGATTCATAAAAATTTCATATAAAAAAATCCCCATCTTAATTAATAAGATGGGGATTTATATTAGCTTAACAATTTCTTCGTACTGTTCGAGTACGAAGAGTAAGCTCTAATTAATCTTTAAATTCAGGGTAAGCTTCAACACCACAGTCGTGTAAATCCATACCTGCATCTTCTTCTTCAGCAGTAACACGGATACCCATTGTTACTTTGATGATAGACCAAACAATCCAAGACGCTGCAAATACAAATCCGAAGATAACTGCCGCACCGTATAACTGAGTGATTACTGAAGCACCGTCATTTGACATTGGAACTACTAATAGACCAAACAGACCACACACACCGTGTACAGATAAAGCACCTACTGGATCATCAATTTTTAATTTATCAAAAGTAATGATGCTGTAAACAACAATCACACCAGCAACTGCACCAATAACGGCAGCAAATAATGGTGATGGAGATAGTGGGTCAGCTGTAATAGCAACTAGACCTGCTAATGCACCATTCAGAATCATTGTTAAATCTGCTTTACCCCATTTGAATTTACTCACTAACAATGCTGCGATTGCACCTGTTGCTGCTGCTGCGTTAGTGTTAAGGAAGATAAGGCCTACAGCTGATGCATTTTCTGCGTCAGAGATAAGTAATTGAGAACCACCGTTAAAACCAAACCACCCCATCCATAGGATAAATGTACCTAATGTAGCAAGTGGCATGTTTGAACCAGGAATTGGGTGAACACTACCATCTTTACCGTATTTACCACGACGAGCACCTAGTAATAATACCGCTGCTAATGCTGCTGCAGCACCGGCCATGTGAACAATACCAGAACCTGCGAAATCACTAAAACCAGCTTCGCTTAAGAAACCACCGCCCCAAGTCCAGTAACCTTCCATTGGGTAAATAAAACCCGTTAAGAATACTGTGAAAACTAAGAATGCCCACAGCTTCATACGCTCAGCAACAGCACCCGATACGATAGACATTGCAGTTGCAACGAATACCACTTGGAAAAAGAAATCAGACTCTAAAGAATGGTCTGCACCTTCAGCTTGAGTACCAATTAAAGAACCTAAAGAAGGTAACCAACCGCCAGCGCTGTTATCAACATACATAATGTTGTAACCCACTAACAAGAACATCGTACAAGCAATCGCATATAACACGATATTTTTAGTTAAAATTTCAGTGGTATTTTTAGAACGAACTAAACCTGCTTCTAACATGGCAAAACCGGCTGCCATCCACATAACAAGGACACCTGATATTAAAAAATAAAAGGTATCCAGCGCAAATCGTAGTTCTGTAACTGTTGTTTCCATAATAGTAATCCTTAACTTATTAAATTTGGTTTAAAGTGCTTCTTCGTCGAATTCGCCAGTACGAATACGAACAACTTGCTCTAATGGCTGAATAAAGATTTTACCATCACCTACTTTCCCTGTATTAGCCGCGCTAATAATAGCTTCAACTAAACGTTCAATATCATCGTCTTTAACCGCAATTTCTAATTTAACTTTTGGTAAAAAATCAACTTGGTACTCAGCACCACGGTATAATTCAGTGTGCCCTTTTTGACGACCAAAACCTTTCACTTCAGAAACAGTCACACCCGCGATGCCGATACCCATTACAGCTTCGCGTACTTCATCTAATTTAAATGGTTTAATAATTGCGGTTAACATTTTCATCATATATTCCTTCAAGGTGTAATTAACGTTAGTTTATGAGTATTTATTAACAACTAACGTGCCAAAAAATATAACCTTTAAATAACAACAACTTAATATAAAAAAATCAATTCAATCCAACTTTATCGCACCACCTTGGTGCAGTTCCTGCAATTGCAACGCACTGATATGTGACATTTAAAACGTTTATCGTAAAACCATGCTCGAACTTACTCAATATTTGATTGCCTAATCCTGTTATGCCAATAAAAATGACTAAACAATTATTATTTAAATATTTTAAAATATAAAAAGGCACTAAAATTAACCAACTAATCTGCTTAGCCCCTTAGCAAATAAAGCTTCATCTGCTATAGTGCGTAACAATTTTTCGACTTAACAACCTTGAAGGTATGTAACATGAAAAAAATAAGCCTACTGCTTATCACTTTCCTATTTAGTATTAATGCGTTTTCCGCTCCTATGATTATTCCTAAAGCACCGTCAATTGCCGCTAAAGGATATTTATTAATTGATTTTGATTCAGGAAAAGTGCTATCTGAAAATAATAGTGAAGAAACACTCGAGCCAGCATCATTAACTAAAATGATGACCAGCTATATCATCGGGCAAGAGTTAAAGTCAGGAAATCTTAAACTGACTGATAAAGTCACTATTTCTAATAATGCATGGTCAAAGAATTTCCCTGATTCATCAAAAATGTTTATCGAAATTGGTAAAGAAGTCACTGTTGAAGATTTAAACCGCGGTATCATCATTCAATCAGGTAATGATGCTTGTGTTGCAATGGCTGAACATATTGCAGGTAGTGAACCTGCTTTTGCAGATTTAATGAACTCTTGGGCATTACAGTTAGGCATGAATGATACGCACTTTGTAAATAGTCATGGTTTACACGCTGATGGACATCATACAACTGCAAAAGATATGGCAACATTAGCAAAAGCAATTATTACTGATGTACCAAATGAGTACAAAATATATAGCGAAAAATCATTCAAATACAACGGTATCGTACAATACAATCGTAATGGTTTGTTATGGGATAAAAGCCTAAATGTAGATGGTATGAAAACAGGCCACACTAGCGCAGCAGGTTACAGCTTAGTGTCATCTGCAACAAAAGATGGTATGCGTTTAATCAGTGTTGTAATGGGTACGCGCTCTGATGATGCTCGTAAAGTAGAAAGTAAGAAACTACTTAACTGGGGCTTCCGTTTCTTCGAAACAATCACACCGTATAAAGCAAATGATCAGCTTGCAAGTGAACGCATCTGGATGGGTACACAAGCAAACATTCGTTTAGGTGTTTCTGTTGACACACCATTAACGTTACCACGTAATCAATCTCAAAATCTAAAAGCTGATTTTGTTATTAATAACGAGCTTCGTGCACCAATTCAAAAAGGTGATAAAGTAGGTCAAGTTAATTACACTCTCGCTGATGAACCAATTGCAACTTACGACTTAATTGCATTAGAAACAGTGGAAGAAGGTGGTATTTTCAGCCGTATCATTGATTACATTAAATTATTATTTATTGGTTGGTTTGGCTAAAAAAATCCCCATATACCAATAATGTTTATCGTATAACATTAACCAATAATCTAAAGTGAGGTTAAAAGCCTCACTTTATTAGTTTAAACGTCTATTTTTGCTCTGGAGGCAAGCGTGGCATTAAATACTAAATTTGATGAGTTATTAGAATTCCCATGTAGTTTGTCATTTAAAGTGATGGGTCTAGCTCATCCAGAACTAGTTCCTGACGTTATCCGCGTTATTCAATTAATTGCACCGGGTGACTATTCTCCGACAATAAAGCCTAGCTCTAAAGGGACTTACCATTCTTTAGCAGTGCCTGTTATTGTGACGAGCAAGGAACATATAGAAGAGATTTATACTGAGCTCAATAAACTTGAACACGTTCGTTTTATTTTATAAGCCGACATCATGACTGCAATCCAAGATAAATTGATCATACGCTATTTAGGCGTCACTCCTTACCAAGAAACATGGCAAGCGATGAGTGACTTCACAGAGCAACGTGACGAAAATAGTGTTGATGAAATATGGTTAGTTGAACACGCACCTGTTTTTACCCAAGGGTTAGCAGGCAAAGCAGAGCATTTATTAACTAACAGCAATATTCCTGTGGTAAAAAGCGATCGTGGAGGGCAAATTACCTACCATGCTCCTGGCCAATTAATTGCTTATTTATTGATTAATATTCGCCGTAAAGATTTCAATGTACGTAGTTTAGTCAGTATTATAGAGCAAGCGATTATTGATGTATTAGCAGAGCATAAGGTTGTTGCGGTAGCGAAACCCGATGCGCCTGGTGTTTATGTTGATGGAAAGAAAATTGCGTCATTAGGATTAAAAATCCGTAAAGGCTGTTCATTTCATGGTTTAGCGTTAAATGTGGACATGGATCTTTCACCTTTTTTACAAATTAACCCATGTGGTTATGCTGGATTAGAAATGACCCAGTGTCGCGATCTAGGAATAACATCTTCTGTCGCAGAATTATCGCCGTTATTGATTGAAAAATTAAATCAGAATTTACAATACACACAGATAGAGAGCTTCATTAATGAACACTAAGCCAAGCCAATTAACAGCCGGCAACAAACTGCGTGATGCAGATAAAATGTCTCATATTCCAATTAAAGTAATTCCATCTGATAAAGGTACTATTTTAAAGAAACCATCTTGGATGAAGATAAAGCTAGCGGCAGATAACACTCGCGTTAACGAAATTAAAGCTGCATTACGAAAGAATAAACTACATTCTGTGTGCGAAGAAGCTTCTTGCCCTAACTTAAATGAGTGTTTTAACCACGGTACAGCGACCTTTATGATTTTAGGTGATATCTGTACACGTCGTTGTCCTTTCTGTGATGTAGGCCATGGTAAACCGCTTGCTGTTGATGAAAATGAGCCTAAAAAACTAGCTGAAACAATAAAAGACATGAAGTTAAAATATGTCGTTATTACTTCTGTTGACCGTGATGATTTACGTGATGGCGGTGCGCAACATTTTGCTGACTGTATTCGTGAAATCCGTCTATTGAATCCAGCGATTAAAATTGAAATCCTAGTACCTGACTTTAAAGGCCGTATGGATAAAGCATTAGCTTGTTTTGAAAAAGACGTACCAGATGTATTTAACCATAACTTAGAAACTGCACCACACTTGTACAAACAAGTGCGCCCAGGTGCCGATTACAAATGGTCATTACAACTATTACAAAAATTTAAAGAGCAACACCCAACCGTGCCAACTAAATCAGGTGTAATGATGGGTTTAGGTGAAACAAACGAACAGATTGAAGTTGTGATCAAAGATTTAGCCGATCACGGTGTAACTATGCTTACGCTAGGCCAGTATTTACAACCTAGCTTACAACATCTTGCTGTTGAACGTTACGTTCCACCAGCAGAGTTTGATGCACTAGGAGAGATGGCAAAATCAGTAGGTTTTGAACATGCAGCTTGTGGCCCATTGGTACGTTCTTCTTACCACGCAGACTTACAAGCATCAGGTAAAGAAGTAAAATAATAAAAATAGATTAAATCCCTATTCCCCAAAAGCCTGTTTTAAACAGGCTTTTTTGTTATTAAGTCCCTCATAAAATATAAATTTATTAACGTGCTACCTTCCAATAAAATAATACGAGACAAATAAAGCTAATTTTTAAAGCTATTAAGTCATGATATTTAAAACTCACTTATCAACTTGCTTTCCAAACGACAAGCGAGTGAACACTTATTTAAAAACAGTTAATTAGAATGAATAAAGCCTCTACGAGAGAGGCTTTATGGATTATTAATAGATTATTATCATAATGGCTTATTCATTAAATACCTTTATGCGTTAGCCAATCCCTCCTTATTATTCGAAGCCATAAAAGCCTGGAAAAATAACGATTGAAGCTAATACGAGTAGCTGTAATCCAATGAACGGTATAACGCCTTTATAAATATCCATTGTTTTCACTTCAGGCGGGGCAACCCCTTTTAGATAAAATAGACTGAAGCCAAAGGGGGGCGTCAAGAAGGACGTTTGTAGATTCATTGCGATTAAGATAGCAAACCATGTTAAATCAATTCCCATCATTTCAGCAATTGGGTACAGCATAGGCACCACAATAAATGAAATTTCTACAAAATCGATAAAGAAACCAAGCACTAAAATAACCAGCATGGTAATGATTAAAAAGCCCCACTTATCACCAGGTAAACTAAACATTAATTCTTCAATTAACTCTTCACCACCCGTGTATGAAAACACCATAGAGAAAGCCGTCGCACCGATAAAGATAGCAAATACCATTGCAGTGACTTTGACCGTCTCAACGGAAGACTCCCAAATAATTTTCCATGAACACTGTCGATATAAAAGTGCTAATAGAATAGCCCCGGCACCACCAATGGCAGATGACTCTGTTGGCGTGGCAATACCATAAAATATGGATCCCAATACCGAGAAAATTAACACGAGAGGTGGCGCAATCGCTTTGAATGCGGTCCAGTAAGGCGCGAACCCACCAGGCCCTGAAAATTCAGACTCAGGTAGTGCAGGTGCAGATTCCGGTTTAAAGTAAGCATAAATCAATACATACAATATAAAAGCACCAACTAATATCGCCCCAGGTAATATTGCCGCTTTAAAGAGGTCCCCAACAGGCACCCCCATCACATCGCCCAAAATAATTAAAATAATAGAAGGTGGAATGATTTGCCCTAACGTCCCAGAAGCACAAATAACCCCAGTAGCAAGTTTCTTATCGTAGTTATACTTGAGCATAACAGGTAAAGAAATAACCCCCATTGCAACAACAGAGGCGCCAACAACACCTGTTGAAGCCGCTAACAAACAACCTACTAGAATAGTAGAAACAGCAACACCGCCCCTAACGCGACCAAATAACTGCCCCATTGCTTCTAATAATTGCTCGGCTAATTTAGTTTTTTGTAATACGTTCCCCATGAAAATAAACATAGGTACCGCCATCATGATCGAGTTTTCCATGATGCTCATAATGCGATATGGCATAAAGGCAAATAATTCAAATCCCTCAGCAAACACACCAAAAATTAAAGCAACACCACCAAATACAAATGCGACGGGAAAACCTGTTAGTAGTAGCAATAACGCCACACCAAACATAATAATACCAATCATAAAAAGTCCCTTTTAAATGTCTTGTTTAAGAATGCAGCGAAGATTTTTTATCAACATGCCTAACCCACTAAAAGTCAGTGCAATAGCTGAAAGAGGGATCATTGCTTTAATCAACCAGCGATGCGATAACCCACCAGGATCTCCGCTCACTTCATTCAAACTATAAGATTCCAGTGTAAAGTCATAGCCATACCAAATAACTAGACCACAAAAAGGTAAAAGAAAGAAAATACAACCTAGGCTATTAATCCAGGCTTTATTTTTATTACTGAGTTTTTCATAAATAATATCAACACGGACATGCCCTTCTTCTTTTAATGTATAAGCAATCCCGAGTAAAAACATTGAAGCAAATATATGCCACTCTAATTCTTGAAAAGCGATAGAGCTAGATTTGAAAAAATAACGAGCAACCACATCATAAAAAACATTAATTAATAATAAAATCATTAATGCAGCAGCTATTTTACCTATAACATCAGAAAAGCGATCGAAGACGTTTTGCAGACTTTCCATTTGAGATAATTCCTTCTAGTAGACAGGCTAGGGTAAAAAGAAAAAGGCTACCGTAAGTAGCCTTTGTTTAACTAGTTAACTATTCAACTAGTTCTTTAGTACTTTTAATATAGCCATATTCCGATATATCAGTCCAAACGCGTACTAGTTTTAAATAGTCTTGTTGTGACTTAATGATTTTAGCTGCCATTGGGTCATTACTTGCTTTCTCTTCAAGAATTTCATCATTGGCTTTTTTCATTGCACTTAACACAGCAGGTGGGAATGTTTTAACTTGAATATCAGGGTATTCAGTTTTCATTACAGCCCAGTTTTCAGCACTTAATGCATAAGATTGTACATACATGTCGTATGACGCTTTACGCATAGCCACTTTTAAAATAGCTTGTAAGTCTGCAGGAAGTGATTCTAGTTTCTTTTTATTAACAATGAACATTAACTCTGTTGCAGGTTCATGCCATCCCATGTAATAAATTGGTGCAATTTTATGGAAGCCCATACGTAAATCTAAAGACGGACCTACCCACTCTAATGCGTCGATTGTATTACGCTCTAGTGAAGTATAAAGCTCACCTGGTGGAATATTTACCGGTGTTGCACCTAACTTAGCTAACACTTCTCCAGCAAAGCCAGGAATACGCATTTTTAAGTTTTTAAGGTCTTCAAGAGTGTTAATTTCTTTTCGGAACCAGCCCCCCATTTGCACCCCAGTGTTACCGCCAGGGAAAGGAACTAGATTATGAGCGCTATACACTTCATCCATTAGCTCTTGACCACCACCATACTGGAACCAAGCATATTGTTCACTCGCCGTCATACCAAATGGCATTGTTGTGAAATATAACGTATTAGGCACCTTACCATTATAGTAATAGCTCGCAGAATGGCCCATATCATATTGGCCCATTTTCACCATATCGAACACACCAAAGGGTGACTTATGTTTGTTAGCCGAATCGACACGAATTTTTAAACGACCATTAGACATTTCCTCTGCCATTTTGACCATATTTTTAACAGAATCACCAAATACAGGGAAATTTGGCCCCCATGTTTCTGCTAGTTTTAATCGATATACTTTATCTGCTGCAAAAGCGTTAGCACTTGTCACCATGACTACCGCTGCGATTAAGGTACTTTTATAAAAGGACTTCAGCATTTTAAACTCCATGTAAGGTTAGGGTTGAATGATTTGCTACCTAAGCAATAAAAAAGGATGCAACACGTAATGAATATGTTTCAAATTACTTATTTTTTGTTGCTAAGTTGTTATGAGATTGCCATACACGCAAAAATAAAAATTTCTTTAATTTTTAATTTGTAACTTACATCACAAGCACACTTTTTTTTTGCTCATTAAAGTGTGGTTGCGCAATAAAAAAGAAAAAAGGTCCAATAATATTTTAAGTTAACAGTGAGGATCCATGATGTTCTAAGCGCATAAAATTCAAGTTAATAGCAATTTATCAAATGAGCGATTATATATTTACAATATAATCGAGGGACAATTACCGGATAGCGAGGAAATTATTACAGGGTAGTAAAAATAAAAATGACGGTACAGAAACTTAGATACTGTTAAATTTTTAACGATCCTTTAACGTCAAATATGAAAATTAAATTAAATGAAATGAAATGAAAAACATATATCCTAGAGATTATTACAAACCTCTTTTAACCATCTCTTTAATCACCTTAGCTTTAACAAAATGATCTAATTTATGAGTTTGAATCCACCATGTCGCTGCTTCCATCAATAAATCAGGATCATCATTCTTATTGGCGAAGAACGCATAAAATGAAAGTCCCACTTTGTCACCTTTAAGCATTATCTTTTTCTCACACACAGTCATGATTTTAGCTCTTAACGCTTCTCTCACTTTTTACTCCTAATAATAATCATGCACTTCTCGGTGCAAACATAATAATAGCCATCCCAATAAGTGCCACTGATGCCCCTATTAGATCCCACAGCGTAGGTTTTATACCATCAACAGTCCAAAGCCATATCATTGCAACAAAAATGTAAACTCCACCGTAAGCTGCATAGACACGACCAGAAGCTGCTGGATGTAATGACAATAACCAAGCAAATAAAGCAAGACTGAATGCAGCAGGAATCAAAAGCAGAATGCTTTTATCTTGCTTAAGCCAAAGGTAAGGTAAATAACACCCTACTATTTCAGCAACGGCGGTCACTATAAATAATGCAATGGTTTTAAATTCAAACATAGTATTCCTGAGTATTGCTAAATGACACACAGTTTAACTTTTTAATGTTAAACATTATTACAAAACATCCCCTTCGCCTTCCGTCATTGTTACAAACTTAACGTCTGACTCAAACAGCAATAAAATTTACTTTGAATAAATAAAACTAAACTCATTCAACTTTAAGGTAAAATACAAGCGAAAATAGCCACTTTAAATACAGTAGGAAGAGAGATGAGTTTTATAAAAAGCACTTTATATCAAACAATGGGACACAGCCCTTTGCAAGTACTCACTCACCCGCTGCTTACTGAAAAATCTATTACTGTATCCGTTAAACGTGATGATTTATTACATCCTGACATTTCAGGGAACAAATGGCGAAAATTAAAATATAACTTACTTTATGCAGAAGCTAATAATAAAAATCACCTTATTAGCTTTGGTGGTGCATTTTCAAATCACATTCATGCTTTGGCTGCCGCTTGTCATCATTTTAAGTTTCAATCAACAGGCATTATTAGAGGCGAGGCGCATTATGCATCAAACTCGACTTTATCTCAGGTCCAAAAATGGGGCATGGAATTACAATTTATAGATAGAAAAACATATCGACTGAAAGCACAAGAAGCCTATTTAACAACCCTACAAGCTCAATATCCTGATGCTTATATTATCCCAGAAGGAGGCAGTAATAAGTTAGCAGTACCTGGAGTAGAGGAAGTTATCGAAGAGTTAATACAACAATGCCACCTACCAATCGACCATATTTTTACCGCGACAGGTAGTGCTGGCACACTAGCCGGCCTTATTAGCGGAGCTTTAAAATACAGCCCTAATACAATCGTTAACGGTATTGCGGTACTCAAAGATGCACATTATTTAACGCAAACAGTTAAGGGCTTTGTCAAACAAGATAAAAAAGTAAGTTGGCACTTACATACTGATTTTCATGAAGGGGGCTATGGAAAAATATCACCAGCACTCGCTGATTTTTGTCATCAATTTACATCGGATACCGATATTCCTATTGAACCCATTTATAGTGGTAAAATGTTTTATGCATTGTGGCAATTAATCGAACAAGATCATTTTCCTGTGGGCACTCACATAGTTGCTTTACATACAGGAGGTTTACAAGGTTTAGCAGGGCTAAAAGCACAAAAAAGATTTATCCCTTTAGTTTAAAAAATTTACTGAAAGCTTTATGTGTTTTTTAGATAATAGGTCAATTTTACAGTGCTTAACCTTGGTTTATTGACACTTCCATTTGTTTGGGGATTGAGAACAAATTCCCCTGCCCTCCACAAACTCCTAAGCGAAGTAAACACTTCCATTCTTGTTCAGTTTCAATGCCAACTGCAATCACTTGAGCGTGACTATTTAAACAACTTGCCATTAAGCTTTGTATTGCAACTTTATTGGTACTCCGAAGGTGAATGTCTCTTATTAAACTTGCATGTAGTTTTAAGTAATCAATATTAAAATCGAGTATATATTGCGTATTCACAACAGACTTACCAACGTTATCCACTGCAATTTTACAACCTATTTTTTGAAAAGCGATCAAAGCAGCACGTAAAGAAGAGTAATTTTTATCTATTAAATGTTCAGAAACCTCAATAACCAAATTACTGCGAATTTTTTTGGTTTTTTGCATTAACTCAAACATGAGCCATTTACGACTTTCTTTATTCATTAAAAGTCGAGAGCCTAAATTAATGGCAATAGGTTTACAAGACTCACCTCTAACCACTAACAATGCCAATACTTTTTCTAGCATTTGTTTATCTATTTGGCCGCATAAACCACACTTTTCAGCCATTGGCATAAACGTGCCAGCGGTAATAACTTCGTTGTCATATCCTATGATGCGAGGCCACAGTTCTGAATATAGAATATTATTAGGGTCACGCTTTACAACATGCTGTTGATATAACAACAGCGCTTCTTTGTTTAATACATCGGTTAATAAACCACGCCAATGCACCGTGCCCTTACTAATGACCGAGTGTTTCAAGTTCTCCTCAGATAAATGCCACCCACTGACTTTTTGATGCTCCGCAACTAATAAAGCACGATTAGCATCATCAATAATATGACTGGTTTGAGTACCGAAAGGGAAATTAACCACACCGATATGAAAAAAGGTTTCAATGAGAGAAGGATCTGGTAATTGTAATTGGTATAACGCTTTAGTTAACTGCTTTGC
Source organism: uncultured Psychromonas sp. (assembly GCF_947489755.1). GTDB lineage: Bacteria > Pseudomonadota > Gammaproteobacteria > Enterobacterales > Psychromonadaceae > Psychromonas. The sequence goes on from NZ_CANLFB010000010.1 coordinate 60,315, forward strand.
CACGACTTTAGTTTCTTGATAAGCCATTTGTGGTAACAGAATAACAAATTCTGGCTTCTTAACACTGCCATAAAAACTATCGTCATAACGACCGCAAAAGCTTTTAAGCAAATCAACCACTTGATCAATAACCTTCGTGCCTTGTTCTACGCCAAACTCATATTTCAATGTGCTTAATTCTGTCAAACTGATTAATATTAAAGCGTTGGATATATAACTTTCATCATTTGCGATTGTTTCTAGCATATTATCAAAGGCTAAACGGTTACCAAGCCCTGTATCTTCGTCCAAAAACGCTTTGCCCCTAATATGAATATCAAAAACACTACGCTCTTTAAGACTATTCTCTAATCGTTCCGATAATATGTCCAACGCTTGACTTGCCGCTTTAGGCCACTCGCCCTCTTGTGCGAAACGTGCTGTTGGGTTGTTTTGTAATAAATAATGAGCACGACGCTCTAATAACTCAGCACCATAGAAAGAGCGCCTTATCCAACGTAACGCAAAATACAGCAAACTTAAACTCAACAAAATGGCAGTACCAACACCAGCCAACGGCCAAAAGGTAAATTGAAGATCGGAAAAGGGTTGGCGGGTATGCAATATCAAATTTACGCCGGGATATTTATCTAGCTCATAGGAATAACGCAGTAATAATCGTATCGGATAATATTGACGACTAGCATAATAATTTTGATATACCGTCACACCATCACGTTTAACTTCTAAACGGACAATACCAGAAGCATCCAATAAATCAGGTAACCAAGAATCAAATTGAGTCGCTGTGGTTTGTTTATCTATTTGCTTTTCAATCACTTCTATTACACCATCAAGCATCTGTTGATGATGCTTTAACGTTAGTGAACGCAAACTAAACATGCCTCCGATCAACACTAAAATAATACAGGTCAACACAATAGCACTAGTAATAAACGTAAATTTATTAGTGAACTTCATAACATCCTTGTGACAATCTTTTTTTCATGTGTAGGTGAGTAATGGCTAAAATAACAATATAATACAAATCGAAATATTAGCTCACATACTAATTACGATTGGTATAATGCTTTTCCTTGCACTTTACATCATCATTTAAGCTTCGAATAACAAGCTGTAACAGGAATTTATAATGGCACTTAATCAAGTTTTTTCAAATCCAAGCCAGGTTTTACAGCGTAATGAGTCATTATTTACAGGTAAGTCTATCTTGGTCGCAGGTAATATCGACGACAGCTACCCTATTAACCTTGAAAGGATAGCATCATCAAGCTGCTTTTGTTTTAATGATTTTCGTTATTACGACAAACTAAAAGATAAATTAACCTCATCTGATGTTCACTTCACAGCCGATTACCAGGGAAAAGAGAATCAAGACAAATTCGATCTGTTATTAATTTATATTCCTAAAGCAAAAACTGAAATTGAATACTTACTTGCAAACTTAACACCTCACCTTAAAGAAAATGCAGATATCATTTTAGTCGGCGAAAAAAAGTGTGGCATAAAAAGCGTCGCGACATTATTAACGCCCTATTCAAACCACAGTAATGCTATCGATTCTGCTCGTCATTGTAGTGTTATTTATGCTCAATTAAGTAAGCCTGTCGCTATTTTTAACCAACAGCAGTGGATAAAAGACTATCAGCTTAATATTAATGACATTTCACTTACGATTCGCTCTTTACCGGGGGTCTTTAGTTTTGGCGAATTAGATAAAGGCAGTGAATTATTATTAAATAATTTACCAGAAGAACTAAGTGGACAAGGTTTAGACTTTGGTTGTGGTGCAGGTGTGCTTTCTTGTTACCTCTTGAAAAAACATCAACAATTACAACTAGATTTAATTGATGTGAATGTCTATGCTTTAGAAAGTGCAAAACTCACTTTGGAAATTAATGCACTACAGGCCAATGTATTTGCATCGGATGTATTCTCTAATGTAAATAAAGAATATGATTTATTGCTTTCAAATCCACCATTTCACTCTGGTCAAAAAACGAACTATGACGCAGCAGAAGAGTTTATTAGCAAGTCAGTTAACTTTTTGAAGAAAAAAGGAAAATTAACCATTGTGGCCAATAAATTTTTACGTTACGAACCACTTTTAACGGTTACTTATAAAAAATTCTTTGAAGATGCACAAAACAATAAGTTTAAAGTATTGAGCTGCCTCAAGTAATCATCAAAAAAACATGTCATAGTTCTCACTTTATTGTTAGGGTCAAAGATAGATATTTAAAGATAAATTAGTCAATTGGATAGTAGCTATGTAACACAAACATAGCTTTCTAATATAAAAATGTGGAGGCTCTATGTCTGGTATTTTAGCTATGATTCTTGCTGGGGGTGAAGGGTCTCGGCTTTTTCCATTGACCCAAAATCGCACCAAACCCGCCGTGCCTTTTGGCGGTAATTATAGATTAGTAGATTTTGCATTAAATAACTTCGTCAACGCAGACTTAATGAAAATTTATGTTCTGACTCAATTCAAATCGCAATCCCTCAATATTCACTTACGCCGCGCTTGGCGCTTATCCGGTATTTCCGATCGCTTTATTGAAGCGATTCCAGCACAACAGCGCGTTAACAAAAATTGGTACTCAGGCACGGCTGATGCTATTTATCAAAATTACCGTTTTATCGAAAAAAGTGAAGCAGAACACGTCTGTATTTTTGGCAGTGACCACATCTATAAAATGGATGTGCAACAAATGGTTGATTATCATAAAAAAATGGGAGGTGAGTTAACGGTTGCAGCAATTAGAGTACAAAAAAATCAAGCCCACCATTTCGGTATTATAGAAATCAATGAAACAGGCCATATGATTGGCTTTACCGAAAAACCTTCTGTGGAAGAAGCTAAAACCATTCCAGGCGATCCAGACCATGTACTTGCTTCAATGGGTAACTATATTTTTAAAGCGGATACATTAATCAAAGAATTAGAAAAAGATGCCTTCGATGAAAATTCTAGTCATGACTTTGGTAAAGATATTATCCCTAAGCTATTCCCTAAGGGTACAGTTTATGTGTATAACTTTAGTGAAAATAAAATACCAGGCGAACCAGAGCATGCATATTGGCGTGATGTAGGCACCATTGATTCTTATTGGGAAGCCCATATGGATTTATTAAACGATGATCAACCCATCTCTTTATATAATAAACATTGGCCGCTGCATACCTACCACCCGCCATTGCCACCAGCAACCTTTAGGGATCAAGGTGACTCAGAAACAAGTGTCTCTAAATCTCATATTGGTGCAGGTTCTTATATTAATGGTGCCAATATAGAAAACTGTATTCTCGGCTTTAGAAGCCACTTATGCACACATGTAAAAGTAAAAGGATGCATATTTTTAGGGAATGTAAAAGTAGGTAAAGGCGCACGTTTAACCAATGCCATCCTCGATAAAAATGTTGAAATTGCTCCGAATACTATTATTGGTGAAAATTTAGAAGAAGATCGCAAAAAATTTACTGTTTCAGAGAATGGTATCGTAGTGATTGCGAAAGGAAGTAGAGTAGGTTTTGAGTAAACTTTTTAAAGGTTACTGATGATGATTTTTCATATTATTTAGGTGGGTTTTTCTGATGGCAAAAGTTCTCTCGATGATTTTAGCAGGTGGTGAAGGCTCTCGTCTTTATCCTTTAACACAGTCTCGCACTAAACCCTCTGTACCATTTGGAGGAAGTTACCGTCTTATTGACTGTGTACTTAACAACTTTGTTAACTCTGATTTATTAAGAATCTATGTATTAACCCAGTTTAAATCTCAATCGCTTAATTCCCATTTACGTCAAGCTTGGGAATTAAACAGCTTCACCGATACATTTATTGATGCCATCCCTGCACAAATGCGTACAGGTAAACATTGGTATAGCGGTACTGCCGATGCAATTTATCAAAATTTACAATTTATCGAAGCCGATGATGCGCCAATTGTGTGTATTTTTGGTAGTGACCATATTTATAAAATGGATATACGTCAGAAGATTAGTTATCACAAAGAAAAAGAAGCGATTTTAACTGTATCAGCGATTCGTCTGCCTAAAGAGCAAGCCTATCATTTTGGGATCATCGAAGTAGATGAGGAAGGACGCATGATCGGCTTTGTTGAAAAACCTTCAGTGGAAGATGCAAAGACGATCCCAGGTGATCCTGAGAATGTATTGGCATCAATGGGTAATTATGTTTTTAACTCTAAAGAACTGCAAAGAGAATTAATTCGAGATGCCAAAGATGAAACATCAAGCCATGATTTCGGTAAAGATATTATTCCGCATTTAATGCCGACAGGTAAAGTATTTGTGTATGACTTCACCACCAATAAAATAATAAATGAAGATGGAGAAGCTTATTGGCGAGATGTGGGTACGATAGAGTCGTATTGGGAAGCTAATATGGACTTAATTAAATCGACGCCTCCAATTTCTTTTTATAATAGAGCTTGGCCAATGCATACCCATTACCCTGCATTACCTGCTGCAAACTTTCAAAATGATGGTGATAACACTTGTTCTATCAGACGCTCTCTCATTTCCGATGGTGCGTTAATCATTGGTGCAACCATCAAGAAATCAGTATTAGGCTTTAATTGTTTTGTCGGTCAGCGTAGCAATGTTTATAAATCTGTTTTATTAGGCGATACTAAAATCGGTAAAGATTGCGAGATTATTAAAACAATTATTGATAAAGATGTTGAAATAGCCGATGGTGTAAAGATTGGCGTTGATCTAGAAAGTGATAAAAAACGCTTTACTGTTTCTGATGAAGGAATTGTAGTCATACCCAAAGGTTCTAGAATCGGCTTCTAATTATTAATGTTAAAAAGCGACTGTACCAGATCGCTTCGTCGCTTTTTTATTGCTCATATTCTTAGTCAAAGGAGTTTCCAGTGGATTCTCATAAATTGAAAGTTTTATTTATCTCATCTGAAGTTGAAGGTTTCTCTAAAACAGGTGGTCTTGCCGATGTAGCGAAATCTCTCCCGATTGAACTTCGTAATTTAGGTCACGAAGTCGTCATTGTGACTCCATTTTATCGCACGCTTAAGCAAAGAGAACATGCTAAACAAACGCACTTATTAAACTTACACACCGATTGTTCGCGACCAGATATTCAATTTTCAGTACAAGAGCTGTCATTGGATGGCATTAAAGTTTTAGGTATTGATAACGCACATTATTTTGATCGCCCTGGTCTATATGGTGAAGAAAACAACGCTTACCCTGATAACGGAGAACGTTTTGCATTCTTTAGCTTAGCTGCTTTACTGACTGCGCTAGCAGAAGATTTTTCACCCGATATTATTCATTGTAATGATTGGCATACTGGCTTAATCCCTTATTTATTAAAATCACGTTTCCATAACAATTCATTCTTTACCAATAGTAAAACCGTTATCACTAGCCATAACTCAGCATTTCAAGGGATTTTTGAAAAATCCCAATTAAACCTTATTCCTGAAGTAAGCGCATGTATGGATGAGCGTGTATTAGAAAATTACAGCTATATTAACTTTTTAAAAGTGGGCGTTCTTTATGCAGACAAAGTGAATACAGTCAGCCCTAACTATGCGAGTGAGCTGTTAACTACTTTAGGCTCTCATGGTATGTCGAACCACTTCATTGAACGCATTAGTGATTTCCAAGGGATATTAAATGGCTGTGATTATAATGACTGGAGTCCTGAAACAGATAAACTAATACCATTTAACTTTGATAGTAATGACCTTACCGGTAAACATAAATGTAAAGCCGCATTACAAGAAGAAGTGGGACTTTCAACACTAGATGTCCCAGTATTTGGGATGGTTTGCCGTTTAACAGACCAAAAAGGCTTTGGGTTAATCATCCCTATTCTGGAACGTTTCTTGAAACATAATGTACAGTTAATCATTGTCGGATCAGGCGATCCAAGTATTACCGGTCATTTAACGGCACTAGCAGGCCATTACCAAGATAATTTTAAGTTTATTGATGCTTATAGTAATGAGCTATCGCATTTAATTGAAGCGGGCTCTGACTTCTTTATGATGCCTTCTATATTCGAACCTTGTGGTTTGAATCAGCTCTATAGTTTAGCTTATGGCACACTGCCGATTGTCCGAGCTGTTGGAGGCTTAAAGGATACCGTTATTGACTATGACCAAGATCCAGATAATGCCAATGGTTTCATGTTTTATGATCCTAATCCCAACCAGTTATTAAACATATTGCGCCGTGCTTTATTGCTTTATATTGAGCAACCAGAGGAAATGTTACGCCTGAAAAAACAAGCAATGCAATCTCATTTCTATTGGTCTGACTCAGCTAAGCGTTATGAACGTTTATATCACGACGCATTGCACCTAGATCAACATTGGGAAAATTAAGCCTTCTACTTAAACAATATGCTTTTATTAAAACTACCTTTAACAAAAGCACTTAAAACTATAGTTTCAGATAGAGTCTAAAATAGACTCTAAAATTTAGCTTAAAAGCTTTAAAACAAAAAAGCCTGATGATGAATCAGGCTTTTTTATTGGCAAATTATTAGGTACAAATAATCTAAGATAAATTAACTAGAAACGGGTCTCGAGAGAGTTTCTTATTATTCTCACCTTTAAACCAAGCTAGTTTAGTGGATAAATGAACCACTTCACCAATAATCATTATCGTCGGCCCTTCTAAGCCCCCACCTAATGTAGATAATTCAGATAATGTCCCAGTAATAACTTGCTGCTCATTTGTTGTGCCTTTATTAATTAATGCGACAGGTGTATTTTGATCTCGCCCATTAATTAATAAATTAGTTTGGATCTCTTGTGCCCGCATCAACCCCATATAAACAACTAATGTTTGGTGTGGCGTAGCTAAGGATTTCCAATCTAATGCTTTACCATCTTCTTTTCTATGGCCTGTCACAAAGGTCACTGATTGAGCATAATCCCTATGCGTTAATGGGATACCAGCATAAGTACTACAGCCTGAAGCTGATGTGATGCCAGGAACAACTTGAAACGCAACACCCGCCTCAACAAGTTCTTCTAACTCTTCGCCGCCACGACCAAAGATAAACGAGTCGCCGCCTTTTAAACGTACTACTTTTTTACCTTGTTGTGCTAGTTCAACCAGCATTTGATTGGTACGAGATTGTTCAACCTCATGTTTACCGGCGGCTTTACCTACCGAAATTAAATCAGCATCACGACGCACTAAGTCTAATATCTCTTTAGAGACTAAACGGTCATATAAAACAACATCTGCTTGTTGCATCAGTTGTAATGCTTTTAACGTCAATAAAGAAGGGTCACCAGGACCAGCGCCAACCAGAGCAACATCGCCTTGAGCGACTTCTTCAGTTAAGTTATCTTCCATAAACTGCTGCGCTTGTTCAATTTGCCCTTTCTGTAATAGACTTGCTAAATCTCCATTACCAAACAATTTTTCCCAATATCGGCGACGTAAAGATTCTTTAGTAATCACCTGTTTCACGCGATGTCTAAATTCACCTGATATTTTCGCTAAACGCCCTAAATGCATAGGCAATAAAGTTTCTAAACGTTCCCGAATTAAGCGCGCTAATACCGGCGCTTTACCTCCACTCGAGATTGCCACAACAATAGGAGAGCGATCGACAATCGAAGGCATAATGAAACTACATAACTTAGGCTCATCAACGACATTAACTAGAATTTGTTTTTGCTCTGCTAATTGGGCGATATGTTCATTAATATCGTGCTGATTGGTTGCCGCAACGACTAGCCATTTATCATCAATCAATTCATCATAAAATTTTTCTTGAATCACTGTAAGTTGATTGTTTTTCGCTTTTTCTAATAAAGAATCAGAAATTTCAGGTGCACAGATAGTAATTGAAGCATGTGCTTTTAATAATAAATGCACTTTACGTGCTGCAATATCACCACCACCTACAACAAGGCAATGACGATTTTTTAATTTGGTAAAAATAGGAAGATAATCCATATATATCTCATTTAACTAGTCTAAGTCGACACTATAAAGAATAACAGGTGCAATATAAAAGACTTAAAGCACATTATTTATGATGTTTATGCATATCAATCATGTTCATTTTATTCATTAAACAATCCTTTTTAGGGAATAAAATGAGGCGGTAATCAATAGGGGAACACAAATGATAGCAATAGCATCAATATATTTAATAAAAAATATGAATGTAATTATACGCTAGTTCTTATTGAATAAGTGATCTAACTCCATCATGAATAGTAAATATACCAACAATATCGTCGCCATCCAGTACGGGTAAACAACTGATATCATGCGTTAACATTAATGATAATGCTTCTTTAACTGACGTATTAGGATCAACCACAATTGGCGAACGCGTCATCACTTGATGGGCAGGTCGTTGTGCTGTCTCTTTATCACGTACTGATTCTGCTTCAGTATCGAGGAAAGGGCTTAACGTTCGAAGCAGGTCACGATCACTAATTACACCTTGTAACTTCCCCTCTTCTACAACCAGTAAATGATGAAACCCAGCTTGTGAGAGTATATTTTGAAGCACTGGAATACGATCATCCATATCAACCGTGACAACTCTTGAAGTCATTACTTCTACCACTTTCATATTGATCCCTATTAATGCCAATCTAACGAGTGATTGCAATCAATGTACTTTCATTCATTTTCCTGACACGTAAATAAACCACTTATTTAATTAAATTATTCTAAAAACGTTCCGTTAATTATAGACATAAAAAAGGCCAGCAATAGCTGACCTTATCAATAATTTACAAAAAAACTAAAAGCAGATTAGCTATTTATAAAATCAACACCTTCTTGGATGTCTTTGTTAAGTGTTGCTAACATATCGTTTTTCGCTTTTTCTTCAAAAGCAGATAATTTACCGTATGATAAAATTTCAACAACACCGTTAACACCTAAACGTACAGGATGAGCGAAGTAAGGAGCATCGCCACCATCAATATCAACGTATGCGTAATCGACAACGTCTTCGCCTTGTAAACCTTTAACTAAAGATAAACAAAAACGAGCAGCAGCAGCGCCCATTGATAAAGTAGCAGAACCGCCACCCGCTTTAGCATTTACAACTTCAGTACCTGCATTCTGGATACGTGGTGTTAAGGCAGCAACTTCCTCTTCAGAGAACGTAACACCTTCAACTTGAGAAAGAAGTGGTAAAATAGTTGTACCTGAGTGACCGCCAATAACTGGCACTTTCACTTCAGCAACGTTTAGACCTTTAAGTTCAGCAACAAATGCTTCACTACGAATAACATCAAGCGTTGTTACACCGAATACACGGTTTTTATCGTAAGTACCGGCTTTTTTGAACACTTCAGCAACAATTGGAACCGTTCCGTTTACCGGGTTAGTGATAACACCAACTAATGCTTTAGGACAGTTAGCAACAATGCCTTCAGCTAATGTTTTGATAATACCAGCATTAACAGCGAACAAATCCGCACGATCCATGCCAGGCTTACGTGGCATACCTGCAGGAATAATAACGATATCAGCGCCAGTTAATGCAGCACCTAACGCGTCAGCACCAAAGCCTTCGACTTTAACAGCAGTTGGGATGTGAGATAAATCAACAGCAACACCAGGAACAACTGGAGCAACGTCATATAATGCTAATTCAGAACCAGCTGGTAGTTGAGTTTTTAATAATAATGACAACGCTTGACCAATACCACCTGCAGCACCAAGAACAGCAACTTTCATATTTTTCTCCAATGAAATAAAATGTTTAAGTATTTAAGAATAACCGTATGCATTCTAAAGTGAATAAATACGCATGTGTGAAAAATGTTAAATAATTGTGATGAATGTAAAATAGTAGCTTATTTTAAGGACTGATTACCACTACTTTGTGACTCGCCTTAATAACTATTTTAAGGGAAATATGACTGAAAGATCTTTGCATAAGTACCATTTTCAACAATTAGCTTCAAACCAAGGTTTAAACGGTCGCGTAAAACATGATTATTTTTCTTAACAGCAATACCGTAACCTTTAGAAAACTGTTCAATAAATACCGCTTCGGTTCTACTGATCACTAATGAGTTATCTTCTTGTTTACTTAAAAAATCATTAATAACAGCAAAATCAGCAAACACAGCATCAATTCGCGCTTGCTTCAAATCATTTAAAGCCGCTTGAGATGAATAATAAGACACGATATAACTGTTTTCTTTAGCAAATTTAATAAGATAATTTTGATTTGAGGTGTTAGCTTGCACCCCAATAAATTTTCCCGCTAATGAAAACTTTCCCTGCAGTTGTTCTTTACTGATAAAAACTGGCGGCACTTTATAGTAACTATCACTAAAATCGACTTTCTCTAGTCGCTCACTGGTGATATCCAACGCCGCAATGACAGCATCATAACGCCCAAAAGGTAAAGTAAGTAATAAGCCATCAAAACGATGATGTTCAAAGCTACATTTTAGATTAGCTTGCTCACAAATAGCCTTGGCAATATCGATGTCAAAACCTTCAATTTTTTTGTTATCAGATAAATATTCAAAAGGAAAATAGTTAGCATCAGTAGCAAACTTTACTTGTAATTGCTTTGGTGTATTTGCACTCAATGACGTTGATAATAAGAGGCAAAGAAACCCAATTTGACGAGAAAAAGAAATCATAATGAATCATCCTGATAATATAAATTTCATTCAAATTTTAGCAGAACTGCATTAAAGAAAGTAGCGATGCTTATATAAATACTATTATTTGCATTAAAACGAATAAATATGCAAAAAAAGTGACATTTAATCTATTAACGTAACGATGATTTAGATTAAGATACGAGCTTTATAATAATTTATACATAGGATGACAAATGCGACAGACTTCTGAACTAATGGACTTCTTTAAATGCCTACTTAAAAAAGAACATTTAAGCTCACAGAGCGAGATCGTCGATGCTCTAATAGAAGCTGGATTTACGCATATTAACCAATCTAAAGTGTCACGTATGTTAAGTAAAACAGGGGCGGTCAGAACGCGTAATGCAACGGGTGAAATGGTTTATTGTTTGCCTGCAGAGTTAGGTATTCCAGCGACCACCAGCCCTCTTAAAAACTTAGTGGTAGATATAGACAGAAATGATAGCTTAATTGTTATTCGCACTAGTCCAGGCGCAGCACAGTTAATCGCTCGTTTATTAGATTCAATGGGTAAAGCAGAAGGTATTTTAGGCACGATTGCTGGCGATGATACCATTTACATTGCACCTAGTAACACCCAAAAAATTGATGAAACATTGGCCGTTGTCCATAAACTCTTTGATTAACCTATTCATCACTCACACATTGATCAGTCATTTAAAACTGAGGTGTTGTGAATAAAACCCGCCTATTTCAGCCAATTTAATTTTAGTGCGATTTATTAATGCTTCTCTATACTCAATAAAAAGGGGGGAGTTAACATGAATCGACAATCAGGTTTTACGTTAATTGAATTATTAGTTTGCATGGTTATTTTAGCTATTCTTATATCAATATCTTATCCATCTTATCAAAGCTTCATCATCAAATTTCGACGCACTGACGCCCAAAGCGAATTAATTAAAGCTCAAGTAGAACAAAGTAGTTATCGTATTCTGCAACCATCATATACAACAGATATAAATATAGCGAGACTACCGACAACCCATGAACATTATGCTTTTAGTATTGTCTCGGCATCAGCTCATACCTATGTAATGAAAGCACAAGCTAAAGAGAGTAGCCCACAAAATAATGATAAAGCTGCCTGTAAAACGCTTTTTATTGATCAAAATAGTACGAAGACAAAAGATGGAAGTGAAGATAATACTTTTTGTTGGTAAGTATGATGCTAATGAATAAAAATGCTTAAATAATCATTGATATTCACTAACATCATATTTGAATAGTACTTATATAGAACTTAGATATTATTCATTAATTTGCTTAATATTTACCAATTAATATTAAGCAATTAATATTCACCAAGTAGCTCTTCAGTCTTCAAAAATTTCAAAGGCTTACCAAAAACATGTTGATAAATAACATTGTAAGCTAGAACATTTTGAACATAAGCACGTGTTTCATAAAAAGGGATAGTATCAACCCAGCTATCTATTTCGATGCCTTTGTTGCCTTTTTTCTTCTCTGCACTCACCCATCTATCAACACGATGTGGTCCTGCATTATAAGCCGCAGTTGCTAATACACGATTACCATTATAACGTTCTAACAAACCATTAAAGTAAGCCGTACCTAATCTAACGTTTATTTTACCGTCATCAAGTTGTGAAACATCATTGTAATTAGTTAACCCAATTAACTTAGCCGTTTCTTCGGCTGTTTTAGGCATTAATTGCATGTATCCACTCGCCCCAACAGGTGATTTTGCATGTTGATCAAAACTACTTTCTCGACGAGTGATCGCGTAGATATAAGTTTCTTCCAAATCATACTGTTTAGCAGCTTCAACAAATAACTCAGCACGTGCATTAGGGAAGCGAATACCCAATGCGTTCCAGCTTTTAGAGTTAATACTGGCTAATACAGAAAGATATGGCCAATCTTTATTATAAGCATATAAACCTAATTGCTGTTGCTGGCTTTTACTTTGCCCAGTTAATAAACGTTGCCATTGTCTTTTGGCTGGTACATTCAATTTATGAAATAATAGTTCTTCAATAATGGATAAATCTGGACTTAAATTAGCTAAACTACCTTTCTTCTCTGTAATGACCTGATTGTTAAGTGAAAAATTAACACCTAAACGTTGAGAAGCCATAAAACCATGAAAATTGCGACTTTTTGCCACTCTTTCAAATAAAGCAGTCGATTCTTTCTTTTGACCTTTATGCTCTAATACGCGAGCTTGCCAATACAACCAGTCTGATGAGTTTCGTCGTTCACTTGGTAATTGTGAAATCCAAAATTCAATATTTTTCCAATCAGTACGTTTAATTGCGTAACGTATACGTTGCTCAATTAATGATACATTAGCTAAACCACCTAGCTCTTTGTCTAACCATTCAAAATGTTGATTTTTATTGTTTTGCACAATAACACTAGCAAACTGTTTTTTAATACGTAATGACTCAGTAGGCGTAAACTTCACTTTTTTATCAAATTGCTGATAGGTCTTCATTGCTTGATCAATATCCACCTTGGCTAAACGCTGCAAAGTAGGGACTAAGACACTGAAACTTGGTGATTTTCGAGATGAAAACAGTTGGCTATTGGTTAACTTTTTAGGATCTTTTTGCAGTTCATACAATTCCGCAGCAATAGCGGCATTGCCTTTATCCATTCGAGCCATTAAAAACCGCATCAAACCTGCTTTATTTTTTATATAAGCAAGTTCGAAACGTTTCCAAATATCCTGTTGAGTTAATAAGTTATTATCTTGGTAGAAAACAAATACATCATCACATGCATTAGGAAGCGATGTACTTGATAACCAATACTTTTGGCCATCAGGCCAAGCCTGCTCTGCTTTTCCTGTTTTAATAGACGCTTGCAAATAATGGCACTTTAAGATCGGGTTATTAGGCATTCTTGGGAAAGCGACTAAAAATTGAGACCATCTTTTTTGTTGTGCTAATTGAAATAAATAAGCACGCTGTAGATCATCAGTAACCGTTTTCCCTTTATTGTGCTGAATGAAGTCTAGGACTTCTTTGTCACTAACATTAGCAAGGTTCGCATTTAAGTAATTATATCCAGCATAATAAGCGAGTGGATAATCAGCTATTTTTTCAATATTTTGATTGGCTTTTTGCCATTCTTTTTTCTCTTGTAAATCTAAAGTGTCAGTGAAAATTTCACGCTGAACATCTAAACTTAATGCACTACTTATGCTTGATGCAGAAAACAACAAACACCCTAAAATTAATTTTCTCATAACATCCCAATGTAAATAATAGATAATTTAAACATCATTCCACAAAATGGTCGATGATAGCAACTCTTGTGTATAAGGATGCTGTGCATTTTCAAATATAGTTGAAGTAAAACCTTGCTCAACTATTTCCCCCGCCTTCATGACCAGCACTCGATGACTCACCGCTTTAACCACTGATAAATCATGACTGATAAATAAATAACTTAATGAAAACTCTTTTTGTAATGCTTTTAATAATTCAATAATTTGTTTTTGAATACTTCTATCTAAGGCAGAGGTTGGTTCATCTAATACAATAAGCTTTGGTTTTAATATCAAAGCTCTTGCAATAGCAATTCGCTGACGCTGCCCACCTGAAAATTGATGCGGGTATCGATTAGCGGCACTTTCATCTAAACCAACTTTAATCAGTACCTGTGAAACTTGCTCATTAATATCTTGGTCACTTAAGGCTTTATCTCGATTAAATACATGTACGCCCTCAGCAATAATATCTCGTACTGACATTCTTGGGCTCAAGCTTGCGTAAGGATCTTGAAATACAATTTGCAACTCCTGACGAAGTGCTTGTAAATCGACTTTTGCTAGCCCATTAATACTTTGGCCTAGATAAACAACCTGACCAGTATGGTTATTCAAATGTAATAATGCTTGGGCTAAAGTACTTTTCCCTGAGCCACTTTCTCCGACTAACGCTAACGTTTCTGCTTCATGTATTTTTAATGATACATTTTTCACTACATCTAGTGATTTTGTCGTTTTCCCCCAAAAATTCTTTTTCACAGAAAAGCTTACATTCATATTTTCTGCTTCAAGAATCACTTTAGGATCAACGAGAGAAGCCATTTCTCCTGTTGGCACTGCATTTAACAGCTTCTTAGTATATGAATGGCCAGGAGAATCAAAAAGCACCTGTGTTGCTTGATACTCCACTTGCTGACCTTTACACATGACTAATACATGATCCGCAAACTGCTGAACAATATTAAGGTCATGAGTGATCAACAAAATAGCCATATTTAAACGTTGTTGCAATGATTTTAATAACGTCAGAATTTGTTTTTGAATCGTTGCATCTAAAGCTGTTGTTGGTTCGTCAGCAATTAATAGATTAGGTTCATTAGCAAGTGCCATCGCAATCATGACTCGTTGACGCTGCCCTCCTGATAATTCATGTGAATAAGCTTTTAAACGTGAACTTGGATTGTCTATTCCCACTAACTCTAATAACTCAAGCGTACGTAATTGCGCTTTTTTACCTGTTAAGCCTTTATGCAATAACAACGTCTCTTCGATCTGTTTTTCGATACTATGTAACGGATTTAATGACGTCATTGGTTCTTGAAAAATCATGCTTATTTTATTACCACGAACCGCTTCTAAAACAGCATCTGATTTTCCCATCAGAGATTGACCTTCAAAGATAATATCGCCACTAGGATGATGCGCATGTGGATAAGGTAGTAATTGCAGTATTGATAGTGCAGTCAATGATTTTCCAGAGCCGCTCTCACCAACAATCGCTAGTGTTTTACCTTCATCTAAATTAAAGCTAATGCCAGATAAGATATTTTGCTCTGCAAAACTAACGGCTAAATTATCGACTTTTAAAAGACACGATTGTTCGCTCATAATGTTTTCCTCGGGTCAAAAGCATCACGCGCGGCTTCGCCAATAAAAACTAATAACACTAAAATACTCGATAAAGAGATAAAAGCAGTAATGGCTAACCAAGGCGCATGTAAGTTTTCTTTACCTTGGGAGATCATTTCACCTAAAGAAGCAGATCCCAGCGGTAACCCGAATCCTAAAAAATCCAATGACGTTAACGTCGTTAATGCACCAGTAAATAAATAAGGCATAAAGGTTAAAGTCGCGATCATTGCATTAGGGAGAATATGTTTGAACATGATTTTACTGTCTTTTACGCCTAACGCTTTCGCCGCTTTAACATATTCTAAATGACGTCCACGTAGAAATTCAGCACGTACCACGCTCACTAAACTAGGCCAGCTAAAAAGAATCATTAACCCTAATAACCAAGTGAAGGTAGGCTCTACAAAGCTGGCTAAAATAATCAACATAAAGAGCATTGGTAACCCTTCCCATATTTCTAGGAAACGTTGCCCAATTAAATCTATTTTACCGCCATAGTAGCCCTGTATTGCCCCCACAATGACGCCAATAACTGAACTGACTATAGTAAGCGACAATGCAAAAATAACTGAAATACGAAACCCATACACTAAACGAGCAACCACATCTCGCCCTTGGTCGTCTGTACCTAACCAGTTAACAACATCTGGCGCCGAAGGTGCGGCACTGGTTAATTCATAATTAATCGAGTCATAATAAAATGGAATGAGCGGCCAAATCATCCATCCTTCTTTATTAATTTGTTGGGCCATATAAGGGTCTCGATAATCCGTGTTGATATCAAAATCACCGCCTAATTGATCTTCTGGGATATCTTGTACAATAGGGAAATACCAATTCGATTGATAAGACACCATGATCGGTTTGTCATTTACCCATACTTCCCCGATTAAACTGAGTAAAAATAAAATGCTAAAAATCCATAATGAATAATAACCGCGTTTATTGGCTTTAAACTGTGCCCATCGTTGATGGTTGCTTGGATTTTTTTTGATGCGTTGCCAAGTAAGTAATAACGACATTATTGACCCTCGAATGTAATGCGTGGATCGATTAAGGTATAGGTAATATCACTGATTAATTTAAGCACTAAACCAACTAACGTAAAGATATACAGAGAGCCAAAAATAACAGGGTAATCTCGCGTGATGACCGATTCAAAACTCAGTAAACCTAACCCATCTAATGAGAAGATAACTTCAATCAACATCGAGCCTGTAAAGAAAATACCAATTAATGCAGCAGGCAAACCAGCTAAGACTAATAACATTGCATTACGGAAAATATGACCATATAAAACACGATTTTTTGAACACCCTTTGGCTCGCGCAGTAATGACATATTGTTTATTAATTTCATCGAGAAAAGAGTTTTTAGTTAACATGGTGAGTGTTGCAAAGCTTGCCAATACACTTGCTAATATCGGCAGCACTAAATGCCAAAAATAATCTTTAATTTGTCCAAATAAAGTTAATTGTTCAAAGTTGTCTGACGTTAATCCTCGCAATGGAAACCAACTAACATAAGAGCCACCAGCAAATAACACCACTAAAATAATCGCAAAAATAAAAGCAGGAATCGCATAACCTATGGTGACAATGGTACTGGTCCAAACATCAAATTTAGTACCATGCGCCGTTGCTTTTTTGATGCCTAACGGAATAGAAATTAAATAAGCGAGTAACGTCGTCCATAAACCTAAAGAAATAGACACAGGCATTTTTTCGTAAATCAAATCAATGACACTCTTGTCTCGGTAAAAACTATCACCAAAATCAAAGTTAATATAACGCCACAACATTGAAAAATAACGCTCGACGAGAGGTTTATCAAAACCATATAACTTCTCTAGCGAGGCGATATATTCAGGATCAACTCCCTGTGCACCACGGTATTGACTGCCGCTATTTGAGCTTTGTTTTATCTCACTATTTGTACTCGATGTGACACGAGACGTCGCTTCAGAATTAATACCTTGATATTTAGCAATGGCTTGCTCAACAGGTCCACCTGGCGCGACTTGTACAATAAAAAAGTTAAGCGTCATGATGCCAATTAACGTTGGAATAATCAGCAACAGTCTTTTTAAAATGTATTGATGCATTATTGACTCTCTTGTTCAGCAACTGATTTTTTTGGTTGTTTACTCCACCAGGTATCTAAGCCTATATCATAATAAGGTGACACTTTAGGTCGAGAAAATTTATCCCAATACGCAATACGATAAGCGGGTAAATACCATTGAGGAATCACTATATGTTCAGATAACAAAACACGATCTAATGCTTTTGTTATATTAATAACTTCTTCACGTGTTGATGCAGCTGTTAACTGTTTCGTTAAGTCATCAATGACAGGAGAACAGATGCCAGCCCAATTCGATGTCCCGATCTCATTGGCACTATCACATCCCCAGAAAGTGGCTTGTTCATTACCAGGTGAAATGGATTGCCCCTTTCGTAACGACAACATATCAAACTCAAAATTGTTTAATCGATTAATAAATTGAGACACATCGACCAAACGCATATCAGTTTTAATGCCTATCCGTTGAAGGTTACGACGAAAGGGATGAATAACCCGTTCAAAGTCTTTGCTATACAATAAAAATTCAAAGTTTAATTGTTCACCCTGTTTATTTTGCATTTTACTGTCTTTTAACTCGTATCCTGCCTCTGATAATAATGTAACCGCTTGTCGCATTTGTTCTCTTACATTGCCATTACCCGATGTTTTATTACTGTCTATCGGCTTAAAAACAGATGCTGGAAGCTGATCTTTATAAGGTAATAATATTTTCTTTTCTGCTTCGCTTATCTCTATTTCAGTTGATAATTCAGATCCAGAATAAAAACTATCCACGCGTGTATAAGCGCCATAAAACAAAGTTTTGTTAGCCCATTCAAAATCAAATAATAAAGAGATCGCCTCTCGTACTTTAGGATCTTTAAATTTATCTCGACGTAAATTAAACCAAAAACCTTGCATGCCTTGAGGATTTTTATCCGCGATGGTCTCTAATATAATGTCGTTAGTATTAAATTGCTCACCAACATAACCAGTCGACCAACGCTTCGAGGAGGTTTCAAGTCGGTAATCAAACGCACTTGATTTAAAAGCTTCAAATGCAACCGCATCATCACGATAATAATCAACAATGATCTGATCAAAATTATAACGCCCTTTATTCACCCCAAGATCTTTCGCCCAATAGTCCGCGATTCGCTCATATACAATTTGCTTACCTGCATCAAAGCTTTTTACTTGATATGGACCAGATCCTAATGGCGTCACCAAACCACTTTTAGCGAAATCTTTATCTTTCCAAAAATGCTGAGGTAAAATGGGTATTTGGCCAATAATTAAGGGTAATTCGCGATTACCTATTTCTTTAAAATGAAAAGTAACCTTCAGCAATGCGTCTACGGTGACGTTTTCAACACCTGAGTAATATGACTTATAATGAGGTGATCCTTCGTTCACTAACAAATCAAAGCTAAACTTAACATCCTCGGCTGTAATCGCCTCACCATCATTAAATTTAGCATTCGGGTTAATTAAAAAACTAACAGAACTATAATCATCTGCGACCTTTATTTTTTCAGCAATTAATGCATATAAACTAAAAGGTTCATCAGTAGATTGAGCTAATAAGGTATCGTAAATACGTGTGATGTCAGCCGCTGCATTGCCCTTCACAATAAAGGGGTTTAGTGAGTCAAAACTCCCTACACTCGCTTGTTTGAAAGTCCCCCCCTTAGGAGCATCTGGATTGGCATATGCAAAGTGCTTAAAATTATTTTTATACTTAAGATCACCATACATACTA
This sequence comes from uncultured Psychromonas sp., assembly GCF_947489755.1. GTDB lineage: Bacteria > Pseudomonadota > Gammaproteobacteria > Enterobacterales > Psychromonadaceae > Psychromonas. The sequence goes on from NZ_CANLFB010000010.1 coordinate 79,690, forward strand.
ATGGCATCACTCCAAGATTCACTATTCGCAAAAAAACTTATTGGCAGTAGCGCGCAAAATATCAAAAGACGTATACACTTTATTATATTCATATTAGTAAAACTCAATCAGACTGAAAATAAAAAACAGGAGAGGACTAAAGATAACAAATGCTTAAGTTAATAAAAGGTTTTTAAATATAAAAAGGAGATGTAGAGAAGAAGGAATAAAAAAGGCGGAACTTATCAGTACTAAAGTGGACTAATTATTGGCAGTCAACAAGTAAAAGTTGAAATATTTTGAAGAAAATATAGCTAGCTCAAGAAATAAATCTGTTTAAGTAAAAGGCCTTATTAATGTGATCTATATCACTTGTAAATCACTTTAAAAAGCCTAATCTATTAAAGAACACAATAAAGTGTATAACAAAAAGGTGTCCTATATGAGAATTGAAATTACTAGCAAACAAATTACTATCACAGACACAATGCGCGCAAAAGTAGAAGAACGTTTCGAGAAACTACAGAAACTTCAAATTTCATTAATCAATCCCCATTTCATTATCACTAAAGAACCTAAAGGCGTTAAAATAGAAGGGACTATTGGGGTTCCAAACGGTAAAGTTTTTGCTCACGCTGAGCATGATGACTTATATGTGGGAATCAATCAGTTATTCTCAAAAATCGAACGTCAGCTAAATAAACATATTCATAAAGATGAAGCAAACCGTGCCAAGAATAATGGTAAAGACTTATGTCGTAACGGAGAAATTTCAGGAGAGGCTATTGAAGAGCCAGAAATTGAAATTGAATCAGATGCTGAGATCAAATTAAATAAAGAGTTTGTGGCTTAGTCATTTACTACTCACTAGAGCAATTAAATTACTGCTCGTAAAAAATAAGAAAAGGAGGTTAATAACCTCCTTTTTTGATCCTGTATTTTACGAAATACCAGCCTTTAAGAAAATAGTTATAAAGTGCCTTTTACAAAGCACTCAATAAATAGATTACTTTTCTTCGTAATGGCGATTGTCATGTACTTGTTGCAACATTACCCGACTTTCATTTAAGAATAACTCTGAGTAATCTCCCATCCAATTTGTCACAGACTTAAAGCGAGCAATAAACTCTTCACGATTGTTGTTTTCTAACAATTCAATCGCATCAGCAAAGTGCTTATGATAACGCTTTATCATGGTTAGGTTATTTTTTTGCGATAAGATAATGTCAGCATATAAAGCTGGCTCTTGTGCAAATAAACGCCCGACCATTGCCAATTCTAAGCGATAAATAGGCGAACTTAAGTCTAACAGCTGTTCTAAATCTGCATCTACTTCTTGTAAGTGCACACCGTAAACAAAGCTCGTAAAGTGGCGTAATGCTTGTATTAAGGTCATTGACTCATCATGTGTTGGTGCTGCCACAGGGTATAAATGTGCGCCCCATATTTTCATTTGGTCAATTAACCATTGATACTTTTCAGGGTTGCGTCCATCACAGTAAACAATAACTTGTTTTGCAAAGCTCGAGATGTCTGGGCCAAACATAGGATGTAAACCGACGACAGGACCTTTATGTACCGCTAACATCTCAGTTAAAGGCGCGTCCTTGATGCTAGTGATATCGGTTAAAATACAATCTTCAGGTAAGAAAGTAAGTTGCTTGATCACATCAACAGTTACATCAATTGGCGAACCAACAATAACTAATCCAGCTTGACTACAAATAGCTTCAGCTTGATCCCAGTTTGCACGACCTAAAATATCGACGTCATAACCAGATAATTTAAACATTTCAACAAAACGCTGGCCTAATAAACCATTACCACCAATGATGACAATACGTTTCATCGCAGGATTAACTGTTTTGAAACCGGTCTCATTTTCACTAGCATAAGACTCACGCATAGTACGACGTAAGATATCTTCAATCAGGTTCGCGGGAACGCCTTTCTTTTCAGCTTCTTCACGGCGCTTAGCTAACATCGCAGCTTCACGTTCAGGTACGTAGATAGGCAAGCCATGCTTAGTTTTCACTTCGCCAACTTCACCGACTAGTCGTAAACGCTCTGCTAATAAATCAATTATTTGCTGATCGACAGCATCAATCTGATCTCTTAATTTACTTAAAGGCATAATTTACTTCTTATTTGTTCTGAACAGTATCTTTTAATAATACAGCCGCTTGCTCTAATAACTCACACGTCGTAGCCCAGTCAATACACGCATCCGTTACTGACATACCATATTGCAGTTTATCCGCAGGTAATGACGCAGGTTGGTTACCCGCGTTAATATGACTTTCTAACATAATACCGATGATAGATGTATTGCCATCAACTACTTGGCGGAATACATTTTTTGCTACTAACGGTTGTAGTTCATGATTTTTATTAGAGTTCTCATGACTACAATCAACAATAAGGATACTTTCCATTTTAGCTTTAACCAATGCTTGTTCAGCGAGTGCTACATTGATTGAATCGTAGTTTGGTTTACCGCCGCCGCCACGTAAAATAACGTGACCGTCTTTATTACCAGCAGTTTGTAATAAAGCACTTTGTCCAGCTTGGTTAATGCCCATAAAACGATGCGGTGCAGAAGCAGATTGCATTGCATTAACTGCAGTAGATAGGCTACCGTCAGTACCGTTTTTAAAGCCAACTGGCATTGATAGGCCACTCGCCATTTCGCGGTGTGTTTGAGATTCTGTAGTACGAGCACCAATTGCAGCCCAACTAAATAAATCACCGATGTACTGTGGGCTAATTGGATCTAATGCTTCAGTTGCAATAGGTAAACCTAGTTCGGCAATCCATAACAATAATTCACGCGCTCTTTTAAGGCCTGTTTCGATATCAAATGAATCATCCATATGAGGGTCGTTAATTAAACCTTTCCAACCAACAGTGGTACGTGGTTTTTCAAAATAAACTCGCATTACAATATATAAAGTATCTTTATATTGATCACGTAACTCTTTCAAACGCGTTGCATAATCTTTAGCAGCTTCGATATCATGAATTGAACAAGGGCCGCATATCACTAAAAAACGAGGGTCTTTTTTGTGCACGATATTAGATATAGTTTGACGAGATTCGTTAATGAATTGATACACACTATCAGAAGCGGGCAAAGACGCTTTAAGCTCTGCAGGTGTGATTAAAACAGTTTCTGATTCGATGTGGATATTTTCATTTGTTTGCGTAGTCATTTTACTCTCATTGACAATTAATAGTGAAAACATAATAGCATAGCAAAATAATAGATCATGTGATTAAGCGATAGTGGTTAAATAAATGCAGTTTTAATCAAATTAACACCTAAATTATTGCGCTTTGTTTTACAATAAAGCACAGAAACCATTTATTTAGATATCTCTACTAACGTTCATAACCGAAGGTGTTTAATATCACTATGCAGACAATTACTCCCCACATTATGACGTCATGGTCTGAAATAGAAAAACTAAAAGAAGATTGGAACCCGTTATTACAACAATCTGATGCGGATAATATTTTCTTAACCTGGCAATGGATAGAGAGCTGGAAGAAGACTTGCTCACCTAATACCAAACCATTTTTTGTAGTACTAAAACAAGCACAGCAAGTTGTCGCTATTGCCCCCTTTTATATTCAGCCTTATCGTTTATTCAAATTTTTTACTTATCAAGTATTAAGGTTTGCTGGGGACCAAGGTATCGGCTCTGAGTATTCTAATTTCATCGTCAAACAAGAACAGACAATTCAATTAAAAGCTTTATTGTGGTCAACCTTATTAACTAGCGACCAAGCCTCTCAATGGGATCTTATTTGGTATAGTAATGTCGCTAGCTGGAGTAAAGGGGGAAAAACGTTACTGACTTCACTGCAAAAGACGCCACAATTAAATATGAAATCTCGCGTTGTAGAATTTGCGAATACTGAACTCAAAAATGTATCAGAACAAGTATTACCTTCGCTATCTAAAAGCTTACGCACCAACATAAAACAAACACAAAATTATTTAAGCCGACAAGGTGATTGGCAGGTGAGCTTTTGTGATGATCCATCATTACTTGAAAAAGAGTTAAATCGACTATTTGAATTGCATAATTTACGTTGGCAAAATGCAGGTTTACAAGGTTCATTTGAAAGACGCCCTGAGATGGCCGCTTTTTATCAAGATTTTGCCGTTAAAGCACTGCAGCTAGGTTGGTTACGATTAGCAAAGTTAGAATGTGAAGGTGTCACGCAAGCAATGCAAATCGGTTACGTTTACCAAGATCAGTTTTTTGCATTACAAGAAGGGTTTAATGCTGATTTTCAGAATGGTGTGGGACAAGTATTACGATACCATGTTTTTCAACAATGTTTAAAAGAACAACTCACTGATTATGACTTTTTAGGTGTGTACACAAATCATAAAAGACGTTGGCTAGCACAAAAGCGGGAAGGACAAAATTTACTTATTTGGCCAAATAAAATCAAAAATGTATTGTTTAGATTAATGACTATTTGGCCAACGGGTAAATACTTTAAGCCTTTATAAATTTAAAGCTTTAACTAAAATAAAAAATATTACGACCAAGTGATAGCAGTAATAAACTCTTTATCTTCACTAATATGAGCAGATAACGCTAACGTAGTAATCGGTACTTTTTGATGATATCCGCGACTCAACCATCCTAATGACGGTGTTTGTTGATCATCTGATACTTCACCTTTGATTAACACAGCTTGCATTTTTTCAGGTAGTTTAATAACCACTAAACTATCACCCAACGACAAAGTGCAAATACCTTCTTTGATTTCTATATTTTGACAATCTTCTGAGAAGTGAAAATAAATAACCGCATCATGCTGACCTTGAGTTGTTAAGGCATCAACAATATTGATTTGTTTTTTCTGTACATCTAAATCAATACTACGCTGATGATTCACAGGAGAACCTAAACGTTTATAACCATCATGTTCAGCGACAATTTTACCGCCAAATTCAGTAGGAGACCAAACTGAACAGATAGCCTGTGCATGCGACTCCCACATAAAAGGCCCAGTCATTACTGATTGGTCCAGACCATCAATCTCAATTGTATTATGTGCTCGTGTTTTTCGGAAATGATTACGCCATTGTGGAAAACTAAAGTAATCATAAGTACCCGTATCAACAAATAAATCCTGTTGATTAATACGAACTACACAACTTAATGCATCAGCATGGCCATGAGCGGCTATTGCTGTATAACCTAGCTCTGCGACGTCCATTAAGATGCTAGCTTGATTTTTTTCACTCAATTTACCCGCTTGTAAAAGGTAATAGCCAGAGTCAGTAAAAGCGACGGGGCTTAATTCTCTTTCATTTGGGTTAATCTGATTAATAGGTTGTTGCCTATTATTAAACAACCAAAATGAAGATTCACTTGTTTTCTTTAAGCCTTGTGTAAAAATGGTGTCATCATATAGGTGACTAACAACATCACACAACGCATTGATATCATGCACATGGTCACCAAGATCTAATACGTAACCATCATCTTGGTCACCTAACATCGGGTAATGTTGACCGCCTTCAGCAATCGTTGCAATAAAATGACTTAAACGATTAAGCGTTTGCCAATAAGCAGGTGAAAAGGAGTCATCGCTCCACTTCCCCGTTAACCCCGTTAATAAATAAAACTGAAATACAAAAAACTGATAACTAAAAGCATGTTCTTTAGTACATCCATCTTCAAAGGTTTGTGCTTGTATCTCTTTTTCTAATACTTGTTTACTCTTTTCCTGCCATTGCCTAGCATCTTTAAGTATTGAAAAGTAACGTGCGGCAATATAAACGCCTGCAGCTTCGCCCACTAAATGATTGTTTGCAGAAGTGCCTTGTGAAAACTTACCGCTGACATCACGACAATGTAAAAATACACTTTCTAATAATCGTTGCTTAAAATCACCGGTAAATAATCCAGAGTCTTTGATTAAATCGATTGTCCATACCCAGCTAATTAAACGAATAGCTAATTCTAATGGGCTACGCCAATTCATCCCTTTACCATATGGGTTTTCGTCTAACCAATGCGTTATTTGCTCTACGGCTGCTTGTGCATATTTAATATCACCAGATACTTTATATGCTCTCGCTAACACCACCATCTGATGATGACGATTTGGCTCCCATACTAATTTACAATCACCGTTATTTTTAAAATCTCGGTAATTAACTGAAAGTATATGTCCAAGTTTTGAATAGATATCTGCACTATGATCTTTATGCCAATTAATAGGCGTTCCCAAGTCGTGATCTTTTAAATCAAAATAACTAAGCTTATGATCCATAATAGATTCAGCTTGGGTTAATAAAGGCGTTAACCACTGTTCATTATAATGATCAACTTGCCCTTCAAAAACAGTAAACCCAGGTTTAAAAACAGACTCAGCATCATAAGTATCAACGAATCCTGCTTTAGGTACTTTATTAAATTGAACTCGCGCTCGCTCAGCCCAAGCATCACTTAATGAAGTCACTCGCCATGTTATCTCACTGACAGACATCATTTGAATTCGTTTAATATACCAAGTAAGGGATTGCATAATTATTTAGTCTCGCAAATTAGTATTCAGAGGGATGAAGGTAAGCATAAATAAATTGACTTAATTGCATTTTAGCCGCTGCGACATCTTTACCATCAAAATCAAGGCTAACAGCAACCAATGTTGCTCCAGGTTGCCCTTTTAATGCGGATTTCACTTCGGTCAGTTTAGCTATTTTTTTATCACTTGTTAGTACACCATTGATGACATACCAAGAAGCAATCATTCGATATCGGTGTGAAGATTTTTTTAAGAGTAAAAAATCAGTTTCTTGTAGATTTTTGCTCTTTATCAGTGCTAATTTTTTATCTTCAACGCGATCCCAAAACTGCTTATTAAAAAGATAATTCTCAACATAAATCATCTCACTCGCTTGTTCCTGTTTAATATAATCAGCGAGATAAACTTGAAAACCTAATGCTTCCTTAGTGTAATAAAAAAAGCGCTCTTGAGTCGCCCCTTGTGAATAAGGTTTCCAATTTGGACTGTAGTTTTTATCACTACTCACCATCTCATAGTTTTTTACATTAGGAACTGTTAATGCATAGTTTTCGTCATATCGAGAAGGGATCCAATATGAAGCACCAATGAATAACACTAAGATAGAAAGAGTCGTTATAATTTGAAGTTTATTAACTTGCTTGACCTGAAGCGACGTATCTACTGTCTCTTTTTTTTGATTTACATTACTGTGAGCAACATTATTTAGATTCGACTCTTTTTGAGAGTCATCAAAATACGTGCGTGCAATATAAATAAGCGGCAATAAACAAACAGCAAAAACAATCCAACCGAAAGTTAAATGATCATGCACAATAAAGTGATTCATTTCCGTATAAGTACCCACCACAATGATGATAATAATACGTAACCAATTGGCTATTATGGCAATAACTAAACAAATGAACAAAAACCAAAGGGTTTTTTTAGTACTTAATTTATTGAAATAACCCACGCAGAAAGCCAACAAAGCAGACACCATAAAGAAGCCTAAACCAGAGCATGCAGGCTCAACATCAAACATCCCACCAACGGTAGATAATCTAAAATGATCACGGTCTACAGCAATACCAATTAGCTCAGGCCCCCATTGCCCTGCTTGTGTCGATAATTCCCGTAAAGGAAATTGTAAAACATTCCACACAGGTAAAATAAGCAACAACATCAATAAAGGAACAAAGAAAGACTTAACAACACTCCAACCATAAAAACAAAAAATTAAAGAGAGCATTGAACTGAAAAAAGCTAGCTGTTGTAACTGTTGAATGCTCGATAGTTGGGCAACTAATGCAATCAAGAGACTCGCTATTAAACAACATAAACCAAAACCGTATTGTCGTTTCGATAAAGTAATAGTCGTTAGGTGTTTACGTTGTAAATAAAATACATAACAAACAACAATAATGCCTAAAAAACCATGACTGTAAGGCCCATCACTATTCCATTCATCAAAGATACTCAGTAATACTGATACGTTAACCGTTGCCAGTAAAATCAAAGAAACAATAAATAAAAAATGCTCTGAAATACGCTTAAACAAAATACTATCCTTTTAGCCAATCAATGACTGTAATACTATATCAGGCTACATTAATATTTCTTTATAGACTGCGACCGTTCTTTCCGCGACACGCTCTGAATGATATAAATCAAGCGCTAATTTTTTAGCTTTATCGTGCATCTTTTTCGACAAGTCAGGATTTGTTAAAATACGTTCACATTTATTAGCAATATCTTGTGCGTCAAAAGGGTTTATTAAAAAGCCCGTTTCGCCATTTTTAACCATATATGGCATACCGCAACGATTCGAAGTGACAACAGGAACGCCTACGGCCATTGCTTCTTCAATTCCCATTGGCGAATTTTCCTCAAGGGAGGCCAGTGCATAAATAGAAGCATTGCATAATTCAGCTTGTACTTCCGTTGTGGTAATACGCCCTAATAAAGTGACATTTTTTTGTAAATGATTCACTTCAATAATATCTTTAAGTTTATTGGCATATTCTTGATCAACAATACCACCCGCAATACGTAACTCTACTTTAATTCCTTTTTTAACCATTAAAGCCACTGCATTCACTAATTGAATGACATTTTTACGAGGTGCAATAACTGCAGACGTAAAGATAGTACTGGCGACTTCTTCTCTAACTAACTTAAAAAATGCATCTGAAATTGGATTATCAATATCAAAAATATTAGCTTGAGTAATACCGCTTAATCTTTCTCTAACATAAGGGCTAATCGAAATAATATTAGGTTGCTTGGCCCAACTACTCTTTTCAATAAACTCCCACACTTTAGAGCGTAAAACTTTAAACTTTCCATTAGCCAATAACGTATCGCCATAAATAAAACCATGGACTGTAAATACTTTAGGTACTGATATATCTTTGACCATAATGCCATAGGTGTCATGAGCATGAATTAAATCAGGTTTTAATGATTTTATTGTCGACTCTATGACTTTTTTACTCACTCCTATTGCGTTTTTAAGCTCGCTCCCTGAAGGCTTAGGTATGCGGTGTATGGTCACGTTATCATTACATTCTATGGTTGTTTTTTCAGTATCAGGGCATAAAGTTAAAACATGAATATCAAATTCTGCATATTGCGATAACGACGAGATAAGATTAACGCTGACAGCTTCCACTCCACCATGAGGTCTATTTACATCAATTGGAAATTGAGTAACAAATGCTAGCTTTATACTCATTTTTAAATCCCTTTAGTTCGAAAGCTCAGTAAAGATAGCTTCAAATCTTTCCATTACTTGGTCAACAGAATGATTTTGCTGATAATATGCACGCGCATTAGCAGAGTGTAGTTGCCATAGGTCAGGATCTGAACACAGCTTTTTAATACCTGAAACCAAATCATCTTTAGTAACTGCATCAACCCCTAATTGTCGGTCTCTAATTAGATTATCTGGATCAAAAGTGGAAACAATAGGAACACCTTGGCTCCAGGCTTCTAGAAAAGTATTTGGAAAGCCTTCATAAATAGATGAACAACAAAAAACACTCGCACTGCGATATAAATTTGGCATATCAGCACGAGCAACCATGCCTAAATAAGTAACGTTATCTAAACGATTAATAGTATTTAAAATACTTTTAAAATATTCATCTTCCTGGGCAGGACTTCCACCCACAATAAATTGATATTGTGGTAAATCAGCCGCAACTTCCAAGAATAATTCCAATCGTTTGCTTTCATGGATACGTGCTGCCCATACAATAGTGGGTTTATCTTTATTAAACGCTATGTTTTGATATTCACTTTCGCTCGGTCCAGGACATGGCATTGGCATTATTTCAGAATCTAAGTTAAACCCTGCTTTAAGCGAATCCATCTGCTTTTTAGTTTGCGACAAAATATAATCTGAATGAGTTAATCCATAACGGTATAAGATTCTTTCACGGTAAGTATTCATGACAGGTAATTTATAATCAGCATCTGAATCATTCGCTAATGAATATAAGAATTTTTTGCCATTACGCTTACACCACATAGCAACTTGTCCGGTAATGTATTCACCACAGTTTTGATAATATACATCAGCATTAGCACGCTTCATTGCACTATTTAAACCCGTCCACCTAGGATGAAAAAAGCGAATACCAGGTAAACCTGAATCTTGTCGACATATTTTAATGACGTGAATACCATCAATGACTTCATCTTCATCAGAACCTTCAGCCCAAGTTAATAAAGAAACTTTATGACCTCTAGATACTAACCATTTTGCCATCAAACTTGTTTGTCTTTCAACTCCCCCAATTGAACCATGACTCCCACCCGTAACTGCTCCATATGCAAAATGAGCAACAAGACATATATTTAACATGATAATTTACAACCTTAATAATATGAGAGTTTTTAATAAAAATGGGGGCTTAAGTGGCTATTTTGTATTTAGTAAATACAACAACTCAGAGGTGGTTTTATTCGCAGGGAAATTAAAGCGCTTTAACATCATTAAATCATCCTTTGATTCACACAGCCCAACATCTGTAGAAAAAGCAGCACGGTAACTCGCCTCTTTAACTAACTTAATTGCTAATCCATTATAATTGCCATTAGGATAACAAAAGTAATGACATTTTACTGCTAATTCGTTTTCAATACAGATTTTTGATTGCTTTAATTGTGATGAAATATCATCTTCATTAAGGCAATCTAGACGGAGATGATCTTCTGTATGACTAGCAATATCGATGCGTCCTTTGCTAACAGCTTCTTTTAATATTGCCCAAGATACTATAGCGGACCAATCATCTTTATCACTAATATCGCTTAACTTTAAGCCTGAACGTGCTTCCAATATTTCAGATAGTCCATTAAATAAATTATTTAGTTTGATATCGTCATTAAAGCGTTGCTTACAATCATCTCTAAATTTTTTATAGCTTATGGTTAGGTCTTCACGTGTTCTTGCATCAAAATGATACATAGAGTCTTGATAGCTTAATGACAAAACCTCCCCCATATTTTGTTGCAAAGCATAATCTAATCGGTCAAACCAAAAAGGTAAACCAGAGTTAACATGATTTGTTGCGACAAATAAGACGGGTTTAATAGAAAAGCTTTCACAAATTGGTAGAGCATAATCAATATTATTGCGATAACCATCGTCAAATGTAATCAGAATTGCATTATTGATTGGAGGTGATTTTCCATCCAATATATCTACACATTGCTCTATTGAAATAAATTGATAATGCTGAGACAGTATTGTTAATGTTCGTTTAAGTTCTTCAGGGCAAAGCTGTTGTCTAAGTGGCTCCCAACATGATTTTTCATTTGGAGCCATTACGCCATGCAACATTAAAATACAGACTTTATGTCGATTTTTATAATGTAAAACATCTAAAATTCCAAATTTCAATAATATATTTAGAAGCAGTTTTTTTAAAAGAAATTTACTTTTCATAAATACAGTTCCACTTTATAAAAGCTCGACTATCGATTAAATTTATTTAATGACGAAGCAAATCTTGATAATGATTAAATACATTATCAACATACCTTTCAATACTAAATTTATGTAAATCCTTTTGCGCATTAGTAATAAATCGTATTTTCAAATCAGGATCTAAAGCGATACTGTTAATTTTATTAGCAAGCTCATCTACATTTCCCTTTTCAAACAAATAACCATTATCACCATTTTCAATTACTTCAGGCATTCCTCCTGCATTCGTAGCAATACATGGTAAACCTGATGCCATCGCCTCAATAAGCGCAGCTGGAGTACCTTCAGAACGAGACGGTAATATAAATAAGTCACTTGCTTTAAGAATCTCAGGAATATCACTGCGATTACCAGCAAAAATAACTTTGTCTTTTAAATTAAAAAACTCAATTTTCTCAACTATTTTTTGATAAAAAGAGTCTGATGTTTTTTTACCAACTAACAATAGTTTTGCATTAGGGATACTTTTACACACTTTAGCAAAGGCAGGAACTGCAATGTCCCACCCTTTAACTTCTATAAAATGTCCCACAGCAGTAATGAGATAATCTGATTTAAGTAGATGAAACTCTTCTCTAATTTCATCTGACTTTTCCAAACAAGTAAAACGTTCAAGTTGAACAGGCACGTCGACAATACTAATCTTATTATCAAAGCCAACCTGGTCACATATTTCTTTTCTTGCTGCGTCACTGATTGCTAAAATACGGTTTGCAAGCAAACAGGTAAGACGTGTACTTGGCATTAATTTTTTTAAACCTTGAGGTTTCACCCCTTTTTCATAATATGAAGACATAGATAACTTAGACCAAACTTTAACAGGAGTCCTTGATAGCATTCCTGCAATTAACGGGCTTGTATGGTCATTATAGCAATGTAAGATGTCACAGTTTATTAATCGCATAAACTTATAATTACGATAAATACTTTTTAGATCAAAATTCCCTTTAGAACGAGGTTGATAAATAATTTTACAACCCGCGTCTATAAAAGGTGTAACTAACGAAAGGTCGTCTGGTTGCTTAGATAAGACTAACCAATTATTCCAATTATTCCAATTATTCTCCGCACATTTCTTAACTAACGTCAAAGCACTTAGCCACTTTGATGTAGCTATAATAGGAAAGCCTCCCCAATAATGAATAATATTTATTTTCTTTTGCAATTCCAATCGCCTTTAATAGTATTTAAATAAAAAACATATCCTCCATATATCTAGATTATACATATAATTCCCTAAATATTGATATCGAATATCAACAAATAATTATTTTAGATTCAATGGATAAGAATAACGAGAAAATTGAATTTTTTAAAAATACAAAGATAGGGGAAACACGTCAATAAATGAGGATCTGTTAAAAATCAAAGTAAAGTTAGCTCTTAAAGATCCCGCTAAAGAATAGGATTCGAAATAGTTAATTATTACTACTCTGATTTTTCTATTTAAGCCTATGCTGTTATAGAACAGGTTTAAATTAATTTTTCGATAAAGATTAATGGTATACAAACTAAAAGAAACTATACTCCTATATATGTTTTATAGAAAAAATTGAAAAAGGAGCTAAAAATGATCCAGCCAATAAAAACAATAAAGTATATGAAATATTCATTTATTGTATTGTTATTTTCCATAGTTACTAACATTTCAGCATATACAATGCCAGTAGGAATACCAAATAGCACTTTAGACTTTCAACAAGAAATGCCCCCAAGGCCTAGTGACTGGAGTATCGAAAAACCAGGTTACTATTACATAAATTATCAAACCGGTAGCGATAAACAAACTTACGGGACACCTGTCGCACCACGTAAATCGTTCCCTAATCCAGCATCAGCTGGATCATATATTGAAATTTCAGGAGAATATACTCAAGGTTTTAACACCCATGGTGATCGGATATATGCGCTCAATGGTACTGATGCAGATTGGAGTGCCGATGTAGCAGGTCCTGTGTGGGTTACTGAAGCAAAAGATACTGGTGGAGTAATTAGTAAAGTAGGGTTTCTAGTGATGGGTGCAAACGTATTCATCTCCGACTTAAACTTTATTAACTCAGCAAATCTACAAATTGGTTCACCTACTGCAGGCCGACAAGCAACAAATATAGTCGCAAGAAATTTAGATTTAAATGGTGGAGGTATTTCTATATCAGCCGATTCCACGGCACCTGTTTCAAATATCGTAATATTTAACAGTACGATACATAATTTGGGCGATGTAAACTCCCCAACGGATGATGATTTTCACGTAATATCGGTTGGGGAGTATGTTTCTGACGTATGGCTATTAGACAATGTATTACATACAGCATCTGGTTCAGGACTTCAAGTTCTTGGAGATTTGAATAACAGAGGATCGACAAATAACATCTATGCAGGTGGTAATGAGGTTTATAACGTAAGACAAGCAGGATTATGGGTTAAAGCAGGCTCTAATGTGGTATTTTCAAGTAACTATATTCATGATTTAGTTAGCACGTCTTGGTCACCATCTAAAGGGCTTGGAGCACAGTATCAGCCCGATGAATTATGGATGATCAACAATCGTATTAGTGGTGTCGAATACGGTATAAGGATTGCCTCTACATCTGAAACCACATGGGATAAAAAAATCTACATTATTGGTAATGTCATTCATGGGGTTAAGCCTGTGCAAGAAAGCTCGAATATCGGCCCTATTGAAACCACTTCATCATGGCAATCAGCGGCTATTCACATAGCAAGTTCAGATGAACAATATATTTTTAACAACTTAATATTTGATGCTCCTAATGGGATTGATGTATCTACTCAAAATGCCAAAACTTGGATAAAAAATAATATATTATTAGATGTAACGGCAACACATGTTAATGAACCTACTGGTTATCATATTATGCTTGAGTACTTAGCACTTAACGAACAAGCATTTATAGATAATAATTATTTTGGAGACGGTATGTATGTGCGAGTAAAAGAAGGTGTATTTAAAAAACTCCATGAAACAGTATCAAGTTTAAATTCTAGAGAGGGCGCTAGCGGCAATGTTCAGGGAACCAATCTTATTACACAAGATAATATTGATTCAATAATGGATGCATTGAGCATTGATGGTATCGGTTTTACAAAACTTAAAGATGCAGGTACCGATAATGTCAATGATATTTTAATAACTCGGTTTAAATCCCAATTCCCTGACACTAGCGGAATAAATTTAGATATTTTTGATGGTCAACGTAATCTTGGGAATTCGATTGATATAGGGCCATTTGAACAATATGGGGTTCAACAAGAGGCTACTATTCCGACAAAACCCAGTGGGTTAAAATTAATTCAACTACCAAATAAAACTGAACTAGAAACAACAATAATAGATTAACCAATGATTAGCTTTAAAAAACTTGATTTTTGGAAAAGCTTAGAAAAAATATTGTGTAATAATTGCTGAGAGCACGGAATTTTATTAATCAAGTACCGTGCTCTACTTAGTAAAATTCATTTACTTACTTTAATTTTTATTAGCTAAAGCGTTTCAGAACAACAGAAAACAGACATAAGATTTATTCATTTTCTATTAAAAATTATCTAATGTAATAGATTCAACTAATTTGAAATATTGATTTTCTGATCAACAAAGACTGACTTCCCGCGTTTCGTTAATGGTATATTATCGACTTGCATTACAGAAACCTCTATGCGTTGCTGCAATTTATTATTGATATTATTAAGTATACGTTGTTTACTTTCCTCGGAAAAATGTTGTCTCGTTTTTATTTTTATCACGGCTACACCGGGAGTATCTTGATAAAATTGATACTGCAGTACGTCATCAAAGGTATCATCATGCATATTTATAGCAGACCAAGGTATTAAGCTATTATCTACTGCCACCAAATGTTCCTGGATATTATGCCCCATAATATTTCTTATGATAAGATGATTGCGTTTGCATTTATCACAATAACTTCCAACATACTCAGCAAAGTCACCAGTTTTATAACGTATAAATGGCATTACTGTATTGATAAAACCAGTTCCGACTATTTCACCAACCCGACCTTTTTCTGTAATTACATTACCGTTTTTGTCCAACAACTCAAAATAACCATAAGTCGGCCATACATGATAATCGTCTGAATGTTCACATTCACCCGCGGCAACGAGCTTTTCACTGTGCCCATAAGAAGAGTAATATCTGCAGTTAAAGACTGACTCAACAAAAGTACGTTGCTCTGGATAGACATTTTCGGATTCAGCTAAAACCGCTTTAATATTTTTAAACGTTATATTCTCTTTTTTAGCGAATCGGGCTAATTGGTATACTGATGATGGATAAACATGAAGAAAGCAATCTTTAAGTGTTTTAATATGAGAGATATAGTGACTCATATCTTTGTCGTTCATGTGAAAATTACTATAATAATATTCCTTAAAGATAGGATCGTAACTTTGGTGCCCCCCCGCTTTTGACCCCGTAACGCGCCCTCTTAATACGGCTTTTACATCTCCAAGTTTAAACCCAGCTTTTCTCCAGCCATCAACTAAGTAAGCATATTCAACTTGTGACCGACTTGCGTTAATGTAAAAAGAAAGAGGAATACCACTTGTTCCACCTGTTGTTACATAATCAACATCAGAGTTATTTTTATCGACTAAAAGTAGATCTTCAGTATTATTATTAATAAAAGCTTTATCAATTAAGGGAAACTTCTTAAAGTCGTTTAGCGTATTAAAAGTAGAGATATCTATATTAGCTTCATCATATAACTTCCTATAAGCAGGGCATTTTTCATAAGCAATATTAACTTGCTGTTTTAATTGTTTAAGGTGGTAAGCGTCAATTTCAGCTTTTGTCCATTTATCAGCAGCTAAAATAAGCTTTGTTGTTGCTCGAAACTCCCTACCAATTAGGTACTCTAAAGGAACAACTGAAAGTGTAAGGCCAGCCAATCTCTTAAAAACAGAAGGCATTGCTTCCCATATATTTTTCTTTGAAAATGCTTTCTTCATATTAATTTTTCCGAAATAAAAACGTTATCCCACTTTTTTACACACCAAAGTCAATAAGTTTGATGATAGGACTGCATTAAACGAGTACTTTTCAAGTGGTTGAAGGGTCGATAATAGCTTTAAAACTATAATCATTTATTTAACAACTTCATAAAAACTCGGGAATAATAGTAACTTGTCGTTGCTACTATTCCTTTCCTTTGGCACATATTGGCGACTGATTTTAGGTGTAACTTTACCCAAAGGGCTCGCGCTAATACATAATTCATTTGAGCAAAAAAAGCATTGAAAAAAAATGAAGACAACCAATTGATTTCCCGTTCGAGCCTATCCTTATCTTTACCTTGTAAATACTCTACTTGTAGCTCGCTATTGATAAAAAAAGGCACAACTTTAATTTCTTTTATTTCCTTGTCCTGAATAACGAACTCAAGACTTAAACTATATTTGGTATTCGGCATTGCTTTAGTATCAATATCAATTAGAAAATTACCAATACCATAAAATATAACTTTGTCTTTATATTTTTCAATACCTTGCATTACATGAGTATGATGACAAATAACACAATCGGCGCCTGCATCAATTAATGCCTGCGCTCTTTTTCTTGAAACCCTATCGGTATAACGACAAAACTCAACACCTTGATGCAAAGACACAAGTAATAAATCTGTAGTCATTTTCAATTTTTTAACATCAGTTACCATTTCGCAGACAGATTTGTAAGAAACATTTATCTCAGTATTAGCTGGAAACGGATGCGCGGCAGGTGAGTAAGCAATTAATGAAACATTTGCACTTGGTAAATTGACTTTATGTTCAAAACTTTCAGAGTAACTCCCCGTAGCTCCAAAACACCCCATTCCTTTTTTGTATATAGCATCAACGGTATCTTGAGCTCCGAAAACACCTAAATCTAAGAAGTGATTATTTGCTACATTTGCTACGTAATTGACATTCTGAGGAAAAACATTCAAATACCCCTCTATTCCATTCATAAGAACAGGTTTGGGCTCCCAAGGCTCACCTCTTTCTGTTAAGCAACATTCCAAATTAAAAATAACAGCAGATTTATCTTCAAAAATCTCCTTTACATGCATAAAATTATAATCGTTTCCATATTGTTCTATTTTTTTTGCTACTCCCCTCGCTAGAGCGATATCTCCTAAAAATAACATACTCGATTTAGGTGATTTTGAAGCATAATCCGCTAACTTTATCGTCCAATTACTACTTAGGATACTCATTATGATTTTAACCTTGATTAATTTATGACTTTTTCCCAAATCATTGAGGCGGCCTGAAGTGTAAACTTCTCTGATTTATGTAATGCATCTAATGAAACTCGTTCCGCTAGCTTTTTATTTGTTAATAACAAATATAGCTTATCAACAAATTCTGAGATATCTTCTTTATTAATTAAATAGCCTGTTTTTCCTGACTCGATAAGATCAGATAAATCACCTATGTCTGATGCTATAATTGGTAAACCTAGGGTTGCGGCCTCCATACATGATAAAGGTAAACCTTCGGAGTCTGATGTAAGCACGAAAACGCGTGAATCTACCAAATGTGATGTGACATCTACTGTTGCACCAGTAAACGTGACATTTTTATCAAGCCCCAATTGCTGAGATAATAACTCATACTCTTTAAGTCGATTACCACCACCAACAACCAAGGCTGAAATATTGGGCAATTTTAGTTTTAATTGTTCCACTATTATTAAAAAACGATCAACTCTTTTTACAGGGTCTAATCTAGCAACAAGAATCAAATCACTACTTTTCTCTCTTGAAAAATTTTCGAACACGGACTTATCTATTCCCCCTGGGTTTACAACTACATTTTTAACCTGCTTATTTTCTAAATATGACTTGGCTTTATTGCCCATTGTTACGACAAGATCTACTGTTTTAATATAACTAATTAACCGCTCTTCTAAAATGCAATCATGCTTACCGGAGTCTTTGAAAATAGGAGTGCCACTATATACTCCACCACCGACAATTTCAGACCAACCACCAACACAGAAATAAATAGATTTAGCTGCATTCATCCTGGCAATAACATTTGCAAATATGCCGTTTAACAACAAGTGAAATCCACCAACATAATCAACATTATTTCTTTTCGTAACTCTGTAAGCCGTATAAGTTCTCGCAGAAATACTACCAAATATTTTTTGAATAATTGGAGAAGGCGTAACATAAGTTACATTTTCTATTTCTAACATTTTTTTATCTGCAACAATCCAAATATGTTCGCAAACATTCGATTTAGCTAATGGTTTGATATGTGCTGCGATCCAATTATCAGATTCAAAACGTCCCATAAAAACAAACTTTTTTTTATTCGGACTCTCGCCAGTTTTCTTGTTTTTATATGAAAATAAAATCGTAATTAAATTCGACACTCTTATAATCTGATAGATTAAAAATCTTGATAAGAGTTTCTTGAAAAATGTATTCTTCTGTGACTCAATTAAGCGTGACTTTTGAACTGTATATTCCTGCTCTTCCACAAATGCTCCTTTTAATTACTTTAACTCTAATGCAATGACCTAAATTTATTCTTTTAATAAACAGGCAGATTTCAAATTAAAGTCTATAAAAACTATTACAGTAATTGCATTTAACCTATTAATATACTCTCTACATATCCATAATATTCTTGTTATATAAGTGCACTCTTTAATTTTTTCTATACAAAATTAAAGAACACACTTATCAAGGAGTAGTTAATGAGAAAAATTTTTTAATGTCATAAAAATAATAAAAAATCAGATTTTAGTTATCGATAAGAATGCTTTTTTCACCTGACTGCTTTTTCTTTCGTTCGATATGCACACGCAATAACAAGCCAATCGCAACCCACATACCAACCGCTCCCTCTCTAGGATAAAAGGTTTGACTACCAACAGACGCGATAAAGAATGACATTAAGAGCGCGAATGAAACTCCCCCAGTCACGATATAAATTTTCTCTGAATCATCACGAAAAAGACTCCATGAATACTTTAAAAAAATAAAATACAATAAAAAGACAGGGATCGTGCCAACGAATCCATTATCTTGAATCCACTGTAAATAAGCATTATGAGGATGAGGAAAGCTATCAAATTCTCCATACATTTCCCTCATTCTTAATGTTATCCCTATATTCGCCATCGCTTCCCGCCCATAGCCAAAAAAAGGAGCTTCTTCGATTGACTCCCAAACTAATGGCCAAGCTAAATTTCGGCCAGAAGTTACTTCATAAAGATTAACCTCTTCGCCTTCAAACTCAATATCTTGATCTCCGCTCATAGGCTGTGACTCCGCAGATTCTTCAGATGAAAAGCCAAAGCTAAGACGCTCAACTGCAGAAGGTGCAAAAGCAATTACAGTGATATAAACCAATGGTATTAATAGAATATATTTTCGCCATCTAAATAAACAATAAATTCCCCCAAGAATAGCCCAAGTGCCGTAACCAGTTCGCCCTCCTGTCATAGCCATAGCAAGGAATATAACCATGCAACTAGGTAAAATAACTAACCAGTAATGCTTGGTACTCACTAATTCTTTTAAACAGAAAACCAGCCAGAAAGCACCGCTCATCATCATCGATACATTCACACGGTGAAAACCAACACTTTTGGATATTATTTTAAGCGCTTTATGTTGTAACGCATCTCCACCTAATGTTAATGATCCCAACTTCATTGCTTTTACCACTTGTAAAGCTAATAAAACGAACATTAAAGCTAATGCTCCTAAAGCAAAATTATATTGCTTACGGGTACGACAACCGTCAAATATAATCATACTTGGCAATACCCATTTAAAACAATTTATTAAATATTCATTGATATCGTTCATCATACGAGGTGCAGGTGATCCAGTGACTTCAAACAATGCGAGTAAGCCACTATGGTCATATAAATATCTAATAACACTGGTAGTGATAAAAAATGCATATATAAACAATAAAGTATTAATAAATTTTGGCATTTCCCAAATTAGTTTTTCTTTTTTTCTATTGGATAACCAAGATAAAACAGTATTTACAAACAAAAAATTCCAGTGGTTTAAACCAGGAACTCCTCCGATTGCTTTTGGCATATCCGGATGTTGGAAAATAGACATCAGAAGAACCAACCAACAAGCAGCTCGAAACCAATCCTTCCACGCATAGGCACTTAAATAAGCGATTAAAAGTGTTAATAATGTAATTCTAATCATAATTTAGTCCATGGCTAATTTATCTGAAACGTAAAAAAATTTCGTTCCATTGTAATGAAACCTGCGTCAAAGAAAACCGCCTAGTATCTGAATAGGACTTTCTAGAGAATTCATTTTTTTTATTTTGAGAGCTGAATAATTGTATATAAGCAGTTGCGAAGTTGATTTCTGATAATGGTGATACTAGATAACCACTTTCATTATTTTTCAATAAATCCTGAAGATCGCCAACATCAGAAGTAATTGATGGCAAACCAGTCATCATAGCTTGAATTAAAGCTTGTGAAAGGCCTTCAGAGTCTGAAGTTAATACGAAACATTTAGATTTTTGCAACCAAGTATGGACATTGTTTTGCCAACCGACAAAATCGACATCATCGGCAATACCTAATTTCAATGCCAACTCTTCAAGATTTTTTTTATCTGGTCCATCACCAACAATAACAGCATTTAAACTGGGTAGTTTTTCTTTAGCGAGTTTAATAGCACCTAAAAACCTGTCAACTCGTTTGATTTCTGATAGACGACCAATAAGAATTAAATCATACAATTTGTTTTGTTTTGTATTTGGTGAAAACAAATTATCGTCAAAGCCACCCGGTACAATTTCAAACTGAGTTTTGACACCTTTATTTTTAAAAAATTCTATTGCACTGGTTCCCATTGATACCACTAAGTCCATTTCATTAACGACTTTCAATAGCTGTGCCTCAATAAAATAATCAGCCTGCCCTATCTGGCTAAATATTCTATTTTCAGTTGCAAATCCCCCTCCAACGACCTCTCTTGGCCCACCACCACAAATATAAACTGATTTTGCACCTATCAATTTAGCCAACAATACAACAAACAGGCCATTTAACAGTAAATGAAAACCAACTAATACATCCGGACGCTCTTTAATTGCCAACCAACAAAAATATAATAACCTTGCTCCAACTTGTCCTATTATTTTTTCTAACCATTTGGGTGCATAAGCTCCAAATACTTTATTCATTTGAGGTACAGTCGCAGCGGCAACCATCTTTAAATGTATACAGTTTTCGGCATTTCCCATAGGTCGTAAATGTGTTATTAGCCAATGATCTGAATAAAATGTACCAGTAGCCAACACCCTAAAACCTTTCTTTTCATTATATTTTCGTTTTGGTAATAATTTGACGAGTAATATTAAGCCGTTATAGGTAACTAACGCAGCCCTTAAAAGCCAACGGTATACATGTTTCCAAGCTCTTATTTTTTTTATTGGTGAATTTTTATACATATTAGGTATTTATTCGCTCACAGAAGGAAATTGCAGAAAGGTCCAAGGGATTGAAATACTTGAACAGTTTGAATCATCGGGCGGATTAATTACTATTCCTTCAAATAATAGTTCATTTATATAAATTTTGACTTTTTCTGGCTTATCTACATACCAAGTTAAGCCTTTAAGATCTTCTCTGTTATACTCAGTAGATAGGTAAATATGTATTTCTTTATCGATAATTTTAACCGTAAAATCGAGTTCATCAACCGTGCGACAATAACCCAATAAACGCCTCGTCGTAGACGTTAATATTTGTTTACTTTTTTGGTAAGTTGATAATAATTCAAAAGCTTGGCGAGTTTCATTAGTAAATGGTTCAGTAACTGAATGTACTTTACCTAAATGGCTATAAAGAATGCTACAGCCTTCCTTATCGACTAAAGTATCTAATACTTTTTTTGTTAATACATGATGGATTCCTCTTGCTTGATCAAAACAAGAAACGCCCCCCCATGTAGGATTACAACGCATAAACTCATTAACTTCAGTGCCATCGATTAATGTAGACTTTCGCAATACTTTATTATTCTTATGCATAGCGTACTTCTCACTACCCAATCGAGCAAACCATCCTTTAATAAACTCTATCGCAATGGTTTTAATAGACGTTTTTACATGTTTAGGATTAAAGATCGCACGATAGCTTCGCTTTACATTCTGTGCAACACAACTGGTCACCCTTCCTTTCCAAATAAACTTTAAGGTACCTGATTGAGCAGTTAAATCACTATGATAAGCTTCTTTACCTTCTTCCGCTCCTTGCCCTTGCATAATATCATTATCAAAATTACTAGGCGCTTGAGCATGATCTACCCATACTTCGATGTTACGTTGTCCTGACTGGATGAGGTTCCAATATTTTTCAATTGAAGATCTTGTTTTTACAAAATCCCCAAATGAATGCAAACAATCTATATGACCAGAATCAATGAGTTGATGAATTTTTTGTCGCCCATCATCATCGGTATTAGTGTATGAGAAATTATGTTCTGGCATATCAAAATAAATCGTATTACCGACTTCTAAGCCGACACCTTTACCTAATGAAGTTTCTTCAGTTGTATTCAAATAGCGTGCAGTTTCAAAATAAATATCTTTATTTGGCGTTTCATCTAAGTCACTACAAATGGCTAACATTGCACGATAAGGGTAAGGGTATTTTCGTAAGCTGACACTCATATTAACAGTACTCTATAAAAATCATGATGATAGTTTTAAACGTAATAGGAGTTTATTCTGCATTTTAACAGGTACCAAATACACAAAATAAATAATTAAGGTAATGAGGCCTGCAGCAACTAAGAAAAGAGAAGCTGTTAATATTTCATTCGATTGATAAAGGTGCCGAGACCATGACAGTAATCCTAAAAATGGAAGAATGTAAATCAATGGTTTAATAAAGCTATTATGTACATAACCAAACCACGATAACTTCAATTCTCGGCACGTATAGATTGGAACTATAAATCCATAAACAATATTCATCGGAATAACAAATAATAATGCAGCAGTTGTAAGCTCCCAATCTCCAAGGCCAGAAAAATATAAGCCAATGCCAAAAAATACAAATATAGCGATAAAAGCAACGATTGAAATCCGACCATGTTGATTCAACCCCATTAAAATACGAATTGAAGTATCTTGTCCCATAGGAAGTAGTTGCCCGCAAGCTAGTATCATCATTAAAGGCCAAAGGGCATATTCCGGCCCCATCCAATAATTTAAAATGACGTCCCCATAAATAAATAGAAAACCTAAACTAGGTAATGCAAAAGCAAAACTCAATTTAGTGGTGTTAATAAATAAGGCTTGAACTGCTTTAATATCTCCCGCTCCCTGCATTGATCCAGTAGTAGGTGTTAACATTAAAGTAAATTTAGTCATGAATGTTTTAATTTGCTTAGTTAATGCCATTGGACGAGCAAATACGGCTAAAGCAGCCGGTCCGATAGCACTTACTAACATAATGCTAATAGTTTGTAGTAAAATAATTGGCGGGATATTGGAAAGCATACTTTTAATACCAAATTTTAACATTTGTCGACATGTGTTCCAGTTTGCCATGCGTAAGTTAAAATTAAATTCCTTACAAATTTTATAAACAAAAACAAAACGAAGAGATTCAAATACAATAGTAGAAAGCAAATACCCTATTGCCATGCCTGCAACACCTAAATTGGTAAAATAAAGAGCAGCTACCATTAAGGTAATGGATAAAAGGCTATCACCAGCATGTAATGCATTGTGTATATCCCAACGATGATACCCCGTTAATAAACCACTAGCAGAGCCTGAACTCATTCTTACAGCAACACTTAACCCTAAAAATAATACAACCCATTGTGCTATTTCGGTATTTTCTGCAAGAGATTCACCAAAGTAAATGGGTAATAATGTATAAAATAAGACAGTGCATAGAATGGTAACAACAGAAAAAATTAATTGAACAAATACAGCTGAATTAGCTACGTTATTTAATAAGGTAATCTCGCCTGCCGCACGATGCTTTGCAACGTAACGATTAAAACAAGCGCCCATACCAAGGCCAACTAAACTTAAATAACTAACAAACGACCAGCCAAAATCCCAAATTCCTAACGCAGCTTGCCCTACCTTGTCATCCACTAAACGAGGCATAATAAAGCCTGAAAAGATAAGTACTAATTGACTCGCCCAACTTACTATTAAGTTCCAGGCAAAACGATCCTGTCCAGTTAAATCATCTTTTTTGATATTTTCAATATCATTACTAACATTGTCGTCAGTTTTTTTATTCATTATTCTACATAGCCCAGTGATTTATGATAATCGCCAGTCACTTTATGGTAAGTGGCCAATTCATCTTTATTAAGCAATGCTTTCCAACGGTAATCTAACTGAATCACTTCAGAGTCATCTAATCGCATGCCATTACCTACAACATGATGCTCAACTGTTTTGAAATCGAGCCTTTTTTTAGCTGCATCGACACCAATAAACTCAAACAGTGTATCTAACGTTTCTTCAGTATTATTGCAAAGGTCTTCGTAATGTACTTGTATCCACTTTTCTTTGGGCATGGTTGCTAATACGGCTTCTGTTTCCTGATTACAGCGTACCCATTCATGCGCACCTACTTCAATGCCTCGACCATGTTCTTGGGTTTTACCTGCTCCGCCACCACGCAATTTAGGATTTTTAGCATCTGCGAATTCAGAGGGGTTTTTATAAGCTAATGAGACACCGCGACCATCACGTACGACCCAAATGACTTTTACGTCTAATTCTGGATTTTTTAAAAGGTACTTTAGACGAATACCAATTTTTGAAGAGTCAACGACAGTATCAACGCCCGCTTGCTCCGCGATTGAACGCGCATAATCCGCATTACGTTTTTGTAAAAAAGGTAATTGTTTGCGCCAGACAGGAGAGCAACTTAATAATGTATCTCGAATTAACTCCATTAAAGGACCTCGTACTAACGGCCTTAATAAACGAAGCATAAAAGGCGTTGCCCCCGTTCTGATGTCTGTGCGTGCATCAGAGATACAAAAATCATGGCCTTTATCTGCCATTTTTTGTGTAACGCCTTGCCAAAAGTCACAATCACCCACTAGCGTTTTACATGAACATAAATAACTACTTTTATCGCCAAGGTTAATCGCTTTCAACTCACCCACACTACAAAGATCTGGGTGAGCACCTAACAACATCGCAGTCATGGTCGAACCAGAGTGGCTGGCAGCAGCAAGATATACTAACTTTTGTTTTTTAAGCGTCATATTATTTCTTTATTATTTAATGGGCTTGAAAGTCTCTTTCAACAGCATACCAATGAATAAGGTATTAGTGATTAGGTAACGTTTCCATAATCTACCTGGCTCTTGTAAAACTCTATATAACCACTCCATTCCCATTTTTTGCCATAGAATCGGAGCACGCTTTACCTTACCAGCGAATACATCAAAAGAACCGCCAACACCATGTACAACAGGGACACGCATAACCTCTCCCCATTTAGCCATAAACTGTTCTTTTTTAGGGGAAGTAATGGCGACAAACAACACATCTGCGCGGCTTGCTGCAATATTTTCTGCGACTTGAGCTTGTTGATCTTCAGAAAAATAACCATTCTGACGGCCTGCAATGATCACACCTGGATAATGCTTATTGATTTGACGCTCTATTTCTTCTGATATTTCTTCCGATGCACCAAGGCAAAATACCCGATAACCTAATTTATCACCGCGCTCTAAAATACCATGCATAAGATCGATGCCAGCAACGCGCTCAGGCAGCTTTTTATTGAGTATTTTACTGGCCAATACAACAGCACTACCATCAGCTAAAATCAAATTAGATGACGTCACATCTTCGCCTAAAGCTGGGTTTCTTTTCATATTAACCACTTTGGCTGCATTGAGCATACCAACGTGTAAAGACTGTTTAGAAGTGATGCATTCATTAACCACATCTAATGCTGCTGACATACCCATCGGGTGAATATCAATTCCGAACATTTTAATGGTATCTTGCTTAACTTTATATCGTTTGAAAGGTTGATTTGAAGAGTGATTTACATCGGTCACTTAGCCTCTCCTTAGCATTGTGGTGATTATAACCGCGTAACATAACAATAGTTTTTTAGGTTGTAAATGTTAGTATATTTTTATACCATTTTTTCCGCATAAAAATATAAAAAACCAGCCTTAATAGGTATAAAAAGCGTTAACAGGAAGTAAAAATGCAAAAAGTAAATTATTTAATGAGCTTAGATTATGAGCTTTTTTTTGGAAAAAATCCTGGCTCAGTAGAAAACTGCATGCTACATCCTACGAACCTACTCATTGACGTTTTAAATAAATATAATAGTAAAGTTTGCTTATTTGTAGACGCTGGTTTCCTTGTTAAATTAAAAGATTATTCGACTGACTTTCCAGAGTTAGCTGAACAATACCAAAAAATCCAAGAACAACTACTGACATTATCAAAAGCAGGGCACGATATACAATTACATATCCATCCACATTGGTTTGATAGCACTTATGATAAAAACGGTTGGCAGATTAATACTGAACGTTATCGCTTGCATGACTTCTCAGTCACAGAAATTAATGAAATAGTGCGCTCATACAAAGCTGAATTGCAACACTGCACAGAACAACCTATTTTTGCCTATCGTGCAGGAGGATGGTGTTTACAGCCCTTTGACAAGATAAAAGAGGCACTATTAAATAATGGTATTTGGTTAGACAGTACAGTCTTTAATCATGGTCATTCAACTGATCCCACTCGCCATTTTAATTTTAAAAATATGCCTCAATTACCTCATTGGCGATTTTCAAATGATCCATTGGAAACCAATGCATCAGGTGAGTTTATTGAGTTGCCAATCAGTGCTTTTAAAACCTCTCCACTATTTTTCTGGAAACTCGCCTTCCATAAAAAGTTTTCAAGCCAACAATTTAAAGCATTTGGAGATGGACAAGCGATGGTTGCTAACACTCAATATTATTTTGAGCGCCTAACCCAGAGCACTTACGGGCCAGTGATGATTGATGGTGCAAAAGCAGGGCAATTACAAAGCGCATTAGATAAGCACGTAAAAGGCCAACAAGTAGATGCTATTTTTAATATTATGGGGCACCCCAAAAGTCTTGCACCTTACTCTTTAACTAAGCTCGATCTTTTCTTAAAAAAGAACACTCAATTACACTGTAAAACATTTCAAGATTTAACATACTTAAAAGATTAGAGGCATTAATTAGCTTGATACAGCTGATATTTAACTTATTAATTAAATATCAGCGCTAAAAAGTTAAATAAAAAACCTTAATTCAAAGGAGTTTAGCCATCTGAATTAAGGTTTCGAATAAAGACCTCATTTGATTTGTTAAAGAGAGATACTTGTATATCCCCCTTTCCATTATCTAATGTTTATTTAGACACCTCTGACCAATGCTTTTGTATTTCAACATCATCAGGTGCAAGCTCAAGCGCCTTCTGTATTAATGGTTTTGCTTCAACAACTTTACCATTTTTAAACAATATCCAACCATACGTATCTAAAACAGCTGCATTATTAGGGGCAACTTTATAAGCTCTTGATGCAAACTCTTCAGCTTTAGGATCGTTATTTAATAAATGTAACCAAGCGGTATTATTTAAGCTTCTTAATTCATTAGGTACGATAGCAAGTACCTTTTCATAGGCTAGAATAGCTTCTTGGTTATCACCCTTCGCTTGTAAAGACATTGCATCATTTAAGTTGGCATACACACTTGCAGGCGCTTTTAATAACCATTTTTCAAGAAATACCTGTGCTTTATCATCATCGCTTTCTTTATAGAGTTTATAAAGCTCAACAGCCACTTCTTCCTGTGCATTCTTATCCCACTCAACTCTCAATAATTGCTCTGCCTTTTCGGCATCTTTTTGAGCAAATGCAAGTTGTGATTTCAACAACACGACTTGATAACTATCCGGTAGCATAGACTCTATTTGCTTTAAGACTTTATCTGCTTCTGCATATTGACCAGAAAGTGTTTCAATTGTTGCTAAACGCATTAAAAATAAAGGTTGGGTAGGCGTTAACTGTAATTGAGCTAATACTAAATCTCGGGCAATAGAGTAATGTTGAGTTCTAATAGCTGCAATGATTCTTTCATTACTTATTTGTTCTTGTAGTTTTTCAGCTTTATCTGTTAATTCGACGGGTAAATTAGAGGCGGCTTTAATTAATTTATCAGCCTCCATAAATTGTTTATTTTGGTATTGATAATCAGCAAGTACCAAAGCTAAAATATGAGGGTTATGTTTACTTGATAAGTAAGAAGCGACACTTAAAGGGTCTTTATCTTGTTGTTTAAGGCTTATTATAGCCCCGTAATAAGCACGTAATTCATCAGGGTATAAATCAATTATTTGAGCGTATGCTTTAAAAGCATCATCCCATTTAAGTTGTAGCTGTTTGCTCTGTGCTAAACCAAAATAAGCTTGAATATTATCGTCAGACACTTTAATCATCTCATTAAAATGTTGTTCAGCCACTGTGAACTGTTTTCTATACAAGTAATAATTAGCAATCAATAAACGGGTACCAATCACGTTACCTTCTTCACTTGCTTGTTTCTCTACAAATTCATCTGCTTTATTTAACTCTTTTAATTCAACGAGTTTTTTTAAATAAGCCGTTTGAAGTGATAAATCGCTACCATGTTCAGATAAACCTTGCTCTAAGACAGAAAGTATCTGTGCATTGTCTTTCGGTGATTTAGCACTAATGTAGCTACTTTTTAATATTGCTAATTTAGACGAATCAGGAAATAACGTTTCAATGCGTTTTATTGATACATCAGCTTTATCAAATTGTTCTTCAGAAATAGCAGCAATAGTATAGAGGGTTAATGTATCTAGGCGGTTTTCGTAATCAATTACATTATCTAAGATCGCGAGTACGTCATTGCTCTGATTCAACTTAAGTTGTGTCATCGCATAGATTTGAGTTAGTTGAGGTGTATTCGTTTCAGGGTCGATCATCCCAGAGAGATATTTTTCAGCGCCATTAATATCACCTTCAGTATATAAAATGACACCTAACATGGTTGATGCTTTTTTATTATGGGCATCGATTTTAAGTATTTTATATAACTCTGCTTTTGCTAAATCAGTTTGTTTTCGTTTGTAGTACTCTTGAGCAGAAGCATAATATTCATTAACGGTTGTTGCTGTCGGAAACTCATCACTTAGGATACGCGAATATAAAAGCGCTTCAGAACTGCGGCCTTGTGAGGTTAATATTGAAGTGAGTGCTTTTAATATATTAATACGTTCAGGTGTAAAAATATCAGATGAAGGTACCACTGTTAAGGCAAAAGATAAGGTCTTTTCAGCATTTTCTATGTCGCCTTTTTCCATCAATAAAAAGCCTTTGAGGATTAGCGCTTCAACATTTTTATCGTCCGCTTGTACTGCTTTATCAAGTAATGTTAATGCATTTTCTTTTTCATTATTAGCCGCTGCAATTCTTGCTTCACCAATAAGGCCTTCACTTTCAAAGTTAGCAACACTTTGTAACTCTTTAAAACTAGCTAATGCACTTATTTGATTATTTTCTAATAAAAACAACTTCGCTTTTAATAATTTAAATTGATTTTCATTTTTCGATAAAAGATCAGAATGCTCTGCAATTAAGCGATTAGCAGAAATCGCTTTCTTACTACGTTGATATGACTCTAGTAGTAATAAGTAATAATCTGAATCTTTAGTACCTTCAAATTTATTTAAAACATCAATCGCTTGGCCCGACTGACCTAATTTATTAAAGGTTTTTGCTAAAAGCATATAACCATCAAGGTGGTCAGGATAAAGTAAAACAGCATTATTAGCGGAGTTGATCGCGGCTTTAAATTGACTTTGATCTAAATAAGTCTGCGCTTGTTGTGTGTATTGCGATAATTCAGCAACATTACCTGTATCGCTATCCCCATTACAAGCCGTTAATAATAAAGAACCAGCTAATACTAATGAGTTGAAGATAATAGTCGTTTGTTTTTTCATGTTTTTCCCTTTTACGAAAGGTAGCTGAAAATAGCTTTATAATGATTGCATATCATATTTTTTCATTAGGTCATAAAGCGTTGGCCGAGTAATACCTAAAGATTTAGCAGCTGCACTAATGTTATTATCAGATGCGATTAAAGCTTGCTTTAATGCGCTCACCTCAGCATTTCGTCTAATTTCTTTTAAGTTTAATGGGGCAATATCTTCATTTACAAAACCTAAATCAAGTGCACTTATGTATTTTAAATCACACATAATAGCCGCTCGTTTAATTTTATTTTCCATCTCTCGAACGTTACCAGGCCAAGTATGGGTTTCGATACCATTAATCGCATCTTCAGAAAAACCAATGATTTGTAATTTTTGCTTTTTGACATATTTATTCAGCAAATATTTGGCTAGTAATATTTTATCTGATCCACGTTCTCGCAAAGGAGGAATATCAATTTGTATTTCAGCAATACGATAAAAAAGATCTTCTCTAAATTCGCCAGTTTCAACTAACTTGTCTAAATCTTTATGGGTTGCACATATAATACGCGTATCGATATTAATTTGATTTCGACCACCTACTCGTTCAATCACGCGCTCTTGTAAGAAACGTAACAATTTAGCTTGTAAGTGCAACGGCATATCACCAATTTCATCAAGAAATAAGGTGCCTTTATGCGCCATTTCAATTTTACCGACGGTACTTTTGACTGCACCAGTAAAGGCGCCTTTTTCATATCCAAATAATTCGCTTTCAATTAAGTTTTCAGGAATAGCGGCACAGTTAATGGCGATCATGTTGTTATCTTTACGTAAACTAAGTTGGTGTAAAGAGTTCGCAATCACTTCTTTGCCAGTGCCACTTTCACCAATAAGTAAACAAGATGCATCTGTTGGTGCGATTTTTTCGACCATTTTACAAATTTTAAGCATCTTCGTATCGCTGGCAATCAAACCATTCAACATCGACTCTTGTTGATTATTAAGCTGACGATTTTTTTCTTCTAAATGATAAATATGAAAAGCACGTTGAACAATTAAATCCAATGTATCTGCATCGACCGGTTTTGCGTAAAAGTCATAAGAGCCTAACTTAACCGCTTTCATTGCATGTTCATTACCTTCGTTACCTGTCATCACAATTATTTTCATGTGTGGACGCAGGTGTAATGCTTGTTGTAATAGCTCAAAGCCTTCTGTTACCCCATCTTCATCTGGTGGTAATCCTAAGTCTTGAATCATTACTTTAAGTTCATGTAAGCGTATAGCAGAAATAGCTTCTTTTTGATTTGCAGCAATGACCACATTGTAATCGGCAAAATGCCACTTCAATTGGGTTTGTAAACCAAGGTCATCTTCAACAATCAGTAATGTATCTGCTTTGTTATTTTTCAATCTTTAATCCTTAATACTAGCATTTAGTACTTAAATTCAATTCTAGCTGTATAGCTTAATTCGTCATAACTTGAATCTTCATCATCATCGATTGATTGATCTTCATAGTCTGCTTGTAGTGATAAACTTAATTGAGGACGAATTAAATACCGCCCTCCAATCGTTGCATTGATAACCTGTTTATCGAAATCGGAAGTAATAGTCGATTCACTGTAATCTAAAGAGATAAATGAACTGATTTTTTTAGTATTTTGAAAATCTAAAGAAGCAGAGGCTCCCCATCGCGGATCCGTCTCATCTGTAGAAACGGATGTTTCCTGTTGATAATATAACGCATTAGTATTGCTTAAGTGGTTAGTGATAGTAAGTCGATGTTTTAATTCGACTCTATCGATCCATTGTATTTGGTTACCATCGTATGACTCATCTTCATTATCAAGACTATCCGTGCTTAACCTTAATGAAGAGTCGCTCAGTTCTCGTTGCGCACTCATAGACAAGTAATGTCGATCAAATTGATAAGCATAAGATAATTTAAATACCCCGCCTTCTTCATCCCCACTATCTAACATCACGCGGCTATAACCTAATTGTACTAAATAGGTTCCGGCAAGTAATTGTCCATCAATAGAAGCATCAATAGTCACTTCTTTATAGTCAAATCCAGTATTTCTAAATTCTACCTGACTAACGTCAGTTGAAAGTTCAAAACGC
The DNA here is from genome assembly GCF_947489755.1 of uncultured Psychromonas sp. Classification (GTDB taxonomy): domain Bacteria; phylum Pseudomonadota; class Gammaproteobacteria; order Enterobacterales; family Psychromonadaceae; genus Psychromonas. Next base: position 112,376 of record NZ_CANLFB010000010.1, read on the forward strand.
GCTTTAGGTGTTAGTTTGTTATACCAAATTACACCGACACCATTTCTATCGGTATCTTCATCGGTATCATCACTGTAACGGGTCAATGTATAATCGTAACTTAATTCAAATCCAGCTCGACGAGAATAAGGGATATTCCACACAGGATTAATAGTAAATACATCTCGACTACCACTATTATCAGCGTCATCCACACCAGATTGGTCAAGTAAATATTGACGCCTAAAATGAGTTAAATTTAATAATACATTAGGGCTGAATATCTCTTGTGTAAGACTTAAACTCCCCGAAATATCACTATCATCGTCGAGTTCATCACTGTAAGTTGCGTAATACACAGAATAATCTAACGCGGTAAAATTAGTCGCAGTTTGATTAAAATAACCAACACCGATATCTGCACGTTGCTCATATCCAGATTGAGCATTGTCAGAAGATTGACTTATATTATTACTTTGAGTGTGTTCAAGGCCCAGTGAAATATAACTTTCACTAACGGAGCCAGGTAAATCATTAGCAATAGCGGTACTTGGCAATAGAATTACCAAGCTCGTTTCTATAAATTTAAAACAATATTTTTTTAATTTCATATACACACTATCAACTATTGGTTATTAAGAATTAACCCTGCTAATTTATCTTTGCCTATCGCATCAATTCCGGCTTCCACTTGTGAAGAGTTCGATTGCCCGTAACCAACAACCAGTATCGCAGTATCACAAATTGAAGCTAATATTTGCGTCTCTGCATATAAACCAATGGGTGGTGTATCAATGATGATAAAACGATCAGGATAACGATTTTTAATTGAATTAATGAAATTTTGCATTTTATTTGAAGAAAAAAGCTCAGCGGCATGAATGGTATTATTGCCAACAGGAATAACTCTTACTCGAGGAATACCTGATGGATAAATAATATCTGTAATAGAATCAGTATCTTTTGCTAAGAAATTCGTTAAACCAAGCGTCGGCTCTTCTTTTAAATAAGAAGCAATACGTGGCTTATAAATATTACAGTCAATAACTAACGCCGTTTTACCTTGGTCTAAAGCAATACTCGTCGCTAAATTCATACTGACATGGCTGGTACCTGATTCTTGTGAGATCCCAGTGACCATACAAATAAAATTATTATGATTCATTTTATTCAGCAAATTAGTGCGCAGTTCACGATAAGCATTAAGGGTTTTGTAATCATCTAAACCAGGGTAAATGATTTTACGCTCATCGAGTTCTTTAGCCGACAATAAAGGCGCTTCTGTCATCTCCTTTATTTGATTGGTATTAACAGTATCCAACATAGATGAATCATTGCTTTTTAATTCGGTATTATTTTTTAAAGCACTATCAGATAAAGGCATATTAAAATCCTCCCAAAGCAATAATATTTTCTAAAGAGGCACCGTATTTATAAGCGAGTGCAATAGCAACGTAGCCAAACATACACACAATGCAATAAAGTAATAAGAAAGTATTGTGAACACGATGCGTTCTATTTTCAGCGCTAGAGGCTGCATGAGGAATACCTGCTAATAAAGTAACACCTTCAATCTCTTTAATTTCAGATGAAAATCTGATTTTTGAATCAACTAAGATTTTAGCGACAAAAATAGCGATCACAATCAATAATGCAACAAGAGGTCCCGCAGCAAAGAAGTGAATAAAACGGGCTCCAATTGGTTTGTTTGGATACGTCGCAGCTTCTTGTAATTTATAATTCACCCCTTGCCCTTGAATATCCAAAACCATTGAAATTCGAGCTTTCTCTTTTTTAGTTAGCATTTCTTCATATTGAGTTTGGAATACACTGTAATCTCGTGTTAATTCAGACAGTTCAGCTTTATTGTTGGCAATACGCTTACGTCGCTCATAAGACTCATCTAATAATCGATTAAACGCTTTAAGACGATTTAATAATGTACGATGTTCAATTTCAGCAGCTGAAGACAAACTTCTTAATTCTTCATATAAAGGATTAAAGTCAGCATTAACATTTTTTTGTGTGCTTTTTTTAGTACCAACTTCAGAGATAACTTTTTCTAGATCATTAATTTGATAGTTAATATCTATGATAGCCGGATAGCTATCTTCATAGTTTATTTGTAAAGCCGCTTTTTGCTTTTTAAGTTCTCTTAATTGAGTATTATAAATAGCACTTTCATAATCATTACTCGCATATTTATTTTCTCTAGATAGCTGTCTTTTCAAACTAGCTGTACGTGTGTTGCTTTCTTGTATTTGTATATTTAGCTCTTCAATTGAAGATCGAAGAGTCGCAATTCGATTATTGACTTCAGCTTCAGTGCCATCAAAATTAGTTGATTGAAAGCTTTTTAATTTATCTTCTGCTTTTAATAATAAAGCTTTATAAGACGCTGCTTGTTGATCAATAAAGTTAAATGCACTACGGCTTTCTTCACGTTTAGTATCGGCACTATCTTCTATAAAGACCGCAACCACTTTATTCAGAATTTCAAAGGTTCTTTCAGCGCTATCATCTTTATAAGAAACTTGAATATAATTACCAGACTTCCCTACAACGCTTATATTGCCACGAACTTGGCTCATTTTAATATCTTTTGATAAAGGAGTAGGAAAAGCGCCTTCTCCATAAACACTATCAATAACCTCAGACAAAATACGCGGTGAATAAATAATATCACGTACCTGATTACTTCTATTTTGCTTTAACTCAGTGACAGATGCCTTAGATCCTAATAAAGGTTTAATAATATTCTGATTATCAGCAAATATTGTAATCGAACTAGAATAACTAGGCGGACGTAAAATACCGACAAACATAATAGCAAAGCTTATAATCGTTACCACAAAGGCAACCTTGAACTTTCGCTGACACATTTCACGCCATACTACAGCTACATACTTAAAAATTTCTGTAATATCCATTGTTAAAATACACTCTCAGGAATAATTAAAATATCAGATGGGCGAAGCGTATAGTTAGTATCTAAAATACCTTTGTTAAGAATATCATCAACATTTACATGATAAGGTTTGATACCATCAGGTGTTTTACGGTACAAAATAGATTCATCTGCATTAGCAAATTCAGTTAACCCACCTGCTTCTAATACTAAATCAAGTACATTCAAATCAGTGTAATATGGGATAGATAATTGCCCATTTACTGCACCAGTGATACGCACTCGGCTTGAATAAGAGGCACTATTAGCTCCAAGTACAATAACTGTAACGTTAGGTCCACGGATGTACTTACTTAATTTATCAGCTAATTCAGATGCCAATGCTTCAGGCGATAAACCTTGAGCTTGTGCATCACCAACAAGCGGCATCGATATTTTACCATCAGGGCGAACAGGTACACTGATTGAAAGCTCTTGATTCTTCCAGACACTGATCATTAATTGATCATTGTTACCTATTTTATATTCAGAAAATTTTACTTTTTCAGAATAAGGTTCTTCATTTAAAACAACCGTCTTTGCACAGCCACTGATCATTACTGCACAGAGAAGCCCTAAAAGGTAATTATTCATATTTTTCTCTCTTTTAAAATTTAACTAAAATACTGTTTTAGAGTAAATCATTTAACGTACGATGATCCCCCAAACCAACTAAAACAAACATTATCCATGTTGTAGCATGTTCTAAACCTTAACTTGCCATCGGTAAATAAATTGAAAATTTACTCCCTTCTTTAGGCTTGCTCTCAACGATCAGCTCACCATTTAATGAATGGATAATTTCACGAATTTGATACGCCCCTATTCCCATTCCCTCATTTTCCTTCGTACTATTAAAAGGTTGAAATAATTTATTTTTAATAAAGTCTTGGTCCATGCCAGTACCTGAATCCATAATTTCAAGCCAGATTTCATTATCTTTACAGCTTAGATATAAATGAACATAGCCATCTTCATCAGTTGCATCTTGAGCATTTTTAATGAGATGGTTAATAGCCATTAATAATTTATCACTATCGCCATTAATAAAAGCGCTAATGCATGAATTAGAAAATACCGGTTTCGGATAACCATTCATATTCATCTCAACAGCTTGTGTTAACAAATCGCATACATTGATTGTTTTAGATTCAGTTTTACCTTTCATTTTTTTTAAAAGCTGATCCATCTTATTCACTGAATTCGCAATGGTTGCAATAACATCATCGACAAATTCAGGATGATGTTTATATTTTTCAGCATTTTTAACAACTAATCCTTGTTGAGCAATCAAATTCTTAATATCGTGAATTGCAAAGGCCGAAATTTTATTAAACATATCAAACTGTTGATTCTGGATAAGTTTTTCAGATGCTTGTTCTTTACTAATGTAACTCGCTATTTGTCGTCCTGTGAGCTTAAGTAAATCAAGATCTTCCCAGGTTAACTTTTCTTTTTCGTTTAAATTATTTTTACACAGAACAGCAAAACCAATCAAACCCGATGAAGTATTCAACGGTAATATTATCCAGGCATTATCAACATAAGAAACCCACTCAGGCAGGTCAAAATTATATTGAGGGTCGTATTTACTCGCAGACTCACTGACTTGAAAAACCCATTCTTCCTGTTCTAATCTATGTATAAAATCTGTTTGATTTGATTCAATAGGTAAACGCCCAACAAATGCTAATTTATCCATCGCAACTGATGTATAAAACTGTTTACCTTTTACCCATATACCGCCTCCACTGCAATTAAAAATCGTACTTAATGCATTTAAGGAAATATCGTAACAATTTTGATTTTTATGTTGTGCAGATAATAAGAGATCTAGTTTTATCCATTGTTTTTTATAATCATATTTATGTGCAAAAAAATGCTTACTTGTCCAAACAACAAAACTATCTCGAATTCTTTCAGATAGTGATAACGCAATAATAGAAAACACAGCAAAGACATAGAGCATCACCTTAGAAGCACTCAGCCAGCTGATATTAAAATAATCGAGCCCTGAAGCGACTAAAGCAATCACAATCAAAAAACCACCGACTAACGTTAAACTCGCATTAAAAATAATAACACTGTTAGAGAGCTTAAAACTGCTGCGTTCCTTCAATTGGTCCGCATAAAAAATAATACTGATCGCAAGAATTAATGAAGTAACAGAACTAATCACCGTTCTGGCTTCCCATAACGATTTATCTAAATCACTGTTCAATAACAACAATGAAAAAACAATAATATCGTAAGCAAAAATAATAAAAGCAACCAGTGCTACAAGCTTTGTCATTCGACTAGAATGATCATTTCTAATTAATTGTTCGCAGACAACAAAACCAAATAATCCAAGCAAAATCTTAATATAAAGCGCTAAAACTGGTGAGGGGAAAAGCGCAGTATCATGGCTCAAGCTATAAACAAATAATGATAAAGTCACCAGCAATGTTGTATATAAACTATACGCCCAAATATTCGGTAATTTAGACCCTCTAGTAAGCATCAACAAATAGAGTAAAACAATAACCCAAGATAGGTATCGCAACGCTTCTAACAGGAAAAAAGACCAAGATAAGGAACTAGTAGAAATAACATCAGGTACAGAGACATGCCAAAGAATCGAGATGACAGCGCAAGTAAACAAACTGACTTTTATGCGCGTGATAGAGATGTTAAAGAGAACAATGATTGCTAACGCGATTTCAACGCAGCTATTTAACCAGTTCCCTTGATTTAAAATCAGGCTTAATTCCATTTACAACTTCCCTGACATGTATAAAATAAAAACGATTAAATCAAAAATAAGTACTAAGTCATTAAATTTTATCAATTATAGCTTTTATGGTAAAAGGAAAGCAAACCTTGATGCGGCTTAACGTCATTAAGATATTAAATTAAAATTAACTTCACATCAAAGTTCAATATTGAGTGTAGGTAAGGCCTAGCTCCTTTTTTATTATCATCAATAAAACACCATAAATGCAAAAACCGATGACATCTACAGTTATTAATCCCCCTATTAACACTATACTGAAGGCTGAGTTTAATAGATTTTTTACATTTTTTATTTCTTTATCATCTCATTATTTTAAGAGAATTTAGAATTGATCAACTATTGTTTCGAACTCAAACCATATGCATCACTTATTTAAAGACCAAGAGTAATAAAAACAATAGATGATTCTTTCTGACAGTTGATTAACGACTTCGAATATCGGATAAGTTAATAAACTAGCTTTATATAAATGAAGTTAACTATTTACAGTTTAAAAAAAGTATAAAGATCTTATGCTTATTAGCGGAAATTAAATGTTTAACACACAAATAAAAAATGAACTAAATAAATGCTAAACAATGCTTAAAGAGTCGAACTCTATTATCGATTCAATAAAGCAAAGTGTAGCAACAATAGAATTTACTCCAAATGGAGACATTCTTGACGTAAATGATCTATTTCTAAATATAACTGGATACCAAAGAAATGAAGTTATCGGCATTCATCATTCGAATATGTGTATTCCAGAATACACCAAATCAAATGAATACCAGTCTTTTTGGAAATTACTAAGACAAGGCGAAGCTAACAAAGGCACGTTTATGCGAAAACATAAAAGTGGTGAAACTATTTGGCTTGAAGCAACCTACTTTCCTATTATTGAAAATGGTCATGTAACCAAAATAATGAAAATAGCGACAGATGTAACGGATAAAAAAATAGCATCTATGTCAAAAGAAGCCGTTTTTACTGCCCTTGATAAATCACAAGCAATTATTGAGTTCACTCCTCAAGGTCATATTCTTAATGCTAATGATAATTTTTTAAATGCTGTTCAATATAATTTAAAAAATATACAAGGAAAACACCATCGCATATTTTGTGAAGAGTCCTTTTATAAAGAAAACCCAACGTTCTGGGAAGACTTACAACAAAACAATTTTAAAAGCGGTCAATTTCTAAGAAAAGATGCACATGGTAATGATTTATGGTTGGAAGCAACTTATAACCCAATTATCGATAGTAATAATAACGTCATTAAAGTCATAAAATTTGCCAGTAATATTACACACAATATTGAACGAGAAACTCTGGTAAGGAATGCTTCAACGATTGCTCATGAAACGTCATTAGAGACCGTAGAAATGATTGAGAAAGCATCAGGTATGTTAGCCTCTTCAGTTAAAACATCAGCCGACATTTCAGATAAAACAATTAAAACAACAGAACTAATAGAAATGCTCAGTGAACAAGCCGATAACATTCAATCAATGGTCTCAATCATCAAAAGTATTGCGGACCAAACCAATTTACTTGCATTAAATGCAGCAATTGAAGCGGCAAGGGCTGGAGATCAAGGGCGAGGTTTTGCAGTTGTTGCTGATGAAGTGAGACAACTTGCTTCTAGAACAACTGAATCTACTAAAGAAATATCAGAGGTTGTTGCCAATAATCAAGAAATAACAAAGAACGTTCAAGAAGGTATTAATGCAGTGTCTGAATATGCAGAGAAAGGCCGTGACCAAATAAGTAAAATAGAAACCGTCATGAATGGTATTCAATTAGGCGCTCAAAATGTATCTCAAACAATCGATAGCTTAAGCAAAGCGTAAAATATTCTGTTGAGTATTGAAGTTTACTAAAAAAAGAAGGCAGTCATAAAAACGGTGTTACAGCTTCTACATCAAATAACCTACCTTCTTCTACGCCAAATGACGACATTACAAATCAATAAAAAAGCACTGATTAGATGATCTACTCAGTGCTTTTTTAAAAGTAAATTTTTTATTACTTAGTATTTACAATACTAGTCATCACTAAACTAATTACGTGTATATATTTAAAAAATGAAGCCTGTAATATTGTTTTTATTACAATCTCCAAACATTAAGCACTAGTATCTCTAACATCAACCAACACTTTTAGTTTTTGTCCTGACTTTATATATTTACTGTTTTTAATATTATTCCAACGTATTAAATCAGCTGTTTTAACATTAAATTTCTGCGCTATTTCACCCAAAGAATCACCATTGCGAACTTGGTAAGTAATATGACGTGTAAACTGTTTTGAATCAGCGACAGTAGCGGTCGACACAGGCTGCCAAATAATCAATTTTTGACCTAAACGTAATGTTTTTTGTGTTTTAAAACCATTCCATTTAGCGATTTCCTTCGACGTCACTTTATATTCTTGGCTAATATCCCAAAGCGTATCCCCTTCGATAACGTTATGAATAACCTTTTGGTTTGTATTACTTTTTTTAGAAGCTTCAACCTCAAATTGTTTTGCTTGTAAAGACAATGCCAATTGTTGTGATTTACTGGCAATAGGAATTAAAAGAGGCTGCCCTATTTTAATAAATGAACTGTCTAAATCATTTATCTGTTTTAGTACTTGCGTTGTTGTTTGGTTATTTCGTGCAATGACACTCAAGCTATCTCCAGCTTTAACGAGATAACGGTCCCAACGAACACGTTTATTGATATCAATCTTTGAAAGCTTCTCAGCAAAGTCTTCTGCAACAGAGCTTGGTAATAAAAGCTTATGGGGGCCATTCGGCGAAGTAGCCCAATGATTAAAAGCAGGGTTCAATAACTGAAGTTCCGATAGGCTTAAATCAGCTAACTCCGCGGCATAAGCCAGATCCATTTGAGAACCTATATCGACATAAGCTAATGCTTTTTGATTTGAGATATGTGGCAATTCGACATCATATTTTTCATGATTACGAATAATATCAATGAGTGCTAAGAATTTAGGTACGTAATTTTGAGTTTCTTTAGGCAGCGATAAACTCCAATAATCAACAGCTTTACCTTCTTTTTTATTTTTTCTAATTGCTCGCTCTACTCTGCCTTCCCCTGAATTATAAGCGGCAAAGGCATACAGCCAATCCTCACCTAAATAACGATGCAAAATTTGCATATATTCGAGTGCGCCACGTGTCGATGCATAAACATCTCTTCGTCCGTCATACCACCAATCCTGATGTAAACCAAAACGAAGTCCTGAGGCTGGCATGAATTGCCATAAACCAGACGCGCCAGCATAAGAGTAAGCAAAAGGGTCAAACGTGCTTTCTACAACAGGTAACAATGCAAGCTCAAGTGGTAAGTCATTGGCTTCTATTTGTTCAACAATCAACCAAAGAAAAGGTTCTGCTCGTTTTGATACTCTTTTTAAGTAAGAAGGATGATTTAAATAATAATCACGTTGTATCGCAACACGAGAATTATCAGGCACTTCAAAACTAAAACCTTCAGCTAACTTTAACCATAAATTGTCATAGGATTTATCAATCACAGGACCAAGTTGCTGTTTAGTTTCATTTTCAACTAGGTTAGTTTTAGTTAATGCTCCGTCACTAGAGTCAGCAACTGTTTTTTTAGTGTTGTTTACTCCATCTGAAACTTCAATGAATTCGGGTGCTTGTGAAGTAGTACTTTGACAAGCACTCAACAACACAATAAGAAATAAAGGCAAAAAAAGTTTCATAATATGACCATTTGCAAAATTAAAGTGCGTATTCTATGTTTTTTTAATCATGCAATCAAAAATGATCTTTATAAAGACGAAGCTCTTTAAAGCATTGTAATCCTGACGTAATTTTTTTAGCTAAGATATTTTGTAAGTTATTAACTAACGCCTCATCATCAAAACGTAAAAAAGGATTCACTAATTTCTGACATTTAATCGTAGTTGGGATACTTGGCAACCCTTGCTGACGTAATTTACTAACTTGTTTAATATAAGCAATCAGATCACTATTATGAGGATCAACATGCAACGCAAAAATAAGATTATTTTGTGTATATTCGTGCGCACAATAGACTTTCATATTTTCGTCTAAAGTCGCTAAACGAGATAATGCATCAAACATTTGCAAGTGAGTTCCTTCAAAAACACGACCACAACCAGCTGAAAACAACGTATCTCCACAAAATAACATTTCCTCATTAAAGTAAACGATATGGTCAAGTGTATGACCTGCCACCTGCCAAACGTTAAACGTTAACTTGTTATCAAAAAAAGAAACTTGGTCACCTTCATCAACTAAATACATATTTTCAAATAAAGGCGTTTTACCGAAAACCTTAATTTGTGGATTGTCTGACACAAGATCTTTTACGCCACCAGTATGATCATGGTGGTGATGAGTAATAATAATCGCTTCAATCGTTAAGTTTTGTGCCGCTAATATTTCTAGGACGGGCGTTGCGTCACCAGGATCAACAACAACACATCGCTGGCTTTGACTATCTTTGATAAGCCAAATATAGTTGTCATCAAAGGCTGGAATGGTTAAAACACTAAACATAATTTATCTCAACTTTTAAAATTTGGGGGATGGAGGCATCTATGAAAATAGCAAAAACATCACGCATCTTAACTCCGATTACTGATTGGTTACAGTTAAGTAATGGTGAACATTTACAAGCGCATACTCAACATCTCGTTAATAATGCCATATCTCGTTGTTTTGGCTATCACCTATTAAAGTTAGGGAACTTAAGCACACAATTAAAAACCAATAAATGTCCGATTCGACATCAAATAAATTGTGCGGAAGATGGTGTCGACATTGGTTTAAAAAGTGACTTACATGATTTACCTTTTCAAGACTCAACGATTGATTGTTGCATTTTGGTCCATGAGCTTGATTTTTCGAGCGATCCCCATCAGTTATTACGAGAAATAGATCGTATATTAACCTTAGATGGCACGTTAATTATCAGTGGTTATAACCCTTACAGTTTTTTTGGATGCCGTTCACTATTCACGCCTCAAAACACCCAAACTGCACGTCTATTTTCACCGAACCGTGTCATCGATTGGTTACATTTATTAGGATTTGAAATAAAACAAAAACAACACTTTGATTATATTTCAGCACAGCCTGAAGGCCCCTTGTTGTCATTAATAGAAAACATAGGGCAACGCTATTTATCTTTTTTCTGCAGTGTTTATTTTATTGTAGCCAAAAAACGTTGTACGCCGATGACACCGGTAAAATCTAGTTTCGAATTCAGAAGAACGATTATTAACAATCAGCCAGTTGCTACAAAGCAATCTCATACAAAAGAATTAAACTAAACGTAAACTAAAATAGATAAGCAACTAACCATCAAAGCCTTCATCAGGCTGAGTCGGGTTTGCTTCTGCGGCTTCACGAGCCAAGTCATCACAACGTTCGTTTTCAGGATGTCCTGAATGCCCTTTAACCCAATGCCATCTAACCGTATGTTTCTCCTGGGCTGCATCTAGCGCTTTCCATAAATCAACATTTTTTACTGGCGCTTTAGCGGCTGTTTTCCAGCCGCGTTTTTTCCAATTATGTATCCATTGTGTGATACCTTGGCGCACATATTGACTATCAGTGGTAACATCGACCTCACAGACTTCCGTTAAACTTTCTAAGCCTTTTACACAGGCCAACATTTCCATTCTATTATTAGTCGTTCTTTCATAACCTTCTGACAATTCACGACGGTGTTCGTTAAACACTAAAATAGCACCATAACCACCTGGACCTGGATTACCAAGACATGAACCATCTGTATAAAGTTGAATTTTTTTCATTAATATCATCACATAAATTTTGTTAGACTAGTCAGCAGAGATTCTGCAAATTAAGCAGCTAAAATACGCAACAACTATAAATAGAGATGTCTATGAACACAAGTAAACTGACCCGACAAGTTGTATTAGATACTGAAACAACCGGTATGAATAAAGATGGACTCATTTATGTGGGGCATCGCATTATTGAAATCGGTTGTGTAGAAGTCATTAATCGTCGTTTAACTGGTCGTCATTATCATGTTTATGTGCAACCCGATATGTTAATTGATCCAGAAGCAATGGCGGTTCATGGGATTACTGATGAATTTTTATACGATAAACCTCGATTTTCAGAAATTGCCGACGAATTTATTGATTTTATTAAAGGTGCCGATTTAGTTATCCATAATGCGCCCTTTGATGTGGGTTTTATGGATCAAGAGTTTCGTTTTTTAAATAAAAAGACACAACCCACTGAAGAAATCGCCACAGTAACCGATACATTAGCAATGGCGAAGAAAATGTTCCCCGGTAAGCGGAACAATCTTGATATTTTATGTGACCGTTACGGTATCGATAATAAACATCGTGTATTGCATGGGGCGTTATTAGATGCGGAAATCCTCGCCGATGTTTATTTGCTCATGTCAGGCGGTCAAAAAGATTTAAACTTAGCCAATAATGAGTCAGGTAAAAATGATACGGGTCGACGTTCACGTCAAAATTTATCACCTTTATCTATCATTCATGCCAATCAAGAAGAATTAAAAGAGCATGAATCACGTTTAAATTTAGTAGAAAAATCAGGGAGTTGTTTGTGGCGATAATTAAGAAAAAGTGGATAGCATTCACATTACTGATATTCACGGTAATGAGTTCAATGGCACATACTATTTATGCACCCAATGATATCCCTTTACTTGATAACCGCTTTAGAATTGATCCTAACACTGAACAAGTCACTATTATATTAAACCACCCATCGCATGCACAAAAAGTAGTATTAGTTAACCCTGATGGTAGCAAATGGTATGCACAGCGCCATCCACCAGAGACTGTTGGGTGGTTTAATAATCGAAATCAAGACATTATTACAATACAAAACCCGATGCCAGGGCCATGGCAAGCGATCGCTTCTTTAAACGGTAAGAACCGTATTCAGCTATTAAACCCAACGACTTTAAAAGTAGAGAAATTACCACTCAAAGTTTATAACAAGGAATACCTTACTTCTTATATTTCTTTGATAAATGATGGTCAGGTAATGACAGATAAAGATTTACTGAATAATGCACGTTTAACCGTGTCATTAATTAACAGTGATAAACAAACGAACGACAGCCAAAAGTCAATTGCGCTGTATAAAGATGATGGGCAATCTTATGACTCATTACCATTTGATGGCAAGCTCAGTACCCGCTTATTTATGGATTTAACGCCAGGGCGTTATTTAGTAAACATTAGAACTAAAAATAATATTTTTATACGTAGTTATAATGCCGATATGATCGTTTTCCCTCAACCACTTGGCTATAAAATAAAACAATCAAATAATAACAAAAGTAGTGCAGAGTTTACTTTTGTAGTTGACCCGTTAGAAATAGACCCAAACTCAGTGGTGATAGATAGTTTAATAACGGATAGTAGCGGCAGTAATACAAAACAATTAATAGTACATCTTGCCGACCAAATATTAGAGAATGATACAACAACGCTTAAAATAGAATTACCCTATAAAAAATATACCTACTCAGGTGAAGTATTTGCAACAACGGTGGATGGTCGAGAATTAAGCTTTCAACTACCAGAATATGAATTTGAAGTGGTAAGCGCTCCACTCGATATAATTGATAACCCAATAACAAGCTCAGCAGCAGAACTCACTGTTACGGAATTAGAATCAAAAACGATTGAAGAAGAAGAAATAGAAATAGCAGATACATTTCAATATTTATGGATTTTAGTATCGATTCTAATTGTAATCATCATCATCAGTATCTTTGTCGTGTTATTTATGCTCAAAAGAAAGCAAAAGAAATTATTAGAAAATGGTGAACTATCATTAGATGATATTTCGACAGAACCTTTAAAACCATTAGAAATAGATGAAAATGATGTTAAAAAATAAACGCTATGAGCATAAAATAAGCAGTTAGACGTTTTAGCTTGTAAATATTGTGTTTTTTTGTTTTTCGTTATTGACTCAGTACCTGCAACTCCGTATTATCTGCGCCTCAACAGAGTTGCATATTATGTAACGTTGATTTTGCTGGAGTGGTAGTTCAGTTGGTTAGAATACCGGCCTGTCACGCCGGGGGTCGCGGGTTCGAGTCCCGTCCACTCCGCCAATACTTACTTTTAAAGTTTAGAATTGGCAATACTATCTAGCAAAATCTAAAGTTGAACTGATGATTATCACGTGGAGTGGTAGTTCAGTTGGTTAGAATACCGGCCTGTCACGCCGGGGGTCGCGGGTTCGAGTCCCGTCCACTCCG